>JACQGX010000379.1 GCA_016199265.1 Chloroflexota bacterium | reverse complement strand
GGAGCGAGCCCTACCTCCGCCACGTTCTTGCCCAGTGAATTAAGATGCGATTGCCCTGCATGTGGAGCTCGTGACCGATGCGAGCACAGCGACCAAACGTTGAGTATCCGCAATACGCAATAGAGGAGGCGAGACGCATGAAAAGTGATGCCCAGATCCAGCAGGACGTGCTGCGCGAGCTCAAGTGGGATTCACGCGTGGAGGAGACCGACGTGGGCGTCGAGGTCGATCGCGGCGTGGTCACGCTCACCGGCACCGTCGAGAGCTACGCCAAGAAACTGGCGGCACAGGAAGCCGCGCACCGCGTGCACGGGGTGCTCGACGTGGCCAATGACATCGAGGTGAAAGCGCGAGGCACCCTCGCTCCCACGGACGAGGAACTGGCCCACGTCGTGCGGCACGCGCTCCAGTGGCACGTCATCGTGCCGGACGAACGGATCCACACCACCGTAGCGCACGGGTGGGTGACGCTCGAAGGGACCGTCGAGCACCTCTATCAGCGCGAGGATGCAGAGCGGGCGGTCAGCCAGCTACGCGGCGTGCGTGGGGTACGTAACCACATCGAGGTCGATGGTCGCTCGGTGTCGGAGGATACGGTACGCCAGGCCATCGAAGCAGCCCTCGAGCGGCGGGCCGAGCGCGAGGCCAAGCGCATCGTGGTGTCGGTAAAGGATGGGACCGTCACGCTGAGCGGTCCCGTGCACTCCTGGATGGAGAAGCAGGCGGTCCTGGGGGCGGCCCGCTTTGCGCCGGGTGTTCGCCAGATCGACGATCATCTCCGCATCGTCATCAACGCGTAGGCGCGTGGGCCAGAGTGATGCCGGTCACCGGAGTGCCGGTGCCGTGAATATGCTCCATGATTCGCAATCAGGAAGTCGCCGCGTTGCTCAACCACATCGCAGAGCTGTTGGAAGCGAAGGGGGAGAGCCCCTACCGTATTGGTGCCTACCACACGGCGGCCCAGCGGATTAGCAGTCTGCCCGAAGACATCCTTACGATTTGGAAGGCTCATCGGCTCGAGGACATCCCCGGTGTCGGGGAGTCGATCGCGGCCAAGATCGACGAGTACTTGAGGACCGGGCGCCTACGCTACCTGGAAGAGCTGGAGCAGCAGGTCGCTCCCGGCCTGGCGGCGCTGCTGCTGGTGCCGGGTCTCGGACCCCATCGCGCTCGGACGCTCTACCGGGCGCTCAAGGTGAACCGCGTGGCTGATCTCGCCAAGGCCGCACGTGAGCGCCAGATCCGCAACCTGCCCGGCTTCGGCCCAAAGCTGGAGGCGAACATCCTTCGCGAGGTCGAGCGGCTCGAACAGCGTACCCGCCGGCTGCCGCTGGGCGTGGCCCTGCCGGCCGCCGAGGAAGTGGCCGGCATGCTCCGCGGGCATCCTGCCGTCGAGCGCGTGGATCCTGCCGGCAGCATCCGCCGCATGCGCGACACCATCGGCGACATCGACTTGCTCGTCGCCTCCCAGCAACCCCACGCCGCCATCGAGGCCTTCACCACCTTACCCGTGGTGAAGGAAGTGCTGGCCAAAGGGCCGACCCGGGCCAGTATTCTGGCAGCCGGCGCGCTGCAGATCGACGTGCGGGTCATTCCGCCGGAGGTGTACGGCGCGGCGCTCCAGTACTTTACCGGCTCCAAGGAACACAACATCGCGCTGCGTGAGCTCGCGCTCCGCAAGGGGCTGACCTTGAGCGAGTACGGCCTGTTCGAGGCCAAGTCCGAACGCCGTCTGGCCAGCGCCACCGAGGAAGAGGTCTACGCCGCGCTCGGACTGCCGTGGATTCTGCCCGAGCTGCGTGAGAATCGGGGCGAAATCGAGGCCGCTCAGGCCGGCCGGCTCCCGCGCTTGGTCGAGGAAGGCGACCTGCGGGGCGATCTCCACGTGCACACGAACTGGAGTGATGGCGCCGACACCCTCGAAGTCATGGCGGAAACGGCGCGGCGACGGGGCTACGACTACGTCGTGATCACCGACCACTCCCGAGGGCTGGGCATCGCCCGGGGCCTCACCGTGGAGCGCATCAGGGAACAGCGGCAGCAGATCGACGCCTTAAACCGCCGCCTGGCGCCGTTTCGCCTCCTGCACGGCATCGAGGTCAACATCCGGCGTGACGGCCGGCTCGATTACCCCGACGATGTGTTGCGGCAGTTCGACCTCGTCACCGTCTCCGTGCACAGCGCCTTTGACCAGCCCGAAGCCGCCATGACCGAACGCATCGTCCGAGCGTGCCGCCATCCGCTGGTCGACGTGCTGAACCACCCGCGCGGCCGGTTACTCGGCAGGCGCGAGGGGTACGCCGTCGACCTGGAGGCCGTCCTGCAGGCCGCGCGTGATGCGGGCACGGTGGTCGAGATCAACAGCCAGCCGGACCGCCTCGACCTCGACGACCTCTGGGCGCGGCGGGCAAAGGAGCTCGGGGTGGTGCTGGCGATCGACACCGATGCCCACGCCGCCGATCACCTGGCGCTGATACGCTTCGGGGTCGCGGTGGCCCGCCGCGCCTGGCTCGCGCCGGAGCACGTGCTCAACACGCTGCCCCTGCCCCAGCTCCTCGCCCGCCTGGCTCGCCGTCGTGCTATCGCTCCGGCGGCCTAGCTGGCGCGGGGTGCTCCAACGGATCACGCGAGCCGAACGCGTGCAGGCATCAAAATCCGAATGAGATCCCGCTCGCCCTGAGCCTGTCAAAGGGCCCGTACGCCCCCTTCGACAGGCTCAGGGCGAGCGGATGGAGCTACCGGACGCCTTGCGTGCGCCCGGCCGCACCGGGAAGTGCCCGGTGCGGCGCGCAGGAACCACGCGGCATCGCACTTCAGGCAGCAACGGGCGTCCGATTAGCGATCCGCGCGAGCAGGTCGTCGACGCGGGTGACTACCGTTTCGGGCGCGCATGGCTTAGTGCAGAAGTCGTCGGCCCCGGCCTTGACCACCTCGCGTGCCTCCTGAAAGCTGAGCGCCGTGACTACCAGCACCGGCAGCATCGCTGTGCTGGGGTCGCGGCGCAGGAGCTGCATTAGGCGGAAACCCGAGACTCGCGGCAGATCCAAGTCGAGCACGACCGCATCCGGTCGCTCGCGCTCGAGCGCGTAGAGCGCCTCCAGCCCGTCGCGTGCCGTCCGCACGCGATAGCCGGCGAGCTGCAGGTACAGCGCCAGGATCTCGGCGAGCCCGGCATCATCTTCCACGACGAGCACACTCGCCGCCGTGTGCGCCGCGGGCGCCGCGTCGGCGGCGCCGCGCGCGGGCTCTCCTCGGGTGCCCACACTGCCTCTGGGCCACTGTTGATCCACACTCCTCTCCTCTTTCCACTTTGCAGCGAATGTCTGTCCTATCTCTTCGCGCTTGGCCGTCGCCACGTGCGATGGGCATGGTGCTACGCGTGCGCGACGTGGGGGTGGGCCGGCTCGACGACATGCTCCAGGATCGTGCCGGCAAACAGGTCGTCGTGCGTGCGGATGGCGAGATCGCCGAGCGAGACGATCCCGACGGCGCGATTCATGCGGTCGAGCACCGCCAATCGGCGCACCTGCTTGCTCTCCATGAGGTGGGCGGCCTCATGGACGTCCTGCTCCTCGTAGCAGCAGAACAGGCCGCGCGTCATCACCTGGCGGACCGGCGTCGTCCGTGGGTCCTGTCCAAGCGCAACGGATCGGACCACAATGTCGCGGTCGGTCACCATGCCAAACAACTGGTCGCCATCGCGCACCGGCAAGGCGCCGACGTCACGCTCCTGCATGACCATCGCGGCGCTCTGGATCGTGTTGTCCGGCGCGATGAACGCCACATCACGGGTCATGACCTCCTTCACTGGCATCTTCCACGGCATCGGTTGCATCGGTTGCATCGGTTGCATCGCCCGCTCCTTTCCGGCCATTCGGCCGTTCGTTGCTCCGGCAGGACGAGTCCGGATGCTGCCAGCATAAACCGGCATGGTTGCTCGGGAGGTTGCTGAACGTAAACGCCCGGTAAATGCTGGGTAACCCTCGCATCGAGCTTGGGTGCTTCGCAAGCCAAGTCCCTTTCCTGCCGTCCCATTTAGGTCCTGTTGACCTCCGGATACCTGTTCGGCAACCAAGTGGCGGCATTATGGAACAAAGGCGCTCACCATGGCACCACAATCAGCAACAGTCCCGGCTGCGCCGGCCCTGCTGCTCGACCTGTACGAGTTGACGATTGCGCAGAGCTACTTCGACCACGGCATGCACGCACCGGCCACGTTCAGCCTTTTTGCGCGCCACCTCCCGCCGGGGTGGGGGTACTTCGTCGCGGCCGGGCTCGACGACGTGTTGACGTACCTCGAGACGCTGGCGTTCGACGCGGGCGACCTGGACTACCTGCGCAGCACCGGCCTATTCACCGAGCCATTTCTCGCCCTTCTGGGCCGCCTGCGGTTCACCGGCTCTGTCCGTGCGCTGGAGGAGGGCACGGTGTTCTTCCCCAACGAACCGGTGCTCGAGGTGACGGCGCCGATAATCGAGGCCCAAATCGTCGAGACCGTCGTCTTCAATCAGGTCCATCTGCAGACGATCATCGCCTCGAAGGCTGCTCGCTGTGTGGAGGCAGCCCAGGGCCAGCGCCTGGTGGACTTTAGCCTGCGACGCACCCACGGTACCGATGCCGGCCTGAAAGTCGCCCGCTGCGCGTACCTCGCCGGCTTCGACGCGACCAGCAACGTGCTCGCCGCCCAGCGCTATGGCATTCCGCCCGCCGGCACGATGGCTCATTCCTACGTCCGGGCGTTCCCTGACGAAACCGCCGCGTTTCGCGCGTTCGCCGAGACGTACCCGGATGGCACGATCCTCCTCGTGGACACCTACGACACCCTCGAAGGTACGCGCCAGGCGGCACGCGTCGGCCGCGAGCTGGCCGCCGCCGGCCACCACCTCGGTGGCGTACGGCTCGATTCGGGCGATCTCGTGGCCCTCAGCTTTGATGCCCGTCGCATCCTCGACGAAGCGGGCCTGTGCGACGCCACGATCTTCGTCAGCGGCAGCCTTGACGAACACGAGATCGCGCGGGCAGTCACGAGCCAGGCGCCGATCGACGGGTTTGGCGTCGGTAGCCGCCTAGGGGTCTCGGCCGACGCACCGTATCTCGACATGGCCTACAAGTTGGTGGCCGACGCCGGAGAGCCGACACTCAAGCTCTCCGCCGGCAAGGCCACCTGGCCGGGGCCGAAGCAGGTCTGGCGTATCTGTCAGGGTGGCATCATCACACAGGACTGGATCACGCGTCTCGACGAGCCACCGATCCCTGAGGCAGAGCCCCTACTCGTCCCGGTGATGCAGCAGGGCAAGCGCCTGACAGAACAGACGGAAGAGACGTTGGCCACCGCACGCGTGCGTCTGCGCCGCGAGGTAGCCGCTCTACCGGCCACATGTCGCCGGCTCGCCGGACCGGAAAGCCCCGCAGTGCACTTCAGCCCGGCCCTTATTCAAGTGCGAGAACGCCTGGCGTCGCACATCGTCCGCGGACTCGGCCAAACCGCCGCTGCTTGACGCTACGTGCTGGAAAGGTGGTGCTATGTTTCGAACGATTCTCGTGCCGTATGGCGGTTCGTCACTGGCGGAGCGCGCGCTGCCCTTCGCCGCCGTTCCGAGTCGGGAGCCAACCAGCGCCGGCCCGCCGCTGCCTCAATGGGTTCGGCGAGAGCCGGCTTCCTCGCGCTCGATGCGCTCGAGCGCTTCGCGCAGCCGGCGCTCGGCCAGCGCGACCTCGTCCGGCGTGTCGCCGGCAAATGTTAGTGCGATGAATGAGGCGAGTTCCGAAGATGAACACGCGCACCAGTTCCCCGACTCAGGCACCTGGTATCTTGGCCGGCTCGGCGAATCCGCACCTGGCCCAGGCGATTGCCAGGCACCTGGGCGTCCCGCTCGTAAGCCGTGTCATCGAACGTTTTCCCGATGGTGAGCTGCACGTCGAAGTGCAGGAGAACGTACGGGGGTGCGATCTTTACCTTGTCCAGCCGACTTCCCCACCGGCGGAGGCGCACCTCTTGGAGCTGCTGTTCTTGGCCGACGCCTGCCGGCGCGCCGGCGCTGCCTCACTGACGGCCGTTCTGCCGTACTTCGGTTACGCCCGTCAGGACCGTCGTGCCAGGGGCGGGGAGGCGCTCGGCGCGCGGCTCATCGCCGGCCTGCTCGAGGCGAGCGGCTTCCAGCGGGTAGTAGCGATGGACCTCCATACCGCCGCGTTAGAAGGCTTCTTCTCGATCGAACTGGAGCACCTCAGTGCGGTGCCGGTCCTCGCAGACGCGGTGCAGCCCGATCTCCCCGAGGACGCCGTGGTCGTGGCGCCGGACCTGGGCGCGGCCAAACTGGCCGATCGCTATGCGCAGTCGCTCGACCGGCCGGTGGCGCTCGTGCACAAGACCCGCATCAGCGGCGAGGTGGTTCGCGCCGGCACCATAACCGGCGACGTGCGAGGCCGCACGCCGCTGCTCGTGGACGACATGATCAGCACAGGCGGCACCATCGAGGCGGCCGTGAACGTCCTCCTGGCTGCCGGGTGCCAGCCCGAGATCACCGTCGTCGCCAGCCACGGCCTCTTCGTCGGGCCGGCTGCGGAGCGCCTCAGTGATCTGCCGGTGCGCCGCTTGGTGGTGACCGATAGCATCTCGTTGCCCGCCGGGTTCACGCTCCCGGTTCAGGTACACAGCGTCGCCCCCATTGTCGCCGAGGCCATCAAGCGGATTCACTACCACCAGTCGCTCCGTGATCTCGTCGCCCGTGCCGCATAGGCTGCCGTTTCCGCCCGGCGCGGTTGGTTATCGAGCGCGACGTTGACGTTGCGCAACCGGGACGGCAACCAGTTCGCGGCACCATGTTGATCAGGACAAGGTGAAAAGGAACATGACACCGAGCAAAGTCGAACGGATCCACCGAGAGTTGTTGGTTTTCGAGGCCCTCGAGCACCTGCTCACGACGGATATCGCTCACCTGAACCGCGAGCGGCAACACCTCGAGGCGCAGGAGTGGGATGTTGCGGGTGCAATCGCCTGAGTGTTACAGAAGTGTCGCAGAAAGGACGCCGTCTATGTACCGCACACTGCTGGTGCCATTGGATGGTTCACCGCTCGCCGAGCGCGCGCGGCTGAGCTTGTCGGGGCGCAGCAGTACCTCAGCAGCGTCGCGGAGCCGCTGCGCAGGAAGGGACAGATCGTTGCCGTGCAGCCGGTAGTCGGCCTCGCCGCCGCCGCTATCGCGCGGCTGGCACGCGAACAGCATGCCGACGCCATCGCCATGGCCACGCACGGCCGGAGCGGGCTTGCCCGCATCGTGCTGGGCAGCGTCGCAACGGGGGTGCTGCAGCAGGCGTGCCTGCCACTCCTGCTGGTGCGGCCGCCCGCCCTGCGCTAGCCGAAGGTCGCTGGCGGTCAACGGGCGGCAAACAAGCGGTCGCTCAGGGAAAGCCCTCACGCCGCCTGAGGTTTCGCGCGACGACGCACGCTCGCGTAGTCCTCCAGTATCCGCACGACCTCGTCGTCTTCCACTTGCTGGAAGTTTTCGTAGTGCAGGCCCACCGCCCAGAACGCCTTCAGCTCGTTCGGGCAGACCACCTCGTCCGCCTCCGAACGCAGCGCGGTGCAGGCTTGTCTGGAGCCCACCGGGACGGCGACGACCAGGCGGGCCGGACCGGCCAGCCTCACGGACCGGACGGCGGCCCGCATGGTGGCGCCGGTGGCCAACCCGTCGTCGACGAGCAGAGTGTTCCGGCCGGCCAAGCGCAGCGGCGGCCGGCCACGCCGGAAACGCTCTTCACGCCGGCGCGCCTCGGCCATCTGCGCCGCGATCGCTTCCTCCTGGTAGTGCGACGTGATGCCCAGTCCGGCGATCTCTTCCTCGTCGAGGAACTTGCCGCCGTTACTCGTCACCGCCCCAATGGCCAGTTCCGGCTGGAACGGCGCTCCCACCTTCCGCGCGACGACGACGTCCAGGTCGAGATCGAGGCGACAGGCTACCTCCGCGGCGACCACGACGCCACCACGGGGAATGCCCAACACGATTGCGTCTGCCTGCCGGTACGCCATCAGGTGCGCCGCCAGCACGGCTCCGGCGTGCGTTCGGTCCCGGAAGAGGGCGGACGGGTATGCCAGGCCGCGCTCGATCTCTTGCTCGGCCTGAGCTGTGCGCTCGACGGTACGCTCCAGGGTAGCGCCGTTCGCCGTTCGGCGCGCCGCGGACTGCCGGCGCCGCTCCTCCTTTCGCTGAACCCGTTTCATCTCGTTACCCCCTCTCGAAGCTCATCCTGCCAGTGTTATTGTTCCTTCGGCGCCATCTCAACAGCATCTTGGCATCCTCGGCCGACCATCCCAGCGACCATCCCAGCCCACCCCGAATTGCCCCGGTCTAAATCAAGTGCAAAGTGAGGAAACCTGCGGGTCCCGCCTTGGCTTTCGTTTAGGCCGCATTTCCAGTCTAGCGTGCCAAGGTTGCCGGTGCGGTTGCGGCACGTCAACGGCGGGTCAACGTTCGTCGCGCCGCTCCTTGGCGATCCCGTTTACATCTCATTAACCGCCGGTTACCTGTTTAGCAACCTGATGACGGCACAATAGCATTGAGGCGACATGAACAATGGAGGGCAGAGCACAGAAGACGAAGTCAGCGGTGCTCCAGAAGCGAGCACCGCAGCACAGGCCTTCGCCTCGCGCCCGGGTTTCCCCTACCGGTCACAAGGGCCAGCGTGAAACCGGTTGGGGCGAGAAGCGACGAACCCGAGGCGTGGCCCCCGATAAGGTCGAAGAGGCCTCGCTCGAGTCGTTCCCGGCAAGCGATGCTCCCGGCTGGATTCGCGAGAGGCTTGGTAGGTGACCGCTTGGGTCGCTTGCGAAGACGAACCCCTTCTCGGACTACCCCAGCCACGCAGTGATCAGCAGCGTGAACCGGAAGGCGGTGGTCTCGCCAGGCGTGCCACGCTGTGGTTCCGTGATCCTGGGAGTAGTGGCATGGCACGGAATGATGAGCGATCGCCGTCATCGGCGTGAATCGCGGTGAGGGCGTGTCGACGGTCTGCGGCGTCAACGCAACTGGCGGGTGCCCGAGCGTGGGGGTACTGCAAGCGGCCTTGTGTCGCCATCCTGTTGCGTGCTGTTGCGCCTAGGGCTCAGCGGCTGCTCGCGCTCGTGGCTTCGGGCGGCGAGGTCGGCGCGAGGGGCAACTGGAGAACGAAGGCGGTGCCGCCGGACGCGCTGCTCGTGGCCCACAGCCGGCCGCCGGCGGCTTCCACCAGGCGGCGACAGACTTGCAGCCCGATCCCCTGGCCGGGGGCTTTGCGCTGGGCGGACGCCGTCCGGTAGCCGTGGAAGATCCGCTCGAGTGCGTCGGCCGGGATGCCAATGCCGTGATCGCGCACGACCACCTGTGCCCACCCGCCGGTGCTGCCGAGCTCGACATTGATGGGCATGCCGGGGTCGGAGTACTTCGCGGCGTTGCTCAAGAGATTGACCACCACCTGGATCACCTGCTCGCCCTCCCACGCGCCGAGCAGGGGCTGTTCCGCCCTCAGGCGCAACCGGACGTCGGCGGCGCGCTCCGGCGGTACGTGCGCCAAGGCCTGCACCAGCACGTCGCGCAGGTTGCAGGGGCCACGGGGGAGAGACGCGGGAGACGCGGCAGGTCCCGCAGACCTGGGAGAGAAGCCGAGGGCGTCGCTGGTGGCGGCCTGCTCCAGCAGGTGCATCGTGCGCCTGATGCTCTGCATAATCAGTTCTAGCGCCTGTCGCTCGTCTCCTTGGCTGTCCGCGGGGAGCCGGCGCAGCAGCAGTTGGCTGTAGCCGAGGGCCGGCGCCAGGAGGTTGCCGAGCTCGTGCCGGAGCTCGTGCGGCTCCAGAGCACCGACGTGGTTGCCGGCTCGATAGCCGGCCGTGGGACCGTCGCGGTCACCGGCTTGGCGCTCCTCCCACATCGCGCGTGTCAAGACGGACGGTTGTGCACTCGACATGGCGGCCATGTCCTCACCTCCTCAGGTGCCGGTCACTATGGCGGCGGCGGTGCTTGCTGCCGCTCCTGTGGTGCTGCCCCCGGCCGCTGGTTCGCCTAAACCACAGCCGCGGTGGATCCCACAGGCATCCTCACTTTGCATTCTGCATTTTGCACTTGGCGTAGGTGGTTGGGGGTGCTGACCACTTACCATAATGGCTGCTAAAGGTTGCGGGGCGCGTTACGCTGGGTAAACGTACGGTCACCGGCGGAGGGCAATCGACAACGATCGGCCGTGCCACGCTCCACATAGCCCTCCTTGGTCAGGAGCTCCACCAGTTCCTGCCGTCGACACTCGTCGGTCTCGACGAGCAGGATCGTTCTCGTTAACGTCATGGGTTGTCCTCCCTGTGGTTCTGGGTTGAGCGGATGAACTGGGAGGCTCGCAGCGGGCCGAAGCTCTGGCGGCCCTGGCGGCTCTGGCGGCTCTGGCGGCCCTGGCGGCCCTCGGCCGGCTGCGCGGCCCGACCGGGATATCTACGGAGAAGCAAAGCGAGTACTCCCACGGTGGCCATGGCGTCGTGATGAGCCGTGACCACAGGGTTCTACTCTACGCGGCCAAGGTCAACAGACGCGTTGCCCAAGGTTACCGGAGGGTTAACGGCGGTGCACGCGGACGCTTCTGCTTGCGCTCCTGCCGGCTACCGCCATCGGAGGGCCAGGCTGTGGTCGCCCTCCACCTGCACGTGCGTGCCGAACGGCGCTCCGAGCCGGTTCAGCAGATCGCAGAGCCACTGCGCGTCCGCCTCGGAGGCGCGGTTCAGCCGGAACCGCCTGACCTGCATGGGGACCAGCCGTGCGGCCGTGCCTCCACGAGCCCGCCCTGTGACGCTGGGAGTCGGCCGGTTAAGCATCCTTTTCCCGGCACCTGCGCGCCGATTCGGGGTTTCCCTGATGCCGGTCGCCCACTTTGGGCATACGTTCGGTGTAAGAGAGCGATCCCATGTCCGGTCCACCACGCGCCAGTCATTCGCACCAGCGACGCGGGGCGCCTGCCGGCCCTGAAGCCACGAGAGCGAACAGTGCGACCGGAAGACCGGTCGGAGCGGAAAGGGCACGGGCGCACTCCTTGCCTTCCCTCCTCGAAACGCTCCCGCCCGATATCTACGACCGGCTCATCCCGCACCTTAACCAAGTATCCCTGGAAGCGAGGCAGGTGTTGTACTGGCCCGACGAAACGATCCAGTACGTCTACTTTCCGATCAGCGGCGTCGTCTCTGCCCTTGCGCTCATTGGTCAAGGCAGTAACGTTGAGGTGGGCATCATCGGCAAGGAAGGCGTGGTGGGTCTGCCCGTCTTCCTGGATGGCACGACCGCGTCGCACCGCGTAGTGTGCCAGATCGGTGGTGAGGCGTGGCGCATGCCGGCACACGTGTTTGATCGGCAAAGCCACCAGATTCCGGCCTTTGAGACACTACTCTTCCACTACACCAGGACTTTTCTGACTCAGGTCAGCCAAGTCGGCGCTTGTAGCCGGAGCCACTCGCTGGAACAACAATGTGCTCGCTGGCTGCTGATGGCGCAGGACCGCGTCGGCGACGAGTTTCGCCTGACGCACGAGTTTCTCGCGGAAATGCTCGGTGTCCGCCGCGCGACCGTCACCGAGGTCATGCAGCACCTCTTGCATCAGGGGGCCATCAGCTATCGCCGGGGCGTGATCACGGTTGTTGACCGTACGCGGCTGGAAGCGTCGAGCTGTTACTGCTATGGCGCGATCGCGGCGGCCTACGACTGGCTTCTCCCCCGCTCCCCCACTCCTGATCAGTAAGGCGCGCCCCCTTCCCGACCAGTGTTGGTACGCGGGCGTACAGACGGCCCCCTAGACGCGCCGGTACCGTCTAAACCGAGTGCAAAGTGCAAAGTGAGCAGGCCTGCGGGTTCCACCGTGGCTTTGCTTTAGGACCATCCGGACTGGCTGGCTCAGGTTCCACTGGTGGACCAGCGGTGCCTCGGCAGCAACCGGCGGGCTGAGGGTGCAGTGCGCTATGGCATTAGCAGTGATGCTGATTACACCCAGTGACCAACTGCGGGATGCGTTGGTGGTCGGTCTGGAAATGCATGGCGACGATGTCTCCATCGAAGATACCGTCGAGGATGCCTGTCATAGCCTCCGCACCGGCAGGTATGCCGCCGACGCAATCGTGCTGGTAACTGGGCGGAACGACAGCTATCGCCGTGCAGTCGCCGCGCTACGCCAGGCCGCGGGCAGACCGGTGCCCATGATCGCGCTCATTCTCCTCAGCCGCCAGGACGAGAGCGGCCAGGATGCAGCGCCTCCCCCGGGGGTGGTGGTGTTGCAGCAGTTCTTCGACTACCAAGACCTGCTCAATGCGCTGGAACGGCTGACTGCGCGATAGAGACAAAACATGTCTGGTGAGCCAGATCCGCAGCAAAGGAACGTCACCGCTCCTCTGCAGCCCCTCCCAGCGCCACGGTCGCTGTTCCTTGACTTGCATCAAGGCAGGGCGGGGATCGGTCTTCCCTTTCGGGCTTGCGAGTGTGGCTCTTCCGACCCTGTCGCGTGGTCTGACTCACCAGACACCCATAGCATATCCGCGCCAGGTTACAGAGCGGGTTAACCCAGGTAAACGTTCGGTAAACAAACACAAATCTCTGAATGGGAATTCGCTCCAGCCGTGGAGCGTAGGCTCCCCACCAACGCCGCGCCGGATTGCTGAAGGTGGCGCGTGCCACCGGCCCAGAATCTCCCGGTCCTGCAACCGTTTGCCACGGCATCATTGCCTCCGGCCTTTCCGTGAAAGCTCCGGTAACTCACCGTTGACCTTGCGCAACCGGGCCAGCAACCTTGACCGGATAGGCTGGAATCGGCTAACCACAACCATGCCCGCTACCTTCATGGCCAATGCTCCTGAGGAGGAAGATGGAGTTCTAAACTCCTCTACTTTTCGCTAACTGGGGAGGTG
>JACQGX010000378.1 GCA_016199265.1 Chloroflexota bacterium | reverse complement strand
GGTCCAGGTCCATCATAGGGTGCCTCCAATACCCCTACGATGCCGCGGCTGGGCACCTTCCGTCTCCCACCCCACCCCTCCAGGCTAAACATAATCTGCATCATGCGTCCTTGAGGGAGGGGGCTAGGGGGTAGGTCCGTTCCCCCTCTCCACCGGAGTGGAGAGGGGGGTAGGGGGCGAGGTCCGAACGTTGAAATTCGCTCTCCTCGCGGCAGATTCTCTTATGGAGGGGCAGCGATTCTGACCCTGTCCGCTCCCGTCGCTCGTCACCTCCTCCAAGGACATCAAAGCAGTCCGGCTACACGGAAACAGGAGCTACATGCCCCATTCTGCAAAACGAACTCCCGACATACACGCAAACAGGTGTCCTATGCCCCATTCTGCAGAACGAACTACCAATTCTGATAGTTTCAGGGCATGCACACCTCAAGCCCGAGACGACACGGAAACAGGTGAGCCTACATGCAAGTCTGCCGGTGTGCCTCTGGAAGCAGATGGCGCCTTACGCGCCATACCCCATAGACCGCAGCCACACTGCGCACAGTTCCGTCCAGTTCCTCACCTGTGGGTGGTCTTGCGCCAAACCAAGGCCATGTTTGCCGGTGGGGTAGACGTGCAGTTCAAAGGGCACCTTGTGGCGGCTGAGGGCGGCGGCGTAGAGCAGGCTGTTCTCCACGGGCACGCCCGCGTCCTCGGCGGTGTGCCAGAGAAACGTTGGCGGTGTATCGGCCGTCACGTGCAATTCGTTCGAGAGCAGGCGGCGCAGCGCTTCGGGTGGATCGTCGCCCAGCAGGTTGCGCATCGAGCCGGTGTGGCGGAAGGCGTCGCCGAAGGTGATCACCGCGTAACAGAGAATCGCCAGATCCGGCCGGCAACTGTGGTGCTCGATCGGATCGTCTGCCTCGGGGTTTCCGTCGTCGAAGTGGGTCGAGACCGACGCGGCGAGGTGCCCACCCGCGGAGAAACCCAGAATCCCGATCCGCTGCGGGTCGACGCGCCATTCCCTGGCGTGGTGCCGGACGAACCGCAGCGCCCGCCGCGCGTCGCCGAGCGGAACGGGGTGCCGGTGCGGCGCGACCCGGTAGTCGAGCACAAAGGCGTGGAGCCCCAGCGTGTTCAGCCAACGCGCCACCGGCCCACTCTCGTGCGGCGCGCGTCTGGCGTACCCGCCTCCCGGACAGACGACGACCGCCGCTCGTGTGTGATCGCCCTCGATCAGATACGGCGTGAGCGCCGGCAGCCCCTCCGCATTCGGCCCGCCCGGCATCTCATTTGGCGGCCAGAGCGGCACCGGTCGCGGTGTGGTCTCTACCATCTTCGTCAGATCGTCTAGGATAGCTGATCCAAACCGCCTCGCTCCGACCGTCAGCTCCTGTTGGCGCTCTGTAAGTCTCCTGCTACCAGAGGAGTGGGGTCACAGCAACCGTTCTGCGACGGTAACGTTCAATCCAGACGATGTAGCGAGCTTCGCCCACCGTTCAAAATGGCGCAGATTAGCGGTCACTACCGTTCCGTTTAGGCGGGCGGCCGAGATGAGGATCAGCACGTCCGCAAGATGGTCGCGCGGGCGTAGGTTGCCGTACAAGCGGGCGCTCCGCCCCATCAGGCGGCCGGCGCGTGCCCATTCACCGGCCGTTGGTATGAGTAGACGCTCAATTCGCTCCATCGCGGCCACGATGCGGTTGACGAGCAGCGCATCGTCTGGCGAGCGTGTGCCGGCATAGAGCTCTGCGATGACAACTGAGGAAAGCCAGACCCGTCCGGTGGCGATGGATCGGAACAGGTCTGCAAGGCTTTCTGGTCTTCGGAGCGCCTGAATGAACAGGGTTGTATCGGGAACTCGTGGGCGAGTCATCGCTTGTTGGTCTCGACCGCTCCTGCGGCTTCGGCAGCTTCGTCAGGCAGGAGGCCGAATACGTCCTCTATCCCGTCTCGCTTGCTGAGCTCGCGCATGGCCTCGATCACTTCCTCTGCAGCCAGCGCATAGTCGACCGCCTGTCGCACCGCCTCAGATTCGCTCGTGCCTCGGCGACGTGCCAGCTCGGCTACCTTCTCTCCATCCACCATCAGGTTCTTTCGCATTCGCCTTCCCATGCACGTCCTCCTGTTCCGTTACACACTCGTCACACGGATTCTACACGCCCCCTCGCGTCGTGTCGCACCCGGCACACTGCACCCAGGTTCACTATGACCCCGTCTGCCATCCGGCCGCAGTAAGCTATTAGTATGGCTGGCGCCACCACCTCCAATCTGCCCGCTGCTGTTACCGAGTCGTCCATCGACAGCGCGCCCGCAAGCTCCGCCACCTCCGGTGCGCCGTCCGCTGCCGCGCCGCCACCGATCATCCGGGATTACGCCGCGCTTGTGGAACGCGTAAAAGCGGCCGCGCGACCGCCGCTCTCCTGGCGCATCTACGGTCAGCAGGTCACGCCAGACGGGGCGGAGCGATACGACCTGTTCATCGTCCGTATTCCGCCACGCCCACTTACCGAAGCTCGGCGCTCTGCCGAGGATCCCCGCGTCTCCCAACCCCCTCACTTTCACGTCATGATCAACGGCGGAACGCACGGCGACGAGCCGGCCGGGGCCGAGGCAGTGGTGCAGTTCCTCGAACGGCGACGCTTCGAGCGATGGCCGAACGTGGCCTTTACCGTCATGCCGTGCACCAACCCGTGGGGCTACGTTCATAACCGCCGCGAGGGCCCGGGCGGCGTCGACCTCAACCGGAGCTTCCACCGAGCAGCCAAGATGACTCGTGAGGTGTCGTTGCTCAAGCGGGCGCTGCGCCGCCGCCGGTTCGATCTGTTCCTCGATTGCCACGAGGACGTCGACGCCCCCGGTCTCTACGTCTTCGCCCCGCGCGAGCTCGGCCGAGTCATCGTCGCCGCCGCCGGCGAGAACGGTCCCCTCCATCCTGGGCAGCTCGTCGACGGCGAAATCCCTGTCAAGGACTCGGTCGTCGAGCTGGACGCAGAGCGCTCAACCGAGCGCCGGCGCACATTCAAGGCGTGGCCTCTCCCGTTCTACATCGCCCGCTACCGTCTGCGCCTTCTCGCGACCGGATCGCAGGGTAGAGCAGAGTCCGGCGTTGCTGCGGCGTCAACCGCAGACGTTTCTACCCCGCCGGAGACGGAAAACGTCCTCCCCGTCGACATCGCCCAGGCGCTGCAGGCCACCGTCGAAACCCCCACCGAGCTCCCACTCGACCAGCGCGTCTCGATGCACCTCGCCGCCCTCGACGCCGCGATCGAATACCTACACAGCGGCCAACACCGTCTCGCTAGAGCCGTTCTCGAGCGCTAATCCGGGCAACCAGCCCCTCACCTATCGGTGTTCATCGGAGCCTGCCCTGAGCGGAGGCGAAGAGTTCCTTTGCGGTTTCTTTCCTCTCCCAATCCGCGTATATTGGCGGGCATCGGCGGTTCCAAACCCTCATCTCATTTGCGTTCATTTGCGTTCATTTGCGGTTCCTTCTCTCTCTCTCTCTCTCTGCCGGCCGATGCTTCCGCCAGTTTCCGCATCCGCTGCTCCAACTGCGCTAGGATCGCAATTCCGTGCTGCCGTGCCTCCATCCAGTGCGCGTGCGAGCGCTCCCCCGGCGCGTAGACTCGGTCGACACCCGGCTGCGCCGGCGTAGCGCGCACGTCGCGGATCATGCGGTCGATCCTGCGCCGAAACACCGCCGGATCGCCGAACCACGAGGGATCGACCGCCAGGAGGAAGTGGCCGATCCCGTACGGCCGCGGATCGTCGTCGGTCATGCGCTGCAGCTCGATCCCAAAGCGCGCGCCGGAAAGCGCGCCCGCCAGTGTGTCCATGAGCATCGCAAGACCAAACCCCTTATGGCCTGCGGTGGGCGAGCCGAGCGGGAGCAGGTACCCGCCCAGTCCCGCCTTGGCGTCGGTCGTCGGCCTGCCCTCGGCGTCGATGGCCCAGCCCTCCGGCAGGGGCAGGCCGCGTTCGGCGTGGAGCGCGAACCGCGAGCGCGCCGCCGTGCTCATCGAGATGTCGAGCACCAGCGGCGGCTCCTCGTCGGCCGGCACGGCGTACGCCGTCGCGGTGTTGCCGGCGCGGCCGACGCGCCCGCCCGGCGGCGCCACCGCGGCAACACTGTTGGTCGTGGCGATGCCGATGAGCCCTTGCCGTGCCGCCAGCAGCGCATAGCACGCGGCCGCGCCGTAGTGGTTGCTGTTGTACGCCGCGCAGGCGCCAATGCCGGCCGCGCGCGCCTTGGCCGTGGCGATCTCCATCGCGCGTGTCGCCACGAGTGGCCCCAACCCGTTCTGCCCGTCC
This sequence comes from Chloroflexota bacterium, assembly GCA_016199265.1. Classification (GTDB taxonomy): domain Bacteria; phylum Chloroflexota; class UBA11872; order UBA12225; family UBA12225; genus JACQGX01. The sequence goes on along the minus strand of JACQGX010000378.1, from coordinate 884 downwards.
AGCAGCGCCACCGCCGGTCCCTCGCGCACCAGCCGCGGCTCGGCCTTGGCGTTGAAGCCGCCCGAACGGATCCTCGCGACGTAACTCGGCAGCAGCCGCAGTCCGTGCGACTCGATCCCCCTCGCCTCTGCCTCCACCAGCACACCGGCGACGACCCGCGCCGCCACTTCCGGCATCCCTGCCCGCTGCAGCGCCACCTGCGCCAGCGCATCGAGTTCGTCTAACGTGAGCCGCCGTTCGTCCATCGCCTCGATGCTACCATCGTCGGCGTCCCCACGCCTCAGGCAATGGACCTAAACCAGAGCCAAGGTGGAACCCACTGTTATCGTCACTTTGCACTTTGCACTTGATTCAACCTTGCCCGAATCTTGACCGCGTGCGCGCCACCGTTTGACTCCGGCGCGCGATGCTCATGGGTGGGAGGCAGCCATGAGCGCAGAGTTGAACGACAGCCGTCCGGCGATCGCCCGCAGCACTCACAACACTTACATTGGGCGCAGCAGCGACAGCACATACAACAGCTTACGCTGTGCCACAGATGCCCGCAGACGTGGCAGCCCGTGGGCGATCCTGTGGCGCTCGTTGGGCTTCCGCACCTGCGTGGCGCTGATACCCAGCCTGTTGCTCCTGGTGTGGCTTGGCGGGGGCGCCGCCGCACATTTTGCCTCGCCGTCGCCCGCGCCGCGCACAATGGAAGGGAGCTTCTCCCCCACGCGGCAAGCCGGCTACACCCTCCAGATCCCGTCTACCGGCGTCGCGCCCCAGTTCCCCCCTGCGCCGAGCCGTGTCCTCCAACTCGCGGTCCACAACCCTGATCCACTCCCGCCGGCCGTCCGATGAGCCGTAGCTGATACCATAGCGCCTCTACTCCCCCTCTCCCCTGG
>JACQGX010000377.1 GCA_016199265.1 Chloroflexota bacterium | reverse complement strand
TGAGTGACGTCGTCGGCAGGCCGCGCCCGCCGGGGGCTACAGCCGCCCGGCTACGTCGACGAAGCCAGCTCAAGCAGGCTCTCCCCGCCCGCTGCATCAGCTCCAGGGCGCTTCAGCATCCTTTGTTCACGTAGCCGGGCGGCTTTAGCCCCCGGCGGCGGTGCTCGACGAACCGAACGCTCGTGTTTACTGACTGTGGGACAGTCTCCTCGGCGCCCGACAACTGACTGCTATTGCGCGGCCGCCTCTACCGGGTTACGCAGCACGCCGATGCGCTCGATCTCGACCTCCACGACGTCGCCCGGCTGGAGGAAGACGCCGCGCGCGCTGCCGACGCCGGCGGGGGTGCCCATGGCGATGACGTCGCCCGGTTCGAGCGTCATCAGGCTGCTGCACCAGGCGATGGTGCGGGCGATGGTGTGGATCATCTCGCCGGTGATCGTCTCCTGGCGCTGCTCGCCGTTCACGCGCGTCACCAGCTTGAGGGCCATCGGGTCGGGGATCTCGTCGGCCGTCACCAGCCACGGCCCCAGCGGACAGAACGTGTCGGGCCACTTGCCGATCAGCCAGTCGAAGAACTTGGCGCGGTCGAGGATGTCGGGATCGCGCTCGAAGCCGGGATCGAGCTTGCGCCCGGAGACGTCGTTGGCGCAGACGTAGCCGCCGACGTACGACAGCGCGTCCTCCTGCGCGACCCGCCTGCAAGGGCGGCCGATCACGACGCCCAACTCACCTTCGTAGTCGACCGTCGCCACCGGCAAGCCAGGGATCTGGATGGCTTCGCCGTGGCCAATGACCGCCGTTGCCGGCTTGCAGAACACCTCCGGCAGCGCCTTCTCGGCCAGTGGCGACTTGACGCCGCCCTCGGCGCGATGCGCGGCGTAGTTGCCGGCCAGCGCCAGCACCTTGCCCGGCCGCGGAATCGGGGCGCGCAAACGCACGGCGCTGGGCGCCACGCTCCACTGCGTACCGTCGATACCGCGCTCCTGTGCGAAGCGCAATGCCTGGAGCGCGGCGTCCTGTCCGGCCTCGCCTGCCCGCAGCAACGCAATTGCCGAGGCAAGAGCCGGCACATCCTGAGTCGCGCCGCTCGCCTCGGCCGCCGCGGCCAGATCGACGATCACACCGCCCTGGGCAGGATCCCGTGCGGCCCCTGCCTCGCCGTGCCACGCCCCGAGGCGAAGTTCGCCGGCTTGCTTTTCAAAGGTAACTAGTTTCATTCACAACTCGCTATTGGTGTCGTACGCTTTGGTGTCGCTATCGTATCAGCCCCAGATCAGCAGCACGCCCATGGCCTGGTCTGGGTGCTCGTACAGGAAATCGAATGCTTGCTTCGCCTCGTGCCCGGCGAACCGGTGCGTGATCAGCGGCTGCACGCGCACTGCGCCGGCCGCCAGTGCCTGCATCGCCTCCTGTCCGGCGACCGCGCGGTCGGTCTCGGGCGGGTAGCCGCCGAGCAGCCGCTTGCCCATCATCTTCGAGGCATCGAGCGGCAGCGGCGCCCCATGATACAGGCCGATCAGTTGCAGCAGGCCACCAGGCGCGAGCATCTCTTGCGCCTGGGCGAACGACTGCACCCCGGCGCGGCCGCCGACGCAGTCAAACACGATGGCGGCACCCGCGCCGCCGGTGAGCCGCCGGACGGCGGCGACCGGTTCCTCTTCGGCGGCGTTGATCACCTCCGGCGCCCCGGCTTCCCTGGACAGCCGGCAGCGGAGGTCGAGCGCGTCGACGGCGATCAACTGCGCTGGGCGATAGCGCCGGGCGAACTGCATGACGAGATTGCCGACAATCCCCTGGCCGAGCACGACTACCCGGTCACGCGGTGTGATTCGCGCCGCCTGCGTCCAACCGGCGCTGCTCGTCGAAAGCGGATGGAACGTGCCTTCATCGAAGCTGAGCGCGCCGTCCAGCGGGAATACCCATGGCCGGCCGCGCTCCTGGACCGACCGCACCGAGTACTCGGCGTGGGGCGCCGTGACGACCACCCGGTCGCCCGGCCCAACCTGCGCGACGCCCTCGCCGGCACGCACGACCACGCCGGTGGTCGAATAGCCCATCATGCCGGGATCGATCGCTTCTTCGCGCTCGTAGCGCCGCCACAGCTCTGAGCCGCGGCTGATCAGGCTAACCTGCGTGCGCACGAGAACCTGTCCCGGTCCCGGCTCTGGGATGGGGACGTGTTCGAGGACGACGTTGCCCACCCCCTCGTGCTTGGCGACGCGCCACATCATACCCGCTGCAGTTGCTGCCATTGTCACCCCCTGCTTACCCTCGCCGGAGGTCTTCGTCGACCAATTCCTGGATCTTGGCCTGGATTTCGGCGAGCGCCTCCTTGGCGCGCAGCTCCCCTTTGGCCAGCCGGCCCAGGTTCTCGTTGAGGATGGTGTTCGCCTGGCCCCAGTTCGGGAAGTTTGGTGTTGGGTAGTTGTACTTCGCGAGGTCGTTAAGCGTGTTTAGGAGTAGGTTGCCTTTGAGCGCACGGGAGAGATTGGGGTCCTTGGCCGCGGTGAGGTTGGCCGGCGCATGTCCCGACGCTTCAGAGACCTTTAGTTGTACGTCAGGACGGACCGACCACACCGCAATCTCGGCGGCAGCCGCGACCTTGTTGGCATCCGGCGACTTGAAGACGACGAAGCCGAAGACATTGCCGGAGGTGCCGATCTCCTTCTTGGTATTGCTCGGCCCAAGCGGATAGTGCGTCAGCGAGATTCCGGTGCCATCGCCGGGGTCGACATTGGGGTAACGTGGTGGCGTAACGGTACCCGCGTTGATGACCTCCGTCACCGACTTGCCTTCGTTGAAATCGGCCTTGCCGTGCCGGGCAAGCTGCGTTCGGGTCACCTGTTCGTGCAGCCACTCGAGCGTCTGGAGCACTTGGGGCGTATCGAACAACACCTTGGTACGGTCGGCGGTAAGCGGCCGCTGTCCGTTGGCGTACATCCACCACAGGAACATGTTCCAGGTGTACTCGAAGTTGAACAGCACGCGGTCCGGCGGCTGCGCGGCCCTGCGGCCAATGGCGACGAAGTCGTCCCAGGTGTAGCCCTGCTTCGGAAGAGCCACTCCGGCCTGTACCAGGTGCTGCTTATTGTACCCCAGCCCATGTGGATCGGGGAACATGGGCATAAGCGTGAGCTTCCCTTTCCAGGTGGCCCCGTCCACCAGCGTCGGGATCACCTCGCCCTTGAGCTTGCCAAAGTCTTTGTGCGTTCGCAGCTCGGCATTCAAGTCCACAAGCGCGCCAAGCGAAAAGAGGTCAGATGCCTCGACCTGCCAGGGGCTCCAAAGATTCGGTGGGGTGTTCGCCGCCACCGACGCCTTAATCTTGGTGAGGTTCACGCCGGCAGCGCCTTCGCCGACATCGATCGTGACTCGTCCAGGATTCCTCGTCTGGAAGTCATCGAGCACGGCCTTGTTGGCGAGGCTGAAGCGGTGCTCCGGTCCGGCCCAGTTGAACGCTAGAATGGGCACCGGGGCCTTCGCCGGCGCGCTAGTCGCTGCGGTCTTCGCCTCCGGCTGTGCATCTGGGCCGCAAGCGGCGCTTAAGCCGAGCCCCGCCAAACCGGCTGCGATACCGGCGGCCCGTGCAAACAGCAGCCTCTTAGACACCGGTTGGTTCATGTTCTCCTCCCTTGCGCTTCCGCGCTTCGTGCGCCCTGTGCGCACGCTACAACGAGGGCGTACCCCCCGACGACAACCGATTGGCGAGATTCGTCTCGCCGGCGACCCGCACGTGCGCGGCCGCTTCGTTCTCGGCCGCCCAGGCATCGCCGGAGCGCACGAGACTCAGCAGCCGGCGGTGCCGTTCGACCCAGTCTGTGACGTCATGGCGCGTGAGCGGGGCGGGCCGCGAACCCGGAACGAGCAGCCACGACGTCGGCGCGAGCAGCGCCCACGCCCGACTGACGAGGTGGTGGTCCGCTAGGCGCACGAGCGAATCGTGAAACTTGGCATTGCAGTCGTTGAGCGTCAGCCGGTCGCCGGCAAGGCCGGCCCGCTCGCCTTCAACGATGAGCGCAGCCATCGCGTCGAGCATCGCCTGCGCCGCCTCGTGCACGCGACCGTTTGCCCCGCGCGCCGCCGCGCACCGCGCCGCCGCCAGACGGGCAGCGAACCCTTCCAGCAGGGCACGGAAGGTATACGTCTCGCGCACTTCCTTCTCGCCAAGCTCCGTGACATAGAAACCGCGCCGCGGCCGGTGCTCGAGCAACCCTTGGTCGGCCAGCCGGAAGAGCGCCTCGCGCACCGGCGAAAGACTCACGCCGAGCGCCCGCGCCAGCGACGTCTCGTGTACGCGCTCCCCCGCAGTCAGCCGGCCCGACCGCAGCGCGGCGAGCACGTGCTCGGCCACCGAGTGGCGCAGCGCCCGGTCGCGCACCGGCACTTCTTCCCAGCTGGGCTCGGTGGATAGTGTGCTCATCCTCTCACCATCGGACGGGGGACTTCACCGCAGAGACGCAGAGTCGGTCTTAGGTGACCCGCTCCTTGTCCCGAGGTAAAATGAGCCAGTGTGATCCTGGCATTCGTTGCTCACGATCTTCTTCATCTCTCTGCGCCCGCTCTGCGCCCGCTCTGCGTCTCTGCGGTGAACCTCTTAGATAGCTTTCCTCAAGCCAGGTCGGCGTCGAGAAGTTGCTGCATCTCGCGCTGCGCTTCGTCGAGGGCGGCCGGGACGCCGGTCTTCTGGCTCATGCTGTCGTTGATGGCCTTATCGAGCGACGCGAGCATCTTGACAATCGACGGCAACGTGGGAGACCGATCGCTGTGGGGCGCTTCGTCGGCAAACACCTTCCATTGCGGGTCCTGCTTCCCGTACTCCTGCAGCTCCTTCGTCTGCAGCGCGGAGCGGTTCACCGGGATCGCCGTCCCAAGAATGGCGCAGATCTTGGCTTGGGAGACGCCCTTGTTCATGAACTTCGCCAGCGCCAACCCCGCCTTCAGCTTGGCGGTGTCCTTTATCTTGGACACCACCAAGTTATGGCCGCCGTTCTGCGCGCGGCGCACCTTCTTGGTGGGATGAACGGGGCGCGAGACGACGTCGAACTTAATGCCGCCATCCCGAATGTTCGCCAGGCGATACGGTCCGGTGTCCTCGAAGACCGAGCCGGCGGCGATAAACAACTGGCTGCGGCCGGTAGAGATGCGCTTCTCCGGCGAGATGCCTTGCCGGCCCAGATCGAGCATGAATTGCGCCGTTTCCTTGGCCTCGGGCGAGTTGATCGTGATCTTCTTACCGGTCTGGTCGAGCAAGCGGCCGCCGGTGGTGCCGTACCAGCTCATGAATGACGAGCTGTCGGCCCAGAGCTCAAAGCCCCACAGATCCGGCGGCCGGCCGGCGCGCTTCGCCTGGTCCTTGAAGTCGTTCCACGTCCAGCCCGTCTGCGGCGGACGCAGCCCCGCCTTCTGCAAGTGCTCGACATTCCACAGCAAGAGGCTGTTGTTGGTGTAGATCGGCATCGACGTCAGCTTCCCTTTCCACATGCTCGTGTCGAGCATGAGTGGGAAGATGTCCTTGCGCTGCTCGCCCCAGTCCCTATGGCCTTTGAGCTCGGCGTCGAGGTCGGCCACAGCGCCGGTGAGGAACACCTCAGCGCCCTCGCGCCAGGCGATGAAGTAGGTGTCCGGCGGCGTGTCGCTCGCGATCGCCGTTTTGATCTTGGTCAGGTTGGCGCCAAACGCCTCCGGCACGACCTCAACCGGCCTATTCGTCGCGTTGAACTCCTCGATGATCTGCACCCGCGTCTTGCTTTCCGGGTGCTGATCGCCCAGGTTCGACCACCACGTGATCTGCACCGGCTGCGTCCCCGCGGCCTTTGGCGCTCCTTGCTCCCCGCTCCCGCACGCTGCGGCAATCGCCGCCGCCAGCGTACCACCGGCCGCCGCCAGATACCGTCTCCGGCTCACACTTTGCTCGTTCATCAGTTGGTGTTCCTTTCCCGAACGACAAAACTTCGACCGATCAAGCCATCGATGAGCGCAACTCCCTCTGCGTTCATCTGCGGTTCCGTTTTCTTCTAAGCGCGCCACAGAGTAGTTGCGTATTCACTCTCTGTGTCTCCGTGTCTCCGTGGTGAGCTCCAACTACCAGGTGTCTACGCTCAGCTCACGATCTTCGAGCGGGAGCTCCACGCGGCAGCCGCCACGGCGGTGCGATGCGTGCAGCGCGAGGCACAGCTCCATCGCCCGCGCGGCGCGGCGGACATCGTTCGCCGGCTGGCGGCTTGGATCGCTCCCGTCGACCGCCGCGTCGATGCTCGCCACCAGGTCCTCGAGTGCGGGCAGCACGGGGCTCCGCGTCTGCGGCGGAACGGGCAGCGATTCGGGCTCGAGCCAGCGGTCGCTGCTCCCTTGAGGCCGGCGCCACAGGTCTGCGCGGCGGGCGTCGTTGAAGACCATCAGCTTCCCTTCGGTACCCGAGACGACGAACGTGATCGCTCCCGGCGATACGCCTTCCAGGAAGAAGCGCACGCCGCTCTGCATCTCGACATAGCCGCTTCCCACCGGATCGACGCGCGCCGTGGGGCTCTTGGCATCCGGCGGAACCGGCTCGATGCGCCCCCACGCCCACGCCGGCTCGGGATCGCCGGCAAGGTACGCCATGATGTCGGCGTAGTGGGTACCGGCGTGCATCAGATTGCCGGCGCCGATGGCGGTGATCGATACCAGCCGCCCCACGGCGCCCGAATCGATCGCGGCACGCAGGGCGTGGTAGCGCGGGTTCCAGCGGCGCAGGTACGCGCAGGCGAACTTGACCCCGTTCTGCTCGACCAGCCGCACGATGCGGTCGGCCTCGGCCATCGAGGTGGCGATCGGCTTCTCGCAGAAAATGCCCCGCACGCCGCTTTCGGCGACGACCGGCGCGATCGCCGCGTGGTCGTGCCCCCACGAGGTCGTGATGCTGACGACGTCGAGCGCCTCGTTGGCCAGCATCTCGCGGTAGTCGGCGTAGAGCGCGCGTATGCCCCACTTCTTGCCGAACCGCTCGAGCCGTTCCGGATCGAGATCGCTGCCGGCGACCAGTTCCGTACGCGGGCACGCCGCGTAGCAGCCGGCATGGCTCGACGGGATCAGCTCCGGTGTGCCGGCCTGCAGGTCGTCGTACCAGCTCCCGACACGCGCCGTGCCGATGATGCCCGCGCGCAGCGGCCGCCTGTCTCCCTCCGACATCGCTCGCCTCCGATCCACTCGCGATTGCGATTTTCGAAAATCGTGACGCGATAATACGGCGTGCGTGCGCCCCAGTCAAGTCGCCATTTACACTCTTCGTCCAGAAAGGGAACTATGCAAGTCACCGCAACGAGCCCTGTTGGGCTGCCCAAGAGTCAGGTGGATACCCCCGCACTGGTCGTCGATCTCGACACGATGGACCGCAATATCGCGCGCATGGCCGCGACGATGCGGCAGGCCGGCGTGGGCTGGCGTCCGCACACCAAAGGAATCAAGGTGCCCGCCATTGCCCACCGGCTGCTGGCGGCCGGCGCGTTCGGCGTCACGTGCGCCAAGCTCAGCGAGGCCGAGGTGATGGCCGCCGCCGGCATCCGGGACATCTTGATCGCCAACGAGGTGATCGGCGAGGCCAAGGTCCGGCGCCTAGCGCATCTCTGCGCGCAGGCCGACGTCGTCGTCGCGGTCGACGGCGAGGTCGGCATCACGCAGCTCGACGCCGCGGCCGCCGCGGCCGGCACACGCCCGCGCGTCGTCGTCGAAGTCGACACCGGCATGGGCCGCTGCGGCGTCGCGCCGGGTGACGCCGCCGTCGCGCTCGCCCGGCGGGTGGCCGATGCGCCGCACCTGCGCTTCGCCGGCGTGATGGGCTGGGAAGGGCACACCTGCGCCGTTCCCGATCAGAACCAGAAGCGCGCTGCCATCAAGGACTCGGTGGAGAAGCTGACCCGCTCGGCCGATCTCTGCCGCGAAGCCGGGCTGCCGGTCTCGATCGTGAGCTGCGGCGGCACCGGCACGTACCAGACCACGGCGTTCATCCGCGGCGTGACCGAGGTCCAGGCCGGCGGCGGCATCTTCGGGGACATGCGCTACCTCAACCACTACCGCCTCGACCACGAGTGCGCGCTCACGGTGGTGACGACGGTCGTCAGTCGCCCGAACCCGCACTTGATCGTCACCGACGGCGGGTTCAAGGCGATGAGCTCTTCGCACGGCGACCCCCGGCCGCTGGGGCTGCCCTTGGAGCAGGTCGAGGCGGTGCTGCTCTCCGCCGAGCACGGGCGCGTGCGCCTAACCGAACCCAACACGAGCCTTCAGATCGGCGACCGCCTCGAGTTCATCGTCGGCTACTCCGATTCGACCGTCCTCCTCCACGACGTGCTCTACGCCACGCGCGACGGCATCGTCCAAGCCGCCTGGGAGATCAGCGGCCGCGGCAAGCTCCAATAGACGCACATATCCGGTCTGAAGGAAGAGGCGTGATGCGGTATGCCATTGTGATCGAAAAGGCGGAAAACAACTACTCGGCCTATGCGCCCGATGTTCCAGGGTGTATCGCCACTGGAGACACGTTGGATGAAGTACGGCAGATGATGAAGGAAGCTCTCGAATTCCATTTTGAGGGCATGCGCGAGGATGGAGAGGCTACCCCGGAACCGACCACAACGGTGGACTACGTCGAGGTGAACGTACCTGATCCTGTCGAGGCAGCAGCCTCATGTCGGTAGACCGCCCCTTCCAGCGTTTTCCCCTGGCGCGAGTAGTCCTGGTCGTGCTAGTCTGTGATGAGGTCGGATGGCGAAGAAAAAGGCCAAACAGCGGCACGGACCACGACACGGGCAGGCGCGGCCACAGCCGCCGCGTCCGGGGGGGCGGCTGCCGGCCGACCCGGAGGCGCTCGCCCGCCAGGCCGAGGCGCTCCTAGCGCGCGGGAACGTCGAGCTCGCGTGCGAGTTGCTCGCGCCCGTGCGCAGCAAGCCGGACAACGCGGCGTTGCGCGACGTCTGCGCACGGGCGTATCTGCTGCAGGCCTTCGCCCGGTGGGACCGGCCGGCGCGGGCAGCCGCTTCGGTCGAACGCGCGCTCGAAGCGGCACCGGACCGGGCGGACCTCCGTCGCCTGCACGGCCACTTGCTGCGGCGCACCGGGCGGAGCAAGCCAGCGGCCGCGGAGCTTGCCGAAGCCATCCGGTTGGCGCCTGCTAGTCCCCACCTCGCCTACGAAACCGCGCTGGTTAAGCTTGCGGCCGGCGAGCCGGTTGTCTCCGATGGCCGCCCCGCGGCGCTCGATCCGGCATCGGCGGCGCGAGTCGAGGCGCTTACCGCCGCGCGCGTCGGCGACCTCGCTCGTGCCGAGCAAGTCATCGCCGCGTTCGCGGCGCAGCGACCGCTCGATGGGCTGATTCACGGCGTGATCTTGCTGGCTGAGCACCAGGTGGCACGCGCCATCCGCACGCTGGAACGTGTCGTCGCGCAAGTCCCGGAAACCGACGAGTCGACGGCGGTGCGCGGCCCGGCGAACCTCTATCTCGGTATTGCACACGTCCAGCGTCGTCAACCGGAGCAGGCGGTCGAGGCTCTGGAACGGGCACGCGACCTCGGCCAGCCGGTCGACCACGTGCAGCCGTATCTCGCCTGGGTCTACCGGCAACTCGCCGTCGAGGCCGCGCTGGCGGGCGACTACCAGGGCGCGGCTGACCAGTATCTCCGGCTGGAAGCGCTGGGTGGTCCGGACGCGCCGGCAGCGCACCGCTATGCCGCCGCGGCGTTGCGCCTCTACGGCCAGGAGCAGATTCGTAAGGAAGACTACGACGAGGCCGTCGAGGCGTGGTCGGGGGCGCTGGAGCTGACTCCCGACGACCTCACGCTCCGCCAGCAATTGGCAATTGCGCTCGAACGCGCCGACCGGCCCGACGAAGCCATTCCCCACTGGGAAGCGCTGGTGCGGGCGCGCTCGCGCGGTCGGGAACGTGGTCGCGGACGCGACCCGGCGGCACACCGGCAGCCAAGAGGCCGCACCGAGAGACGTGTGGACGGGCGAGCGGCCGGCCAAGCCGATGGCCGGGCGCAACCCGCCGAGGACTCGCTCGAACAGCACCTGCTGGCTGTGGCGCACCGGCACCTCGGCGGTCTGCTGCTCGACGAGGATGACGTCGACGGGGCCATCGAGCACTACGAGAAGGCGCTCGAGGTCGTCCCGTCAGACGTCGATACGCGCCGCGAGCTGGCGGCGCTGCTGCTCGACGAAGCGCAGATCCAGCCGGCCATCGAGCACCTCAAACGGGTCGCCGCCGATGCGCCGGAGAACGCCAACGACCGGCTCCAGCTCGGCATCGCCCTATTAGTCACGGGCAAATCGACGGCGGCAAAGGAACACCTCGAACGAGGCGTCGCGCTCGAGCCGGAGAATCCTACATTCCGATCGGCACTCAGCACGGCGCTGGCGCGCAGCGTGCTCGAACACCCTCGCGAGGCAACGGCCGCCCAGGATGCCGAGCGCGCCGCCGAGCTTGCTCAGCCAGCAGAGCGCGGCATCGCCCTGCTGGCGCTCGGCGCGACGCAGTTGGCGCGCGGCGAGCTGCCGGCGGCGAAGAAGACGTTCCGGGAAGCGCTTCCCCACGCGCCGGAGAAGGCGACCGCGCTCGCTCGAATCGGGCACCTCTACTGGGATTTCGGCCAGCAGAAGCTGGCGCTCTCGTCGTGGAATAGTGCCATGAAGCAGGCGAAACGCTCGCGATTGGCGTACGGCGAGTTGATCGACGCCTGGGCCAGGGTAGGAGACGCCGACAAGTGCCAGCAGTGTGTCATGGCCGTGCTACAGCGAGACGACGTGAATAGTCTGGTCAACGTCGCCGAGCGCCTCGCCGCCAATCCGCAGCTCAAGACCTTCTTCATCGGCGCACTCCACCGCACCGCCAAGGCCACCGAGAGCCCGTTGCACCGTGCGTATCTGGCCGAGGGCCTCTACCATGGCGGAGACGTGCCTGGCGCGCGCGCTTTGCTCAACGCCGCCGGCCGAGATGCTGCCGAAACTGCCGACCTGCGGGCAATTACCGAGGTGACACAGGTCGACCTGGCTCACCGGCTCCTCGATCGCAAGACGGGCGAACGCATCTATGCGTGGATGGATACCGCGCCACCTGCGCTGCGAGCCTTGCTAGGCCTCGACAGCTACGACGACGAAGACGACGATGACCACGGCAGAGATTACCCCGCCTACTGGGACGTCGAACGGCCCTGATCCGTATGCCGTGCTGGGCGTAAGCCGCGAGGCCTCCTCGACCGAGGTGCGCCTTGCGTATCTGCAAAAGGTGCGCGAGCACTCGCCCGAGCGCGATCCAGAGGGATTCAAGCGCATCCGTGCGGCCTACGAGCTGCTGCGTTCGCCGCGCAAACGCGCCGAACTCCAACTCCTCGAGTTCGATCAGGCAGCCGCCGGCCTGGACGAAGAGGCGCTGCGCGAGGTGACGCCGCCTTCCATACCGGCGCGCTTCGTCGACGACCTCATCGCCGCCGCACTCGCCGAGATCGACACCCAGCTCGACATGGAGGCGGCGCGCGCGGCGCCTCGGTAAGACGGTCGCCGGGCAACCGAGCAGCCCCTCGGCTGCGGCCGCCGGTGTCTTCCGCCCGGTATCCTGAAGGTACCGCAAGGCATCGCCCCTCCCGCGGCCATCTTTCTGCGCAAGCTGTTGTTCATCGTGAAGAATTCTGCGCCCCAAGACTTCGATGCCTGGGGTGATCTCCTCGCATTGCTGATCGAGGGTCTCGTCCGCGAAGCGCGCGCCGACCTCCGCGAGGCCATCGCCCGGACCGGCGCCACGCTCTCGGATGAGATCGGCAGCGCGGGCGAGAGCGTCGCTCGGGCCCGTGCAGCGCTCTCGGACGAAATGGGCGGTGTGCGCGAGGACGTTGCCGAGACGGGCGCCAGGCTCGCGAGCGAAGTCGGGAGCGTGGGCGAGAGCGTCGCCCGTTCCCAGCGCGATTTCGCGCGGCTTGGCCGCGAGCTCGTCCGGTCCGGCGCCGCCCTTGAGTCGCTCCAAGCGAGTGTCGCCGCCATCGGCCCTGCCATCGAGGAGATCGCCGCCTCGTCACCGGCCGAGCTGGCGCGCGATCTTGCCCGCGAGCGCAGCCTGCGCGAGGCCGCCGAGCGCGCGGCCCTGGACGATCTGCTGGCGGCGATCGACGGCCTGGAGCTCAACATCGAGGCCGGCTATTACCTGACGGAGACGCTCGCGCCACAACCGGACCGGCCGCTTGGGCCAGAGGCAGTCACGCCTGAACCGCCACCGCCCTGGCAAGCGGGCGAACCGCCGCCGGCCGTCGAGCGTTCCGGCGCGCATGAACCGCCGGCGCCGCGCTGGTGGCACGTCATCGGCGCCGCGCTCGGCCTCACACCACGACGGAAGGATGATCGCGGGTTGCCCCCGGCACAGGATGTGCCGGATACTCCAGCAGTGATGATTTCAGCGGCACCGCCTCCACCGGAGGCACGGGCGACACCGGCGCTGCCGGCCACGCCGGTTGCCGAACCAGCGTTCGGCGCGGCCCTCGCCGGCGTCGAGCACCTGGTCGAGGGACTGGAGCTTACCCGCCGGCGATTGCTCGACGCGCTGGCGCGGCGCGGCATTCGGCCCATCGAGGCACAGGGAATGCCTTTCGATCCGTATCTCCACGAAGCCGTCGGCGTGGAGCCGTGCCCAGCCGAGCTCGACGGCATCGTCCTCCGCGAGCAGCGCCGCGGTTACCGCACTCCCGAGCGTATCGTCCGCCTCGCGCAGGTGATCGTCGGCCGGGCCACGCTCCGCAACAACTTGATTACCTGACCACTTAACCACCTTAGACCACTTGATCACTTGAGGCACGCGCATGGCAGAACGCATCGTCGGCATCGACTTAGGCACCACCTACTCGCTCGTCGCCGCCGTCATCGACGAGCGCCCAACGGTACTGAGCCACAATGGCGAGAAGCTCCTCCCTTCGGTCGTTGGCTTCGGCCCCGCGGGAGAACTGCTCGTCGGCACTCCCGCACGTAACCAGCTTGCCGTCGCGCCGGAGCGGACGGTCAAGTCGATCAAGCGCCGGATGGGCAATCCCGAGCCGGTGCAGCTCGGCAACCGCAGCTACACGCCACCGGAGATCTCGGCCTTCATCCTGCGCGAGCTCAAGCGGCGCGCTGAAGCGGTGCTGGGAGAGCCCATCACAAGGGCGGTGATCACCTTGCCCGCGCGCTTCACCGACGCACAGCGCCAGGCGACGCGGGATGCGGGAGAAATCGCCGGCTTTGAGGTCGCCCGCATCATCAACGAGCCGACGGCGGCGGCGCTGGCGTACGGGCTCGATCGCGCCGGCAGCGATCACGCACTCGCCTACGACCTCGGCGGTGGCACGTTCGACGTCTCGGCGGTCGAGCTGTCCGACGGCATCGTCGAGGTGCGCGCCTCCCACGGCAACCCCAACCTCGGCGGCGACGACTTCGACACGATGCTCGCCCAGCAACTGGCCAAGCGTGTCGAAGAGCGCCACAAGGTCAACCCAATGGACGACAGACGCGCGGCGGCGCGTCTGTTGCAAGCGGCCGAGCGCGCCAAGATCGCGCTCTCGGACGCGCCGTACGCCACCGTGCGCGAGGAGCACCTGCTGCGCGGCGTCAACCTAGAGATGGAGGTGTCGCGTGAGGAGCTCGAGGACCTCATCCGGGAGTCGGTACGCCAGACGCTGCAGGCGGTCGACCGCGCGCTCGCCGACGCCGGGTGGCGGCTGAGAGACGTCGACGACGTGTTGCTCGTCGGCGGCTCGACGCGCATCCCGCTGGTGCGGCACCTGGTGGCACAACATCTGGGGCAGACGCCACGCGCGGAGATCCATCCCGACGAGGCCGTCGCGCTCGGCGCCGCCGTGCAGGCCGCGATCGTCGCCGGCGAGCCAATCGAGGCGGTACTCGTCGACGTCGCGCCCTACTCGCTGGGAATCCGCGCGGTACGGTTCGACGGCATCACGGCGAGCGTCGACGACAAGTTCTTCAGCGTGGTGATCCCGCGCAATACGACGATCCCCAGTTCGAAGTCCGAGCACTACTACACCTTGACACCCGCCCAAGATAAGGTGGAGATCGAGGTCTACCAGGGCGAAGCGCGTACCGTCGATCAAAACACCTCGTTGGGCAAGTTCATGTTCGAGAACATCTCGCCGAACCCCAGCGGCGGGGAGCGGGAAGTGCTGGTCACGTTCGACTACGACGTCGACGGCATCGTCCACGTCACCGCGCGCGACCGGCACAGCGACCGGCGGGCCGACATCAAGATTACCGCGCCGGTACGCCACTTGAGCGAAGACGAGAAGGCGCGGGCGCGCGCCGCCGTCGAAGCCGCGCCGGCGGCGGAAACCGACGCCACCGTCGCACTCCGCCGCCGCGCAGAAGATCTGCGGGCCAACTTGCTCCTAGCCGGCAAGGACGATGTGGTCGCCGAGCTCGAGTCTATCCTGGAAGGCCTCGATCGGGCGGCCGACGCCGAAACGCGCGAAGCCGTCCTCGACCGGCTGGTCGACTGGATCTACGAGCACGAAGAGGACGAATGACGAAGGACGAATGACGAAGGACGGAAACACCAGGTTGGCTCATTTCGTCGTTCGTCGTTCGTCCTCCATCTGCGATTGCCACCTGAGGTGTCTGTCCAGAAAGGCAAACGTAGCCGTGCCGTCGATCTTATGGCCGCCCTCGAAGAAGGCGATCTCCGTCAGCTCGGGGATGCGCAGATCGGCGTAACGCCGGCGCACCTTGGCGTATTCGAAGGCGACCCACTCGTCCAGCCCAACGCCGTCCCGGTGGCCGCGCTCGACCATGAACGGACGCGGCGCGATGAGGTACGCCATCTCGGCGTAGTTGAACGTGTGCCCCAGGTCGAACTCGAACATTTCGTACTCGCCGGTGAACATGTACGACATCGGCAGGTCGGTGCTGACGCACTTGACGATCCATTCGTTGAAGTCGCCCGAGCAGATCGAGAGGCAGTAGCGATCGAGCAGCGCCGGCAGGCGCATCGCCGTCTTACCGCCGTACGAGAGCCCGTAGAACGCGATTCGCTCCGGATCGACGAACGGCAAAGCCGCCAGCCACTCGAGCGTGCGTTCGTGCTGGGCGACGATGAACGAGAAGAGCGACCACCCCAGCGGGTTGGCCTTGCGCTGCAGCACCCGGAAGTCGTCGCGCCCGATGTACGGGTTCTGCGGCGCGTAGACGACGTACCCCCGCTCAGCGAGCCGCGCGGCGAACTGATGGTATGGCCCACCTTCTTTCTCGATCACGTCTTGCGGCCGCCCCTCGAGCCCGTGCTGGCAGACGACGACCGGCCGGCGCTCGCCCGGCGGCAGTCCCTTGGGAACCAGCAGGATGCCGTAGGCAAACACGTCCGGCCATACATCGAGTGTTACCTCATACCTGGTCCAACTTGGCCGCTCGTACGCCAGCCGCGTCCGCGGGCTCGGCGGCACACTTGGCTCTGGCGTGCGCCCAATTACCTCATCCCAGAAATACGTCCGGTACGCCTGACAGCTCTTCCGCCACGTTTCCAGCGAGGACGTATCCGCTTCCGCCCAGAACGCCTGCCGCTGCCGCCACGAGCGGTGCATCAGCATCTGGGTGTACCGGCAAAGCTGCTCGAACTGCCGCCGCGAGCGCGCCGCCTCTTCCCCCTCACCCCCGAACCCCCTCACCCACAAGGGGCGAGGGGGGACGGTGGTCGGACGGCGAACGGTGCTCCGTCGTAGGCTCCACTCCCCTTCTCCCCCGGTGGGAGAAGGGGCCGGGGGATGAGGGGCGAGCAACCCCACAAACGCCCGCAATGCCGCCTCCATCCCCGGCCCGGCGTCTTCCTCACCGTCCGGCTCGACCAGCACCAACCTCTCAGACGACCCGAGCGCATCGTACACACGCCGTGCACGCACCACCTCCGCCCGTACCTGCTCCAACGGTGCCGGTTCGAGTATCCCCGGCGCCGCCCCCTGCCGCCGCTCGCGCGCCGGCGGCGGACCCTCGACACGTGACCCTGGAACCGCTTCGACTACGAGCGCCCGCGGCGCGATCATTGCCGCCAGCTCGGCATCGGAGAAGCCGCGCAGCAGGCGCCACACGTTGCGGTAGATCGGCTCCCGCCACAGCTCCCGCCGGTTACGAAAGTGCTCGCTTACGCCGACCACAGAAAGCCGCGGGTCGAGCGCCCCGGCGTAGAGCGCGGTCAGCCCCCCTTCGCCATAGCCATAGATGCCGATGGGCGTAGTCGTCCCGTCTCCCAAAGGGAGAGGGAGTCCGCGCGCGAACAGATCGATCAACGCCAGTACCTTCTGGACTTCGTACCCGATGATGTGGCGCCCCATCTGGAACGCCATGCGGTAGACGAACTCGCGGTGCGGCTGATTGGTCATCTTGATGGCCGGATTGCCCGACCACTCGTCGCCGCGATCGATCAGCGCCGGTACGACCACCTGGCACCCCTTCTCCGCCAGCCGGCGCGCAAACTGTGCTTCCCATGGCACGCCCGGTGCAAGACCGGCCAGTTGCTCCGGCGACCAACCGGCATCCGGCAAGGCAACAACACGCGCTACCGGTGCCGCTTTCGGCTGCAGCAGCAAGCCTTCACCGTCGACACCGTCGAGCACCGGCCAGCGCACAGCGTACACGTCGTACTCCGGTGCCGATGCCACCAGCGCAGGCACGGCCGTCGACCCGGCGAACTCGAGACCGTCTATGGGCAATCGCCGGTCAACCGCGCCGATGATCCGGGCCAGTTGTTGCCTCTTCTTGGCGCTCGCCTCGGCATGCTGCTCCGATGTTACCGTCGAGGCGAGCGCCACCGCCGCCGCGGCGTCGGCTGCAGCCAGTTCTCGGTCGAGGAGAGAACTCAGGCCCGCTACCATTCGCGCGGCCAGATCGCCGGTTTCGGTCAGGAGCGCAGTGCCCGGCAGGTTCGTTTCAGCAATCACTCGAGACTCCGTGTGGCGGTATTGCGGTATTTGCCGTCGTGCCGGCTTATCAGTATAAGTGGCGCCATGAGTCTTGACACCGGCACGGCAGCCTGGCCGGCGTGCGGCTCTACAACCACGCATTAGACTGGACTTCCAGCGCCCGTTAGGGCATTGTAGCGCCTTCACCAGATGGAGCAGCGCCGTGTCGGGGTGATTC
>JACQGX010000376.1 GCA_016199265.1 Chloroflexota bacterium | reverse complement strand
TGGAGCCGTCGACTATGTTGGGGAGCAGGTCTCCCTTGATCTTGCTCCAGTCTTTGGAGGCCCGCAGCGCCTGGTTCAGCTCGACCACCCCGCCGATCACGAGGAGGGCGGCGGCCTCCGCCTGGGTCTGGTCGCCAAGCAGGTTGGGCGGCGTGCCGGCGGCCAGCGCCCCCTTGACCTTCTCCTGGGCCTGGCCGGCGGCCACCGCGACCTCGGTGATCGCGATGTGCTCGGGGTTCCGCGCCTGGAAGTCGTCCAGGGCCGCCTTCAAGCCCAGTCCAAGGCGACTCGTGCCCCGCGTGTTCCAGAACTCCAGCGGCACCGGTACCGCCGGCGCCGTCCTGGCGGTTTCCGGCTGCGGCGAGCTCTGGCCCGGCAGGCCGCAGGCCGCGGCCGCCGCGCCCACCAGGGGCAGCGCCAGCGCGGCCCGGAGCACATCCTTGCGTAGCATACCGTTCCTCGCCATGGTTCTCGTCTCCTTTCCCAGTGCGGTGTGTGCTTAGCCAGCGACCTGTTGAATCAGGGCGCGTGGCTCTCTTCTGCGGCTACTGTACTATCTGTACGGGTTGTCCAACAATGGTAGAATTTTGTGAGATAGACGTGCAACCGGCCCGAGGCCGGTACCATGAGAAATGTCAAGCCAGATGAACACCGAGGCGCGCGCTGCGAACCTGGACGGCCCTGTGACGCGGCCTGCCGTTCCGACGCGGGAGCCTGTCTCCGGCGAGCCCTCGCCGGTAGAAACCCCATTGGCACGCATTCGCCGCGTGCTCCCGGAACTCACCGGCGCGCTCTCGATTTGCGCCGAATACGCGCTGGCTCACGCCTGGGAACTGCGCGGCCTGTCCATCCACGAGGTCGCGGCGCGTGTCGGCGTCTCCACCAATGCGATCAATCGCTTCGCGCGC
The DNA here is from genome assembly GCA_016199265.1 of Chloroflexota bacterium. Classification (GTDB taxonomy): domain Bacteria; phylum Chloroflexota; class UBA11872; order UBA12225; family UBA12225; genus JACQGX01. The sequence continues at coordinate 19,588 of JACQGX010000376.1, read as the reverse complement.
CGCCTCGGCTACGCCGGCTACCGCGACTTTTCACACGCGCTCTCGATGGAATTGGGCCGTATTCAGGGTGCAGCCTATGCACTGCCGGAGCCGCTGCTGGCGAAGAACCTTGAAGGCACGGCCGAAGCGTCCGATGATCCGCTGGTAGTGATGTCACGGGTGTTCGCCCTCGAGCTGGCCGCCCTGCGCGACACCTGGCGGTCACTCGACCCGGCCGCGCTTCGCGGGGCCGCGGCGGCCCTGGCAGCGGCTTCACGCGTCTTGTTTGTGGGCACCGGCGTGGGGGTCGGCGCGTGCCAGATCGCCGCCTACCGCTTCAAGGTGCTGGGGATCCAGGCGGATTGGGCCACTGATCCGGCAGCCGTCATTACCGAATTGCACCTGTTACGCCCAGGCGACGTATTCGTGGCGCTCACGTTGCACGGCGCCTCTCGCACGGTACTGGAGCCGCTTGAGCTCGCCCGGAGGCGAGGGCTGACGACCATCTGTATTACGGCGGCCGCGGGATCGCGGGCAACGGAGTTGGCGGACTTTCCCCTCGTCGTCTTCACCGGTGACGAGTCGCTGGCCTTTGGCCAATTTGCCTCCCGGGTGGCCGCAATCGTGTTGCTCGATGCCCTGGTGTCCGCCGTCTCTTGGACGCGGCGCGACACCTGCTTGCCACATGTGGAGGAAGTCACCGCTGCCAACCAGCAACTCCACGTCGCGGCGAGCCGGCGTACATCGGCTCGGCGGCGCAGGACCGGTGCCCTCATTGATCGGAGCAGAGGTACCCCTCCAGCGTGAGGGGCTCATGGGTGGAGCGAGGCTCTGACGTGTCTACCGTCGAATGCGACGTTGCCATGTTTGATGCCACGCCCGGCGGCGTCTTTGCTGCCATCACGGCGCCGCACCTGACGCTCTCAGCCGGCGTACTGCCCAACGCGCTGCCGGTAGCGCGATCGCAGGCGGAGCTGGCGCGGTGCGACCACGGCACCATCGTAACCGCCTACTACGCGGTGGAGGACACGGCGCACCCGGAATGGGGGATACACTGCGCTTCCCTCCTCTACACCGAGGCTGACCTGCGCCGGGCGCCCCTTCGCGAAGCCTAGCCGGCCGGCTTGCGCTGTCTCTCATCTTCTCAGCAACGGATCAGGTACAGTTGAGGTGCCGTAAAGATGGCTCGTGTGGTATTGACGACACTCAGGCCCGGCCTCCAGAAGATCCCTCTCACCAATGCGATACGCACGCACGCCGGCCTCTCCCTGTCGGAGGCCAAGGCATGCACTGATCGCTATCTCGCGGGCGAGCGGGTCGAGATCGAGGTGCCTGATGAGGCCGCCGCCGAAGCGCTTGCGCGTGAGGCCGTACGCGTCGGTGCAGTCGCAAAAGTGGAGCGGGCCGCTGCTCTCTACCGAGGGTGACCTGCGCCGGGCGCCCCTTTCCCTACGACGCGTACCGGGCTAACTCCAGTTCGACCCGCTGCGTCACCCCGTCCAACACGTCCTTGACCAGCAACTCGCCTTTGCGCACCTGCTCCGCGCGGCTTGCGCCAATTTCCGTCACATAGTATCATGCTTCCGTGACACGGAAGGCGGCAAGGTTTTCCAGCACACACATGCCCCCGAATGTCAACCCGGCGAGCGCGATCCGGGTCGTCGACCGGGCGTTTGCCGTCCTGGAGGCGATCGGGGCGGAGACGGACGGCGCCACGATCGCCCAGATCATGGCCCGGACGGGGCTCCCGCTGGTAACCACGCACCGGCTGGTGCGCACGCTGCAGACGCTGGGCTACGCCGAGCAGGACCTCGATACGGGACGCTGGCACGTGGGCCTGCGCGTGCTGGAGCTGCGGGGGCGCGTGAGCACGGCGACCAAGTTGGCGACGCTGGCCCGGCCGTTCCTCAAGGACCTGATGCTGGCGTCGGGCGGCCGCGCGAACCTGGCCCTGTGCCGCGATGGCGAGGTGGTGTACATCGACATCGTGCGCGATCTCCGCTCGCTGGACACATACGTTCCGCCCGGCCACCGCAACCCGGCACACTGCACCGCGCTGGGCAAGGTCTTCCTGGCGGAGCTCTCAGGCGACCAGGTGGCGCGGTTTGTCGAGGAGAAGGGCCTGCCGCCGCGCACCGAGCGCACCATCACCAGACTCGACGCGCTGCAGCGGGAGCTGCACACCGTGCGCGCGGCGGGATACGCGGTGGAGATCGGCGAGTCGGCGCCCGATTCCCGGTGTTTTGCCGCGCCGGTACGCGACTACACCGAGCGGGTCATCGCCGGCATCAGCGTGTCCGCCGACCGCCAGCGCTTCCCGGACGAGCGCCACGCCGAATTGATCTCTTTGGTGACGGACGCGGCGCGCCGGCTGTCCGAGCGGCTCGGCTACCAGTCCGAGCAGGTGCCGGGTGAGCTGCAGGCCGCGGGCACTGGCGGCAGAACTAGGGAATTCTGAGAATCCGCAGGAAGGGAGGTTCACTCTTATGATAAACAGTCAGGTGACCAAGCCCGCTGGAATGACACGGGCTCAATGGTTGAGGGCAGGCGCCGGCGCCCTCGGCGGCGCGCTCCTCGCCGCCTGCCAGGCTCCGGGTTCTGGGGCGCCGAGCGGGGCAAAGACGGCGCAGCCGGTCGCGCTTACACACTGGTATGGCCTGGCGCGGACGCACCCGACGGGAGAGGCGTTCTACAGCACGCTCGAGGAGCAGGCCGACGAGCTGCGCGCAAAGCTGGGGGTAACGGTCACGACGGAGGTGGCCAACACCGAGAAGATCATGGTCGCCGCCGCCGGCGGCACGCCGCCCAACACCGCGGGCATTGCCTACTGGGACAGCTCTCGACTGTTCGTGGCCGGCATGACCGTCAATCCAGACGAGGCGCTCAAGAAGGAGAAGGAGTGGGGCGCCCAGCGCAAGGACATCTTTCCGGGGATGCTTAATAGCTCGCTCTGGCAGGGCAAGCTGACCGCCATCCCACAGGACACCAACAATCGCGGCATCTACTATGACAAGGGGGTGCTTGCCAAAGCCGGTGTCGCGCCGCCGACATCGAACTGGACGCGGGACGAGTTCACCGAGAAAGTCGTCCGGGCGTCCTCCCCTCCGGACCGCTGGGGCTTCACGATCACGCCGGGGTACTTGGACTTTCTGATCTTCTACGGCGCAGCCGGTGGCTCGATCCAGAACACGGATCAGACGAAGTGGACGATCGACAACGAGACCGGTCGGGAAGCCCTGCGCTACCTGCACGAGCTGATCTATAGGCGGCAAGCCATCCCGGCGCCGCCGCCCGGCGAGCTGATGCGCCGGGGTGAGGGCAAGGTGGCCTTCGACATCACTGGCAACTTTCGGCTGCCCACCATCCGCGAGGCCGGCGTCGACGTCGGGGCGGCATCCATCCCGCTCCACAAAACCAAGTTCACGCTCGCCCATGGCTGGAACGTCGCCATCTTCAAGGTGAACAGCCTCGATGCGCAACATGCCGCGGCGCGCTTTGCCATGTGGCTGAATGCGCCGCGCTTCCAGGTTCCGTTCCTGGTGAAGGGCGATAACATCCCCGTTTCCAAGGGCGCGCTGGAGCATAAGGACTTCCAGGCCTACCTCGCCAGGGATCCGGTGGTCAAGGTCTTTAATGAGCAGGCACCCCATGCGCACCGTGTTCCGGCATCGCCATCTCTGCTCAAGGCACAGCAGACGCTGAGCGAATTCATCAAGAAGGCGCTCACCAATGAGCTCGGGCTCAACGCCGCCCTCAGCGAGGCTCAGCGAGCGATCCAGCTACTGCTAGACGAGGACCTCAAACAGTCGGCGCGATAGCAGTACGGATATCGTGGTGACGTGGTACTGAAGACGGGAGGCTAGGAATGGTGCGAATGGCGGTCGACGCGTCGGTGACGCCGCGCGGTGAGAAGTTCGTCATCTATCGCGAGCCCGGCACATATGCGGCGTTTCCGCGCCTAGCCCAACTCGCGGGCGGCCGCCTTGCTGTCGGTCTGAGCCTGAACACGGCGAGGGACCACCACTTGCTGGGGGAGTGGCGCGTGCTGATTTCGGGGGACGCTGGCGCCACGTGGGCCCAGACGGAGGACCTGACGCTCCCGCTGCACTGGCCCGGTTCCTCGTCGCGGGAGAAGTGGGACCGGGCCACCCACGTGCTCCCTGATGGTACCTGGCTAGCGGTCGGCGCGGTGGGGTGGCAAGCGTGGCCCGCCGAGCGGGAGGGGGAGGCCGAGGCGGAGGGGCTAGCGGTGCACGCCCGGGGCCTGCCAGGGCGCCCCGACCTGCTCGCGGTGGACTCTAACCTGCTCTTCGTCCAACGTTCGCGGGACAAAGGCAAGAGCTGGCAACGGCGAGAGATCTCGCTGACCCGCGCCGGCTACACCCTGGGCTTCCCACGCCACACCACGCTAGAAGATGGAACGCTCCTGCTACCGTTCCGCCAGCGCACAGACGGTTCTGGACAGGCGCTCGTGCTGCGAGTTACGGTCACGGCTGCGGATGAGCACCTGCGGCTCTATCCTCTCCCGCGGGATCTCATGGGGGCGACGGGGAGCGAGGCCGCCCTGCTGGAGGTGGCGCCGCACCGCGTGCTGCTGCTCATGCGCGCTAACGACAACCGTGGTGGTACCGGTCACCTGCTCTCCTGCTGGTCGGACGACGGCGGACGCACCTGGACGTACCCGATTGTCACCGACATTTGGGGATACCCACCGCACCTGCTCAGACTTGCGGACGGCCGCATCCTGTGCACGTATGGCCATCGCCGCCCGCCACTGGGCGTGCAGGCGGTTATCAGCAGTGATGCCGGCGAGACTTGGGACGTGGCGCATCCCGCCATCCTGGCCGACGACGGTGAGACGACCGATCTGGGCTACCCGATGTCCGTGCAACTGCCTGACGGCAGCATCTACACCGCGTACTACATCACCCACGATGGCGTCACCTACTCCCTGGGAACGCGCTGGGAGCTCCCGTGGTAGTCACGAGAAGCCTGCTTGTGCTTGAGGGCGGCGACAGGAGTTGCGTGTGAGCCGATACCAGCGTACCATCCTCGGCACCTGCTGCGTCCCTTGGAATGAGGATGCGACGCTCGCCGAGGATCTCTTTCGAGAGAGCATCCGCTACCTGCTCGACCGAGGCCTGTGCGACCTGTACGTCTTCGGCACCGCCGGCGAAGGCTACGCCGTCAGCGACGCGCTCTTCGACCAGGTCGTGCGCGTGTTTGTCGAGCAGGTGACCGATGGCGGTGGCGTGCCGATGGTCGGCGTCATCAGCCTGTCGCTTCCCACCATCATCGAGCGCATCGAACGAGCGGCAGCGCTCGGCGTGCGGGAGTTTCAGCTCTCGCTGCCATCCTGGGGTGCGCTGAGCGATCAGGAGTTGCCCGTCTTCTTCCGCGAGGTGTGCAGCCGCTTCCCCGAGATCCAGTTCCTCCATTACAACGTGCCGCGGGCGGGCCGGCTCGTAACCGCCGCTGAGTACGCGGCGCTGGCCGCGGCGCACCCTAATCTCGTGGCCACGAAGCAGGTAGGCACGGATCTCCGGTACCTCAGCGAACTGTTTGCCACGGCGAGCGACCTGCGCCACTTCGTGACCGATCCAGGGTATGCCTACGCCAGCATCATCGGCGAGCCGGGGCTGTTGATGGCGATCTCCGCCACGAACCCGCTGCGGGCGCGGGAGTACTTTGAGGCCGGGGTCCGGCGTGACGTGGACGTGCTGATGAGCCTGCACCGGGACCTCACCGGCATCCGCACGGCACTCATCGCCGCCGTCGGCTCCGAGGCGCACATGGACGGGGCACGCGACAAGATCCATTGTAAGCTGCACGAGCCCCGGTTCCCGCTGCGGCTCCTGCCGCCGTACCAGGGCGCGAGCGACGACGCGTTCGAGCGCTACCGGGCCGCGATTCGTGCGCGGTACCCGCGGTGGCTGGAGGACTGACCCGACAGGTCGCCACGGCGCACACGAAGAACGAACCTATGTTTGAGAGTTCGGGGGCTGGCGTGAGGCGGCTGTCGGGCCAGTCGGGTTCCGGCATGCTGCGCTATGGCAACTGGCCGGAGGTGCAGCGCGAGCTCACGCCGCTCTACAAGGAACTGCAGGAAAACAAGATGTCGGTCGGCGAATACGGCGGCCGCGCGACCGAGATCATCGACCGCCTGCTCCTCAAGAAGGCGTAGCGTGTAGGAGATACGCGATAGACTGGGCCGAAGCCGAATGCATGAAGGCCGAGACGGGACTGGCCTTTGCGCACGAGACGGCGCGCCGGCCGATCGCGCGTGCAAACTGGAGCTCTGTGGCCGCGCCTTGTTACCTGTGAGGTTTCATCGCCACATCGCTGCCCCCAGCACAGTCTGGGCCAGGGCACGTATGGACCTGCGGCAAGCTGCTGCCGATACGCGCGATGTCGCCGCGGCACGCTACCGGATCACCTGCACCGTGATGCCCAGCGAGAGCGATTGCCACGACTGGTCGGCGGTGAGCACTGGAAGCCGGCGCTGCTGCCCCAGCGCCAGGCAGGCGCGGTCGCCCAGCGAGAGACCGGCGGCGCGGGTGACGGGTCGCAGCCAACCCGTCACGTGGGCGAGCGCTGCGTCGAAGTCGACGACCTCCAGCCCGAGCAGATCGAGCGCCGCGCGGATCGCCTCGGGCGGCACGCCGCCCCCGGCCAGCCTGGCGATAACCTCCGAGCGAGACAGGTCACTTCACTGGTGTGACCAGCATACAGGTGTGTGTCACAACATTCACGGATGTGGCATGATAGTGTGTGTTGTGTCAAGTGTAACCGATTACGCCGAAGTCCGCGTTGGGCCGCAAGGGCGTGTGGTGATCCCGGCGGCTCTTCGGCGCAGTGTGGGAATTGATGCGGGAGATAGGCTGATCACCCGAGCCGAAGACGGCCGGTTGATCTTCGAAAAGCGGGAGGCGATTCTCGCACGCGTGCGCGCTCGGTTCAAGGGAGTGCCGCCGGAAGTGAGCCTGGCCAACGAATTGATCGAGGAGCGTCGGGTCGAGGCCGCGCGTGAGGCAGAGGCGTGAGCGCCGAGCAGGTAGCCACGTGTGTGCTCGACGCCTCTGCACTGTTGGCCTCGCTCCACGAAGAGCCCGGCAGCGAGGCAGTAGACGCAGCGCTTGGCGCCGGCGGCGCGGTCATCTCGAGTGTGAACTGGGCCGAGGTGGTACAAAAGGCGCTGGCGCGCGGCGTCGACACGTCCGGGCTGCGCCAGGATATGGAAGCGCTCGGCTTGCGTGTCCTGCCGTTTTTGCCCGAGGATGCCGAACGGGCCACCTCGCTGTGGCCCCTGACCAGGCATCTGGGCCTCTCGTTAGGCGACCGGGCATGCCTGGCGCTGGGCCAGCGGTTGGGTATTCCCACGTTGACCGCCGATCGGTCGTGGACGACTATCGCCGCGGGAGTACAGGTCCGGCCGATCAGGTAATGTCTCGGGTGGCTATCAAGAGATCTCGCCAGCGCACTCGCCACGCATGCCGCGCTGCCAGCCTGGTCACCGGCGCTGCCGTACTTCGCGTCGCGTGTGAATCGATCATTGGTACCACCCTCCTGCCCAGGAGACGACTAGCGCTTTGAGCTGCGCCTCGTGCTTTGGGCAGAACCGATCGGACTTCCGGTCGGACTCGCCGAGCGTGTTGGAGAAGTGCATCACGCACGTCGGGTTTTCGCAGTGCCCCAAGCCGTACGTGTGGCCGAGCTCGTGGACGGCCTCCTTGATGACCCGCTCGCGCAGCCGCGCCGGATCGGGCGAGCGGCCCCAGAACTCGGGCCGCAGGCGGGCCAACGCCATCACCGCCGCGCCGCCGTACTGCGCCTGGCCAAAGATGAGGTTCAGCCCCGGCGTAGAGAGGTCAAGATCGGCTGCAGACTCCGGGCCACTGCGCGGTGCAGCTAGCAGCAGCCTACACGGGATGGCGGCAACGTACTCGTCGCCAGGCTGCTATCGGATCGCTACCCGGACCGCGGCTACGTCCAACACCGATCGGCGCTTGCCGGCGGTGCGCAACCAGCGCGATCGGCCGCCGGCCGGCGGCGATGCTCACTACCCGGCTGGTGCGCGGGTCCACGGCCCACACGTCGCTGCCGTAGGGATTGGTCACGTAGACGCGGTCGGTCGTCGCGAGCACGTCGAGGCCGTGCCCGGGCAAGTGCAGGTGTTGTTGCCCGCCACCTACCAGGTCGAGTTGGGTCAGCGTGCAACCGTCACCGCCGAGCACATAGCCGGCTTGGCCATCCGGCGCAATCGCCAGCCGGCGTGGCTCGTGGCTTACCCACAAGGTCGTTTCGAGGGCAAGCGTCCCCGGGTGAAGAGCGAACAGCCGCCAGGGCGCCAGTATAGCCGCTCGAGACGCCGGATACGTTCGCCCAGTACACAGGTGCACGCGCGAGCGATGGACTGAGCCATCCGGCTAGGTAAACGAGGCCAGCGAATGGAAAGTCAGGAGCACGCCGGGGCACAATGGCACCGAGGCGCGTGACCCGATCACCGAAGGAACCACATGAGCACAACGCAGGACCAAACAACCCAACGTACCAGACTCTATGCGCTGCTAGGCGACCTCCCGCCGCGCGACCGGCCGGTTTCGGCCGAGGTGGTCGCGCGTGAGGCGCGACCCGGCTACACGCTGGAGGTGCTGCTGCTCAACCTCAACGGCATCGAACCGGTGCCGGCGTACTTCACCCGGCCTGCGACCTGGACCGAGGCGACCGGTAGGGTCCCGGCGGTGATCTATAACCACGCGCACGGCGGCGACTACGTCCTCGGGAAAGACGAGTACCTGACTGGCCGCAGCGCGCTGCAGAAGCCGCCGTACGCCGAGGCGCTGGCCGCGCTTGGCGTATGTGGGCTGTGCATCGATAGCTGGAACTTCGGCGAACGGCGCGGCCGGACCGAGTCCGAGTTGTTCAAGGAGCTACTCTGGCACGGACAGGTGCTGTGGGGCCTGATGGTATACGACACGCTCAAGGCTACCGACTACCTCGTCTCTCGCTCGGAAGTGGACCCGAATCGGCTCGGCAGCATGGGGTTATCGATGGGCAGCACAATGGCCTGGTGGCACGCGGCGCTCGACGAGCGCGTCCGCGTCTGCGTGGACCTGTGCTGTCTTACCGACTTCCAGGCGCTGGTCGAGACGCGCGGTTTGGACGGCCATGGTATCTACTACTACGTGCCTGATCTGCTCAAGCACTTCACGACGGCGGAGATCAACGCGCTGATCGCGCCGCGCGCGCATCTGAGCCTGGCGGGCATCTGGGATCGCCTGACGCCGCCGGCCGGTCTCGACCGCATCGACGCCGCGCTGCGCGAGGTCTACGCGGCTGCTGGTGCGCCCGAGCGCTGGCAGCTCGTCCGTTATAACACCGGTCACTTCGAGACGTGGGACATGCGCGCCCGCGTCCTGCGCTTTCTCCAGCGCTTCCTCGTCCAGGACTCGTAGACGCCATGGATGCCGAACATCTGCCTTGACTGCGGAATCCGTATGGAAAGCAGGGGGTACACTGTCGCGTAGCAGAGCCGCGGCGCATGATCACAGTAGGGACGCTGCGACCCAGAGAGGGGGCGAAGGAAGCGCTGGCAATGCGGTTGCGCAGCAGGTATCCCTTCGAGGCATGGCTCGACGCCAGCACGCGTAACCGCACGCCACCAGGCATCGACACCGCAACACGGCGTGTCCTGGACGGCCGGACGATCGCGCTCTGGCTGCCGAAGGAGCCTATTCCCTACTAGATCCATGCGATCGTCGAGTTTGCCGGCAAGGAGCCGCGCTTCAGGGCAGAGGTGCGCCAGACATGCACCGGGGTGCCGAGGTGCACGAGCGGTATCAGCTCACCGACCCGTGCGTCGTGTTTGTCCACAAGTGGGTAGAGGATCGCTTCTTCGACGAAGCGGCGGCTGAGCCCCGCCTGCGCAACGTGCTCTACGTCTGCGCATCGGAGGCGCAGATCGCGCGCGCAGGGAGTCATGGCGGCGCCGCAGACCCATCGTCCTGCCGCGACCGCCTACTGCCCAGCGCGCCTCGTGTGCGTACGATCGTCTGCTACAGGTGCCGCGCCGTGACCTGGATGCTCGGCCAGCGCCGGTAGCCGGCCCGCCGATGGCCCGGTTTCTGCATCTCCTTGTTTAGAAGAGGAGACGTGAACGGTCTGTGTAGATCTGTACAAAGGGAGACGTGGCGACCGTGATCCGGCGCGACCACAGGCTCCCCGTGCTCGGCTTGTTCGCCGATCTGCCGCAGGCGGAGCGCGCAATCGACGCCCTGCACCGCGCCGGCAACGACGACGACCTGATCAATCTGGTGGTACGGGATGAAGCGACTGGCGCGGCTCACGTCGTCGTTACCGTGGAGACGGCCGATCCGGCGCAGTAGGTGGCGGCCGGCACCGTCCTGAGCGGTGAGCCCCTCCCGCCGCAGTAGCTCCGGCTGCGTGCTCGCCGCCTCGACGGGTGCCGCCAAGCCGCACCTGATGATTGCCTGCTCCGGCGGCGTACCCTCGTCTACCGATTACAGCCGCTTGGCCATAAAGATGTCGGGCTTGCCGGGGCCGCTGGCATCCGGCAGGACGCCGACGATCGTGAAGCCGCACCTTTGGTAGAACTCGTACGGGTGTCCGCCGAGGTTGCGGATCGAGGCGATGAGTAGCGCCGCAACCTGCTCAATCCGCTCGTGGTCATTGGGACGAAGATCGACCAGGTACACCGCCTGCACATGACGCAGAGACGCTGCGGAGGCAGGCGGCGGAACGCTTGATCGAGAACAGACGACGGCGGGGAGAAGCAGCAGTCTTCCGTCGCCACGCCGAAAGAGTGCGGGAGCAGCAGGCCGCAACCGGCGACATCTGCGGACCATTACCTCGTCGCCAGCGGATCTCCAGCCGATACTATAGCGGTAACAAGGTGGAATCTCCATGCCCAGTCTGGCTGCTATCTGGGCGGGATGCGGGTTTCACCTTGGCTTTGGTCTAGAAGGGATCGAGCCGGCAGACGTCGCGGTTTGGTTGCGAGTGATGGAGGCGTGGCCGCGGGTGTATTGCAGGACCATCTGCTCCTACTGGAGGAGCTAGAACGGCAACGCCGTTGGTACCGTTCCAGTTCTGCACGGCCGAACCGGGCGCTTGTGGCGGCACGCCGCGCATCACGTATGCTGGAGGTCAGGGCCCATGCCCGACTTGCGACCGAACATCATCTTCATCATTACCGACCAGCAGCGCTACGACACGATCGCGGCGCTCGGGTTTCCGTACGTCGATACGCCGCACCTCGACCGGCTGGCACGCGAGGGCATCGTCTTTACCAACTGCTTCATCACCGGTGCGTCGTGCGCGCCGTCTCGGGCGAGCCTCTTCTCAGGAACGTATCCACACACCGCGGGCGTGATGCGCAACGGCGACGTCTGGCGCGCGTGCTGGGTCCAGGAGTTGGCGAATGCCGGCTACCACTGCGTGAACGTCGGCAAGATGCACACGTACCCCTTCGAGGCGGCCTACGGCTTCAACGAGCGCTACGTCGTGGAGAACAAGGATCGTTACCTCGAAGGTCGCTACTACTTCGACCGGTGGGATATGGCGTTCGCCGCCCACGGCCTGACGCGGCCGGGCCGCGAGGTGTACCGCACCCTGCCGGACTACAAGGAGCGCCTTGGCGCCGTGGAGTGGAGCTTCCCCGAGCACCTCCACTCAGATGTCTTCGTCGGCCGGCTGGCGGCCTGGTGGGTGGAGCACAAGCCCAAGACCGAGCCGCTCTTCCTCCAAGTAGGCTTCCCCGGACCCCACCCGCCGTATGACCCCATCCCGCGCCACTTAGCGCCCTACCTCAACCGCGACCTGCCACTTCCTCAGGTCACGCAGGAGGAGATGGATGCCCTCCCACCGCCACTCAAGGAACTGCGCGTCCATAATACCGGCATCGACCACGATTCAATCGTGTGGCAGCTCGATCCCACCCCCGAGCAATTGCACCGGCTGCGCGCCCACTATCTGGCCAACGTCTCCATGATCGACGAGCAGGTGGGTGCGCTGCTGGCCGCGCTCGAGGCGCAGGGGTATCTGGAAGACGCGGTGGTGATCTTCACGTCGGATCACGGCGACTGCCTGGGCGACCACGGCCAGATTCAAAAGTGGACGATGTACGACGTGATCACCCGCGTGCCGCTGATCGTCTGGGCGTCGGGAGAGGGAAGGAAGGGTGGGGAGTACAAAGGCTTCGGCGGCGGCCGGCGCGTCGGCGATCTCTGGCAGCAGATGGACCTCGCCCCGGCGCTCATGGAACTGGCCAGTGTGCCGGTGCCCGAATCCTGGGAAGCGATCTCGATGCTGCCGGCGCTGCGCGGTGATGCTGGCGCGGCCGGCCGCCAAGTCGTGTTCGCCGAACAGTCCGGCGACAACGCGCTGACCGGCGCGGACCTCCAGACGATGGTGCGCACGCGCGACTGGAAGCTCGTTCATTACCTGGATCAGCCGGACGGCGAGTTGTACGACCTCCATGCCGATCCGGGCGAGTGTGTAAATCTATGGAGCCACATTGAGCAGCAGGCCAAGAAGCAGGAGTTGCTCGATGCCTTGCTGAGCTGGCGCTCACGTAGCGCGGCCAAGCCGCGGCGCACCTCGCTGATTACGCACTAGCACGCGGCGATGAGTTACGGGAGCGCCGCGTCCGGGAGGCGTTACCCCGGCAGGTGTGCCAGGCACTCGGCGGCGATCGCGAGCATTTCATCCAGTTCGTCACGGGTGACCACCAGCGGCGGCGCAAACACCACGAACTCGTCGCCGCACCGCGCGATCAGTCCCCGCTCCCGAGCCAGCGCCTCGAACCGTTTCCCAGGCTTCGATGACTTCGGATAGAGCGCCGGATCGTATTCGAAGCCTTGGAGCAGCCCGGCGCCGCGCACGTCGGCAATCATCTGCGGATACCGGCGCCGGAAGCTCTCTAACCGCCCGCGCAGATACGCCCCCCGCCGGCGCGCGTTGGCGAGTAACCCGCGCGCCTCGATCTCGTCGATGGCCGCTGCGCCGACGGCGCAGGCCACCGGGTTACCGGCGAAGGTGTGCCCGTGGTGGAACTCCTTGCGCTCCTCTGGATTGGCCAGGAATGCTTGCCATACGCGGTCGGCGATCAGCACGGCGGCGAGTGGCGCGTACCCGCCGCCCATCCCCTTGCCGCAGCAGAGCAGATCCGGCGCGACGCCAAAATAGTCGGCGCCAAACCACTCGCCTAGCCGACCGAAGCCAGTGATGATCTCGTCGTAGATCAAGAGCACGTCGTGCTGGTCGCAGATCCGGCGCAGCGCCTGGTAGTACTCGGGCGGCGGCACGGTGAAGCCGGCGGAGGAGATCGAGATCGGCTCCACGATCACCGCCGCCACCGTCTCCGGGTCCTCCGCCTCGATCGTGCGCTCGACCAACCGGGCACTGACGATCCCGCACTCGGCGTCGCTCAAGGTCTTGCCAAGCTCGCCAAATAGCTCGCGCAGCACGCGCGGCGGGTGGTGGTGCAGGAAGCCGGCCACGAGCGGCTCGAAGACGCTCTTCCGCTCCCAGCTCCCAGTGGCCGAAAGCGCCCCCAGCGTGCCCCCGTGGTAGCCACCGTAGCGGGCGATGATCTTGTATTTGCGCGGGTGCCCGGCGTTCTTGTGGTACTGCCGCGCGAGCTTCATCGCCGCCTCAGTCGCCTCCGATCCACCCGACAGCAGTTTCACGGCCACTCCGCCGCCCTGCCCCTCCTGCTCTATCCCGTGCGCACCGTGCATCACCGCCGGCGCCAGCCGCCGCAGCCGCTCGGCCAGTTCGATCGCCGGTTTCGTCGTGCCGTGCAGCGGCGGCGCAAAGTGCAACTCGTTCAGTTGGTTGAAGGCGGCGGCGAGCACCCGCTCGTTCCCGTAGCCGAGGCTGTTGACGAAGACGCCGGAGAGTCCGTCGAGGTACCACTTCCCAGTGTCATCTTGAATGCGCACACCCTCGCCGCGCGTGAACACCCACGGCGTCTCGGCAAACTCCCGCATCTGCCGGAAGTCCAGCACCAGGTGTTGGAGGAGGTCGCGATCGGCCTGTCCGTCCGTTGTCGCACCGTGCGCCGGGACTGGGGCAGTGGTCGGCACCGCCATCACGATTGCCCTTTCTGTTCGCGACCGCGATAGAGACGGCCTCGGGGATTAGGCGGCGTCCCGGCCGCGTAGAAGCTGCGGATCTCCTCGGACCACCGGACGTCCGGCAGCGGCATGACGCCGCCATCCTGGAATTGCACCAGTGGGGGCCTCGGCTCCGTGCAACCTGCTGCGCCCGCCGCATCCGCACCGCCAGACGTTCCGCCAGACGTTCCGCCAGGGACCTCCGCAGGCGGCACGAGGTGCGCGCGACCCGACGTGAACCAGCGCAGCATGCGCTCCCGGTGCGGCGAGGGCGGCAGCCACCTCGCCCACTCCGGCTGGCCCGGCAACGCGGCGGTCTCGGTTGCTTCCGACTCGTCCAGCACCCACATTCGGTCGCCCTTCACTTCCCGGTACGCCTGCTCGAGCGCCAGCGCCAGCTCCTTATAGCGCAAGAGCGTGTTCTCCAGATCCTGCGCGACGCCGCGGATGTTCTCGGCGCGCTCGAGTGCCTCCGCACGCTCCGGCTCGTGCAGCGGGCGCCCCTGCCGGAGCAAAGTCTCGAGCAGCGGCGCTTCGGCCACCGCCTCAGCGCCGCGCGAGCCGCCGACTTCCTGGAACTCCCGAGCGATGGCCGTCACCTGCCCGCGGAAGTGCTCGTACTCGGCCAGCCGCCCCTCCATGCCCCGCAGCATGAAGAGCGCATCGGCGATCAGATCGCACGGCGTGTCGGGGCGGGCTGCGACCGCGGCCGGCGCCTCACACACCAGCCGCTTGAGCTCGTCCATCGAGCCGCACACGTCACGGAACCGCGTGGTCCGGGCATCGGGCGTGGCGGGCATTGCCGCCTGTTGTGCGATAGCCACTTCAGTACCTCCTCAACGCACCTTCACTTGCACTTGACATTGTAGACATTTTAATTTAGAATGCACAAGGAGCGGCGAGCGAGTCGGTCATCAGCGACGGGCAGCGCCGCCAACTGGGAGGCTGTGCGTACTTGCATACCAAGGAGCGATCACCGTGAACAGGGCATTTGATGTCGTGAGCCGGAGAAAGATGCTGGCCGCCGGCGCGGCCACGCTGGCGGGTACGCCGCTGGCCCAGGCCTGCGGTGCTCTTGGTGGCAGCCGTGACGGCCAGGCGCCGCCGGTCGCCACCATCGCGCCGGCCGTCCTCAGCTTTTCGAGCTACTCCTTCAACGGCTATGAAGCGCTCGAGAACCAGCTTCTCCCGGGGTTCAAGCGACAGAACCCCAGCGTCGAGGTAAAGACCGAGTACGCGCCGGGCGCGGACTACTGGACGAAGGTGCAGGCCCAGATCGCCTCGGATACCACGCCGGATGTCGGCATTGGCGCGCACCCCCGCGTGGTTTCCCTGGCCAAGCTGGGAGCGCTTGCCGTCCTGGACGACTTGATCGCCCGCGACCGCTATCCCCTGCAACAGTTCCTGCCCAGCAGCCTTGCCCAGTACCGGTGGCGGCCGGGAGACTTTGACATCGGCACGAGCGGTGGCAAGATGTACGGCCTGCCCGCCGACGCGCAGGGCTTCATCTTCGCCTACAACAAGTCCTTCTTCGACCGGGCCGGCGTGGCCTACCCCACCGACACGTGGACGTGGGACGATCTCCTCGCCGCGGCCAAGAAGCTCACCCGGGCTGAAGAGGACAAGTGGGGCGTGGCGGCACCCCGACTGCTGCCGCTCAATCGCGGCAACTTCGTCTTCGCCGCCGGAGGCACCCTGGTCTCGCCCGACTTCAAGCGGTCTGCGCTGGACACGCCGCCAACCCTCAGCACCTTCAAGTGGTCCTGGGACCTCATCTACACCCACCGCGTCGCGCCGCAGCCGGCGAATGGATGGCAGGGGAACGGTGGCACCCCATTCATGGAGGGCCGCGTGGCGATGGATTTTGAAGGGGTCTGGTTCATCGGGAACTTCCAAAGGGCGAAGCTCGACTTCGAGTGGGACCTCGCCCTGCTGCCGAAACATCCCACGACGGGCAAGCGCACCACGTCCGTCGAGTCCGACGGCTGGTGGATGTTCAAGACGACTAAAGCCAAGGACGCCGCGTGGCGGCTCGTGACCTACCTGGCAGGCGAGAAGGGGCAGCGGCAGTTCGCCGACCTGGAGGTCGTCATTCCCCCCTCGATTCCTCAGATCGCCAACGAGTGGTACGCCAGGAAACCACCGGACCATCGCAGCCGGGCGCTGGAGAACGTGACGCAGGACTCGAGGCCGAGCAGTCGCACGTACTTCGAGGCGAGCACCATCGAAGGCGCATATAACCCGATCCTCAACCGGGCCTTTAACGGCGGGGAGGACATTGTCACCGCGATCAGAGAGGCCGCCCAGGTCATGAACCAGGAGCTGGATCGGGCCTGGGAGCGGTTCAAGTAGCCCCGGCGCGCGTCGGGCCGGCGAGGGGGCCAGGGCACAAATGGAGGTGATGGATGGAGACGTGTAGCGGACGAACCACGCGGCGCGGGTACCTACGATGGTTGGGTACGGTTCCTGCCGGCGCGCTGGCCGCCTGCGACGTCGACGGCGGCCGGCAGGAGGCGACCAACAAGAGCGTCCAGCCGGCAAGGATCCAGTGGCAGATGATGTCGGACGCGGAGTACCCGCAACTGGCGGCAGAAGCCACCGCACTGTTCCGGCAGCAATACCCGCAGATCACTATCGAGCCACAGACCCCGCCCGGCGGTGGCGCGGCCCGCCTGGAGCGCACCCTGACCACGATGGTCGCCGGCGAAGGCCCGGACGTGATCCAGCTCTGGGCGCCCTTCGTCCTGGAACTGGCTGGTCGGGGGCAGCTGCAGAACCTGAATGAGCTGGTGCGGGAGCTGAAGAAGTCGGACGTGGACGACTTCCACAAGTTCCAGTGGGACGGGCAGGTGATCCCCACCACTACCTTCCGCTGGGGGCTGCCGGCCTACGTCGACATGGACGTGCTGTACTACAACAAACAGCTCTTCCGCGAACGCGGGGTCAAGGAGCCGACGGCCGACTGGGGCCGCGACGAATACGCCACCGCCCTCAAGCAGCTCACCTTCACCGATGCGAGCGGCCGCAAGGTATGGGGCGGCTACAAGCCGGTGAGCGGCTACGTGCGGTTCCAGAACATGGTCACCATGTTCGGCGGGCACGTCGTCGACCCGAAGGACCTCACGAAGACGACGCTCCACCTAGCCGAGGCGCAGCGGGGGCTGGAGTGGGCGCGTGCCCGCTTATTCGACGACCAATCATGGGCCCCAATCAACCAGGCACAGGCCACGTGGCAGCCCCCAACACCACTCGACGGGCTGTCCCAGGGAGCCGTAGCCATCTATGAGGCGGGGCTGGGAGCGCTCAACCGCATCGCCCAAGGCATGCAGGCTGAGTGGGACATCCAGCACGTGCCCAAGGGACCGGCGCGGCGGGCCGCCCTGGGCGACACGGACGGGTGGGAGATGTGGAAAGAGACCAAGGTCAAAGACGCCGCCTGGGCCTGGATGAAGTTCATCACCTCGCCAGCGTACTACGAGATGCAGTCACGCCACGTGCTGCGCATCCCCTCTCGCCGATCGGCGCTGGACACGTGGGTCAAGGTCGTCCGTGAGCGCGTGCCGGCGCTGGCCAGGGTCAACCTCAAGGTCGCCACCGATGCGATGACGTCGATGGGCTACCTGACGCCGACTGAAAGCTTCCTCTGCCCCTCGGAGGCAGAAACGGTGGTGACGCGCGCGCTCCAGCAGATCTTCCGCGATGGCACGGCGCGGCCGATCCTGTTCCGCGACATCCGGGATCAGATCGAGGCAGCGGCGGCTCGCTGCGGATACGGCTACAAGTAGCGGCCGGCAGCGGCAGGCATAGAAAGGGCAGCAAGCGTGGTACAGGACATCCGCCGGCCCAACATCCTGCTGATCATGACCGATCAGCAGCAGTGGTCTACCGCCGGTCCGCCAGCCGGGGGCCGCACGCCGCACCTGGACGCGCTGGCCCGCCAGGGCGCCTGGTTCCGCCGCCCCTACACCGTCGCCGCGTTGTGCTGCCCCGCCCGTGCCTCCATCGTCACCGGCCTCTATCCACACCGGCACGGGATGATCAACAACTGCGACGCTACCCACACGGTCGCGCGCGAGATCGCCTCCGACTGCGATTCGTGGGGCCGCCGCCTGGCCCAAGCCGGGTACCGGATGCGCTACGCCGGCAAGTGGCACGCCGGCTACGCGCTCGGCCCGGCCGAATACGGATTCGACACGGAGAACCGCCGCTTCGACGCGGACGCCTACCGACGGCGCTTGGGTCTAGAGGCAATGGAGACTGGCGGCGGCGCCGGCGGCCAGCCGACGCCTGGAACGTGGGGCTTTCGCGACGCGGCCGGCACCTTCTGGCGGCAGTACGGCACGCAGCCCGGCGCGGTGGAAGCGAGCCGCACGGCGATGCAGGCCGAGGCGGGCCTGGAAGCGCTGCGCGCGCTCGTCGACGGGCCCGGTGCAGACGCCGAAAGACCGTGGTGTCTATGGACGAACTTCACGGGGCCGCACAACCCGTACATCGTGCCAGAACCCTACGCCAGCATGTACGACTGGCGCGACGTGCCTCTGCCGCCCAGCTTCGGCGACGGTGACTCGGGCAAGACCAGCTACGTGCGCCGCCTGCGCCGGAACTGGTTCCGCGAGATCGACGAGGAGCACACGCGCAAGGCGATCGCGCACTACTGGGGCTACTGCACCATGATCGATCACTACGTGCGCAAGCTGCTCGACGTGCTTGAAGAGAGCGGGCAGGCGGAACACACGCTGGTGGCGTTCACGTCCGATCACGGCGATATGCTGGGCGCCCACAACCTCTGGTACAAGGACGTGTACGGGTACGAGGAGACGCACCGCGTGCCGCTGCTGATGCGCTGGCCGGGCGTGATCGAGCCCGGAACGACCGTCGACGCCTACGCGCGCACGATGGACCTCGGTCCGACGTTCCTGGATGCGGCCGCCGCGCCGCTGCTGGAGCCCTGCCACGGCACGTCGCTCTTGCCGGTGCTGCGCCGCGAGCCAGGTGCGGCCCAGGCGATCGAGCGGCGCGAGCTGTTCGTGGAAGAGCACGGCACGATGTTCAACTTCACCATGCGCCAGGTCTGCGACGGGCGCTACAAGCTGAACTGGAACGCCTTCGACTTCGACGAGCTGTACGACCTCCAGGAAGACCCATACGAGATGCGCAATCTCGCCGACGATCCGGCGCACCAGCCTATCTACCAGCGGATGTGTGACCGCTTGTGGGACTGGATGCTGCGCCTGGAGGACCGCTACGCCGGCTACCAGTACTCGGCCAACGTGATGCTGCCCCGCAGCACGCCGCCGCCGGCGCACCGATTCGCGACCGCGCCGATCGCCGAACGTCGGGGAATGTCCTAGACAGAGAGGAGAACAGATGGCACGCGTTTTCGACGATCTGGAACTGGGCTATGTGAAGGAGGTGCTCGCCAGTGGTGTGCTCGGCTGGAAGCAGGGCACTGTGACCAGGCGCTTTGAGGG
>JACQGX010000375.1 GCA_016199265.1 Chloroflexota bacterium | reverse complement strand
GTTGGCCACCCCGACGGCGCCGAGGAGGTGCACTATCCTAAACTCCGGCCGGTCCTACAGCAGATCTGGAACATCATGGACCTCGCTCCCCTCCCAGCCTAACCCTGCGCGGAGGGGAGCGGAAAATAAGTGAAGAGTGAAGAGTTGGCATACGAGTGCACTCTTCACCCTTCACTCTTCACTTCGAACAGCCTGTGCTCGAAGTCCGCGGGCTCACCAAGATCTTTCCTGGCGGGACGCGGGCGCTCGACGACGTCTCGGTCTCTGTTCCCGACGGCCAATTCGTCGTCGTGATCGGGCTGTCGGGCGCCGGCAAGTCCACCTTTTTGCGCTGCATCAACCGGCTCCTCGAGCCGACGAGCGGCCGCGTCATCCTCGATGGCGAGGAGGTGACGGCGGCCTCGCTCAAACGTCTGCGCCAAATCCGGCGGCAGATCGGGATGATCTTCCAGCAGTTCAACCTGATCAAGCGCGAGAGCGTGCTGATCAATGTGCTCGCCGGCGCGCTCGGCAGCGCACATCTGCTCCACAGTCTCATTGGCTACTGGCCCAAAGCCGACGTCGAGCGCGCCATGGCCAACCTCGAGCGCGTCGGCATCGCCGAAAAGGCGTTTCAGCGCGCCGACACGCTCTCCGGCGGCCAGCAGCAACGGGTGGCCATCGCCCGCACGCTGATGCAGGAGCCCCGCCTGCTGCTCGCCGACGAGCCGGTGGCGAGCCTCGATCCGGCGACGTCGCACTCGGTGATGCGTTACGTCGAGCAAATCAACAGAGAAGACGGCATCACCGTCATCTGCAACCTACACTTCCTGAGCCTGGCGCGCCGCTACGCCGACCGGGTCCTGGCGTTCCGCGCCGGCCAGCTCGTCGCCGATCTCCCACCGGAGGCGATCGACGGCGCCAAGTTCCGCGAGATCTACGGCGAGGACGCCGTGGAGGTGGAGGTCGCCTGATGGCACGGGTCGAAGCCCGCCCGCTCGCGCGACCACCCATGCACTCGTTCCCCTCGTCGCAGGCGCGGCGGGTGCGTCTGGCGATCGTGCTCGCCGCGCTCGTCGTCGCGCATGTCGTCGGGTGGCAGATGGCGAAGATCAACATACCGGCGTTGATCGTCGGACTGCCCAACATGCGCCACATCGTGCTCGGCCTCCTCCAGCCAGACGCCTTCGAGCCGATTCGCGACGTGACGAAAGTCGAAAGCGAGCTCACTATCCTGCCGGCCGGCTCCCCGGTGCCCGCCGAATCCGGGCGCCGCACCGTGGGAACCCCCGGCGGGCCACAGGCCACCGTCCAGCCGGCGCAGGTGAGGCCCGGCCAACCGGTCTACGTCCAGGGATCGGGCTGGCCCGCGGGCAAGAAGGGTGAAGTGCTACTGGCCGCGAGCTACGGCGGCCGCCCCAGGTCCGCCGGCGCATTCACCGTCGCTCCCGACGGCACGATCAACCACGCCTTCTACGCGCCTGCCTCCGAGGGGGCGTTCGATCTCGTGGTGCAGGTTGTCACGCCGCGCTTTGGCTGGCGTCCGACCGAGACGCTCCTCCTCTCGCTGCGCCTGATGGTCGAGACGCTTTTCCTCGCGCTGATGGGCACCAGCCTCGCCATCGTCTTTACGCTCCCGCTCAGCTTCCTCGGCGCGCGCAACCTCATGGGCAAGACTCGGGTCGGCCGGGCGATCTACTACGTGACGCGCACGGTGTTTAACCTGCTCCGCTCGATCGAGGTCGTCATCATCGTCACGATCATGGCCGTCGTCGTCGGCATCGGCTCGTTTGCCGGCGTGTTGGCGATCGTCGTCCACTCGATCGGCGCGCTCGGCAAGCTCTACTCGGAAGCCATCGAGTCGATCGACCCCGGCCCGATCGAGGCGATCAGCGCGACCGGCGCCCACCCGCTGCAAGTCATCCGCTACGCCGTCGTGCCGCAAGTGATTCCCGAGTTCCTGAGCTTCACGCTCTACCGTATGGACATCAACGTCCGCATGTCGACCATCGTCGGCCTCGTCGGCGGCGGCGGGATCGGGTTCATCCTGACGCAGTACATCAACCTGCTCCAGTGGAACCAGGCCGGCACCGCCATCTGGCTGATCGCCATCGCCGTCACCGCCATCGATTACCTCAGCGCCTGGCTGCGCGAGAAGATCGTCTGATCAGCCACTGAGTGCGACGATCTCCCACGTATGCAGGACCGGCAGCGTCACGACACCGTCCTGAATCGGTAGCTCCTGACCGAGCGCCAGTGCGCGGGCGCTTCTCGTTTCCTCGGGAACGCGCAGGCGGACGTTGTGCGCCGGCACGAGATCGTGGCGGACGGTGCCGGCGCCGCAGGCGTTTACCAGGTGGCAGAGGAGCCGCTCGGGCGACTGCTGGCGGAAGAGCGAGAGCTGGACCCCGTACGGCGCCCGCTCGAGGGTTACCGGGAACGCCCGCGGCACTACGGCGTGCACCGCGTTGGCGATCAGCCTCGCGTGGTCGGGTAGCCGGAAACGCCAGGCCATCTTGCCGATCTCGTTGGCGAAGTAGATTGACCGGCCACGCTGCACCACCAATGGCACGCTCGTCCTGTCAGTCGGGATCGAGGCGCGCTCCGGCGGCGCGCCGACGCCGCCCATCGGTGCGAACGTCGGAACAAGTGTCAGCAGCACCTCGGTTCCCTCTGTCGGTGCGACAGTACAGAAGCTGAACTCATTGGGCACGAGCTGCGTCTCGCCGATGCCGGCGAAGAGTGCGTGGGCGGTCTTTTCGAGGCGGCCGTACGACGCCACCTGTCCACCGATCTGATGGCCGGTGTACTCCGCCCCGAACATTTCGTCGAGAGCGCCCTCGACCCGTGGCTGCGCCTCCACGTCGTACAACCCGGTGGCGTAGCTGGCGACGACGCCCTTTCCTGCCTCGGCAAACCGCCGTACCGCGCCGGCGGCTTCGTCCGAGATACACGCCGCGTTGGGCAGCACGAGTACGTCGTGCGCGGCGAGCGCGTCGTCGGTCAGGAACTGGTCGGGAATGATCGTGAACGGAATGCCATGGCCGAGGAGCGCCTCGCAGAAGCCGAAAAACTCGTGCTGGTAGCGCTCTTCCGGCCTGTCGCCGCCGTAGCGCTCGAGCGAGCTCCGCGACCACAGCAACGCCACCGGTGTCACCGGTGATGCATCTTGGAAGTATGCCTCGTTCTCCTGGACAAAGGCATTGAACTCGGCATGGATCGGCTGGTTACGGCGATCGTAGTGGTTGTCCGGCGTGCCGGTCATCGCGTGCCAGGCGTAGGCGCCGTGAGCGTTGACCTGAGCCAGCCACAGCCGCAGCTCGTCGAGCGGGAGCCCGGTGTGGCGCCACACGAGGCCGGGCGTCGGGTGCACCGTCGCCCACGGCACGTCGGGCTCGGAGATGGCTCGCGCATACTTGGCGTGGATCGCGGGCAGCCACACGGGAGGCCGGCCGGTCGCGATCGGATCGCCCGAGCCGGTCGTGATCACACTGCAACCCTCCCGCAGCCGGAAGAGGTCGTGGCCGCTCTGCCACGGCCGGCTCGAGGTGATCGCGCCGAACTCGCTCGTCCAGAAGCAGCCGGGCCGCACCTCCTGGATCGTGGCGTACATCGCGCCGAAGTTGGCGGCGAGGCACTCGTAGCGCCACTCGACCCAGCGGCGGAAGCTCGCATCGCGCCAGTTTTCTTCGAGCGGCAGCACGGTGCCGGTATCGCGCCGGTACGTGCGCGCGCACGTGCCGCACCAGCACGGCCGAAAACCGGCGGCGTTGATGAACAGGCCGTCAAGCGCGTAGCGGCTGAGGAGCTCGCGCAGCACACGGAACGCCACTGCCTCGTTACGGTACGGCGCGTTCGGGCAGGTGTAGTACAGCAGCCCCCACGGCCCCGGCCGTGGCTCACCAACGATGATCGGCCCACCGGCGCGGTCGCGCGCGAACCAGTCGGGATGGCGGGCGTAGATCGCGTCGTCGGCCAGGCTGAAGTCGACCCGCCCGACGAAGTACATCCCGCTGGCATGCGCCGCGTCGACGCACTCGCGTACGAAGTCGCGTCCTTCAAGGTACGGGTTGACGTGATGGTCGGGCACTTCGGTGGGATACCAGGCGTAAATGCCGCCGGCGTTGGCGATGGCGACGTTATTGTGCATCTCGGCCAGTTGGCGCATGAACACCTCCGGCCGGTACTTCGGCGTATCGCGCGCCTGGAGGTTGGTCTGGCTGATGCGTAACGGCCGGCGCCACCACTGCGGCCGGGGTTCCCAGGTTGGCATGCGTCGACGTTCCTTGCCTGACGATCGTGATTGGCGGAACGCAGTATAACGGCCCGCTGCACGATGTACACTACGTGCACTGCGAAGGAGGAACTGTTTAATGATCTGGAGAGAGGTAGTGGCAAGTCTCTACGCCTGGGACCTGCTCGACGAGGGACTAGACCACATGCTCGACGTGCTCGAGCGCGAGACGCTGACCAATAGCACCTACCTCGTCGCGCTGATGCACGACGAAAAGCGCCCGCTGACCGACTTCTACTATCCCCACAACCCGCGACGCAAGGTCTACTGGACGGAGGACTCGCGCGCGTAC
>JACQGX010000384.1 GCA_016199265.1 Chloroflexota bacterium | reverse complement strand
CCCGCCCGGCCTTCACTCTCGCCGATTCGGTGGCCGCCCGCGGCGGCCGCGCACTGCCCGATGGTTAAATCACAAGCTTAGCGCAGCTCAGGAACAACCTCTTCGGTCACGCTCAGCGGTGTACCTACGTGGCCGGCCAAAAGTCTTGCCACACTTCTGCTCCTGGTTGACATGTCACAGAACTTATGGCCACTCACGTAGAGTAGCTGGCCAAAGCGAGGCGTTTATTGTTGGGCAGCGCCTTAGTGTCAGACAGTCGGGCGATCTGATGCTAAGCGTGAAAGAGCACGATACAGTGTGCGTCTGGGTATCGATGCGACGGCTCTTCCGCCGCGCCTCTACCTCGGGTTTAGGCCGTAGCGAACGTTCGCGCGTCGTGCGAAGCGGTTCAGGCGCCCGTGATCTCACGCAGCAGATTGAAGAAGCCCTGCTTGCGCGGGGTGTTGATCGTCCAGTTCACCGGCACCATCTGAAAGCCGTGCACGTAGTCGCCGGGGGCGTACCGGTCGACGATGTTGCCGGCGTCGTCGACCGTCTTGCCGGGGTCGTAGTAGCCCCAACTGGCATAGGACCCGACGGCCGCCAGGAAGTTGTTCCGCGGCTGGTCGAAGGCGTAGTGGTAGTCCTCGTTGAAGACGATCGGCATCGGGCGTCGCCGGTAGCTGGGCAGCGCGCGCGCCTGCTCGACCAACTGCTCGATCTGGCTCGGATCGCGCGAGCCGTTGCCGTGCATCGTGAGCAGGTCGGATACCGCCGCCACTTCGTCGTCGGGACTGCGCATGCCGGCGTAGCTCGTGCCGGCCAACAGGCGACGCCCGTTCCGGGTCGCCGACTTGGCCTGTGCGATCACCTCGTGCACGCGGCCGGGCTGCAGGATTTCGTGCTCGTAGGCGGTATTGCACTCGTTGTTGATCTCGATCACGACGTTGGTGTAGCCGCGGTCGAGGATCCAGCCGCACGCACCGTCAACCGCACGCCGCACCGCCGCCTCATCGCGCAGCCGCTCGTCCTGCCCCTGGTAGAAGAGGCTGACGATAGCCGCCATGCCCAGGGCGTCGGCGGCGTCGAGCACGCGCGCCAGCCGGTGAAAGTACGCCGGCTTCAGGTCGCCGCCGGCGGTGAAGCCGCTGTTGTGCCAGGGGTTCGAGCGCCGGCTCGGCAGTCCGGCCCAGATCTCCTCTTCCGGCGCCGTGACGCCGCGCTCGCGCATCTTCGCCAGGAGCACGTCTGGATCCTGGCCGCCGTAGCCGGTTGGCCGGCCGCCTTGCAGGTTGACGGTGATGGCGATGAGGCCGTGCGCGTGCCACGACGGCATGGCGGCGACGCACTCGTCGGTATTCCGATCCGGGTCCCACACGCCGGAGTCCAGATAGGCAAACAACGGGCGCGTCGCCTCGTTCTCGTCGTCGAACGTCGCCTGCACCATCCGGCTGTTGAGCAGCAGACCCTCGATCTTCCAGCCCCGATACTCCCGCCCCGGGTACGTCGGCTTCCCATTGATGAGCCATGCGGTACCGTCGATGGCGACTTCAGTCTGGCGCTTTGTCACCGTATCTCTTTCTCCCTCGCGATGTGGACTGTGCCGCCCGATCACCTACTCGCCAGCAGGCCATTGGCAAATGCCGCCGCGTCTCCGAGCGCCTGCTGCACGCTCTTCTTCTGCTGTGTCGCCTCGCCGATCACTTCAATCAGCTTGGTCTCGATCTCGCGGTGCCGCGGGTGCTGCGGCACGCTCCAGCCGTACTGGAGCGACTCGTAGTACGGGCGCAGCACCACGTCCTGAAGGTATGAGGCCTTGCTCAGCGACTTGCGCGCCGGCACCGTCGTCGTCGCCTCGGACAGCGCCAGCGTGTGCTCCGGCCCGGTGAGGAAGGCGCCGTCGCCGTCGTGCGCACGAACTGCCGCAAGCGCCACGGCGAAAACGCATCACCCTCACCGCACGATCAGCCGCCACATCGTCCAGCCGGCGACGACGAAGCACGCCGCGGCCGCGACAGGTTGCAGCGCCTGTGGGCTCGTGCGTCGACTGAGGTGCGCGCCGAGCCAGACGCCGATTACTTCGGCGGTCGCCACGGCCAGCACCAAGCCCAGATACAGCTCGCCGAAGACGAAGTGACCGGCGCCACCGGCGAGCGAGGCGGCTATCTGGTTCACCTGGCTCGCCGCCACGGCCGCGGCCGCCGGTACACCGAGCAGCAGGAGCAGCGGCACCAGAACCGCCGGGCCGCCGACGCCAAGCAAGCCGGCGGCGAACCCGGCAATCGCGCCACACGCGAGCACGATCGGCATCGGCAGTGGTGCTGCCAGTTCGGCGGCCGCTGCCCGACCGGTAGATACAGGATGCGCGATTGGTGGCCGCCGGAGAGACGGGAACCACCCGATCGCGCGGGCGAACGCAATGGCGCCGCTGATCATCAGGAACAAGGCAAACGCGGCCTGCACGACTGGCGCCGGTAACGAGACACTCACTTTGGCGCCGAGCGGGCCGAACGGGAGGCTGGCGGCGCTGGTCAGTAGAGCCAGGCCCCACGGGATGCGCCGCTGCCGAGCATATGTGATGGTGCCGCCCAACCCGGTGAAGAAGAAGGTCGCCAGCGCCGTGCCGATGGCCACCTGCACCGGCAGCCCCTCGGCCGCGATAAGCACCGGGATGAGGAAGATGCCGCCGATTCCGACGTAGCCGATGGAGATGCCGACGAGGAGCGCGGCGATGGCCGTGACTATGCTCACGGTGCACCAGTCAGCTCGGTCATAGTTGCAGCACTCACGTGGAATAATGGTGGACGGTTGCCTGCCGAGGGTACATGAGCGGCCGGCCGCCGGCGCAGCGAGGGAGGAATACTCAGATGAGCCGTGCACCTGAACGCCCCAACATCCTGTTCATGATCGCCGACGACCACCGCTACAGCGCGATTCGCGCCTGCGGCGATCCGACCGTCCAGACGCTGGTCCTCGATAGGCTCATACAGGACGGCGTCTCTTTCGATCGTAACTACCACTACGGCGGCCTCACCGGCGCGGTGTGCGTTCCCGCTCGGGCGTGTCTCATGGCCGGGAACAATCCGTTTCGCGCACTGGCCAGCAGGGACCTGCACGATCGCGCGGGCCTGATGACGATCAACCCCGAGTTGCCCACGCTGCCCGAGGTGTTTCGGAAAGCGGGCTACCACACCTACATGTGGGCAAGTGGCATAACGACAAGCAAAGCTTTGCCAGGAGCTTCAGTGGCGGGGGCAAGATCTTTTTGGGTGGGATGAGCGACCACTACCGTGTCCCGGTCCACGACTTCGATCCCACGGGTGAGTACCCCCAGAGCGCGCGCTACGAAGGCGACAAGCACTCGACCGAGCTGTTCGGCGAGGCGGCCATCCGCTTCCTGCGCGACCATACCGCGGGCCAAACCTCGGGTCATGCGGCAGGGCGCGCCGGCAACGGCGACAGCCCCTTCTTTCTCTACCTGGCGTTCACCGCACCGCACGACCCGCGGACGCCGCCTCCGGAATACGCTGCACTTTACGAGCCGGGCCGTATCCCCTTACCCGAGAACTTTCTGCCCGAGCATCCCTTCGACAACGGCGAGATGCGCGTGCGGGATGAGGAGCTGGCGCCGTGGCCGCGCACGCCGGAGGTGGTTCGGCAACACATCGCCGATTACTACGGCATGATCACGCACCTCGACGCCTGGATCGGCCAGATCCTCGACGTGCTCGAGGAAACCGGTCAGGCTGACAACACGATCGTCGTGTACACGGCCGATCACGGTTTGGCCGTCGGGCAGCACGGGCTCCTCGGCAAGCAGAATCTCTACGAGCACAGCGTCCGCGTGCCCGCCATCATGCGCGGCCCGGGCATTCCCGCCGGCAGGCGGTTCGACGCGCTGACACACACGCCGGATCTCTTCCCGACCCTCTGCGACCTGGCCAGGGTACCGATGCCCGCCACGGTGGAGAGCCGGAGCCTGGTCCCCCTGCTTACCAACACGCAGGAGCGCATCCGCGACGGCGTCTGCTCGGTCTACAAGGATGTGCAGCGGATGGTGGCCGACGAGCGCTGGAAGCTGATCCGCTACTACCGCGCCGGCGATGGGCGAGCCGGGACCGATCGCCTCCAACTCTTCGACCTCGCGAAGGACCCCTGGGAGCTCGACGATCGATCCCAAGATCCTGACCAACACGAGCGCATTCAGCGACTCGCCGCCGAGCTCGAAGCGTGGCAGC
The DNA here is from genome assembly GCA_016199265.1 of Chloroflexota bacterium. GTDB lineage: Bacteria > Chloroflexota > UBA11872 > UBA12225 > UBA12225 > JACQGX01. The sequence continues at coordinate 6,118 of JACQGX010000384.1, read as the reverse complement.
AATGGGCCGGCGACCCGCTGGCGGACATCCCGGTGGTCCTGGCGGGTGGCCCGCAACCACCGCTTCCCAGTTGGCACCCGATACAATCTGTTTAGGAGTGTAGCGCTCAGGCTGACGGAAATGAAGCAGGTGGTAGATGCCGTGTACGAGGATAATGTGTTTCGGCCGCAGACGCCGGTTGCCGGCGTGCCGGAGCATGTTCGCCTTCGCCTTGTGGTCGAGACCGCTGCAGTAGAAGAGGCGCCAGAGGACCTCGAAGCGCGCATTGCAGATATCGAGCGGCTGGCGGACGCCGCTTTGGGAGGGCTAACTCCAGACGAAGAGGCGGCCTTGCAGGGTGCACGGCTTGAACAGCAGAACTTCTTTGACCGCTGAGATTCCTGAAGCTCTCCTCGACACTGACACGCTCTCGCTCTACGCGCGACGGCACCCGCAAGTGCGGGTCAACGCGGCCGCGTATCTGCGGGCGCACGGCGCTTTTACACTTTCAGAGTTGACCCGCTACGAGATCACACGCGGGCTGCAATTGATTGGCGCGAACGTGCGTCTCGCAGCCTTCGAGCGTTTGTGTCGGCTGAGTCGCATTCTGCCATTCGACGAGGTCTGTGCGCGCCATGCAGCGCAGGTCTGGGTTGACCTGCACCGCCGTGGCCGTCTCATCGGCGAGGTTGATACTCTCATCGCCGGCACCGCCTTGGCACACAACCTCGCCGTCGTGAGCCGCAATACTGCCCACTTCAGCCGCGTGCCTGGCTTGGTCGTAGTCGACTGGACCCGGGAGCGTGAAGCTGGACCATGAGCTACCATGCGTCTGCTGGCAGCTATCAGTCTATCTGACGGGACTATTGCACAAATCCCGCTCGTCTTCAGTTCAGCCGCTCCAGTGTCATCCTGAACGCAGTGAAGGATCTGGTGCACTCACATATCAGCCTTCTGCACCTCGTCCATGGCTGAATGGTCAAACGGGATCGGCCGATAAACCCCAGTACCGCTCTTCGATGGCATCGACGTAGTCGTTGAGGCGCCGCTCGGGGTCGGTGCCGCGCATCGCGCGGGTGTAGGCGGCGGCGCGTGTCGCCACCGGACCGCCACCGCCGGTGCGCGCTTGTAGGCCGTGGAGGTCGAGGAGGTCAGCGCGCCAGGTGAGCAGCGCGCAGACGAGGTCGTCGCGCAGCGCGCGGTGGGTCGGGGTGTCGTAGAGGTCGGTGCGCTCGAGGGGATCGAGTAGGCGATCGAAGAGGCGCCCAAGACCGTCCTCGAAGTAGTACTCCAGCTTCCAGCGGGGAGTTGCCAGCGCGCACGACTTGTACAGCGTGCCTACGGCGCACCGCCGCGGCGAGGCCTCGCCGCGCGCCAGCGGCGTGAAGAGGTCGAACGCCTGCATCGTCGCACAGCCGGTACCGGCGGCGGCCAGGATGGTGGCGGTCAGATCGTTCCAGATGGCGAAGTCGCGCCGCTCGCCCTGCGGCAAAGTGCCGGGCAGACTCAGGATCAGCGGCACGCGCCACGAGGCGTCGTAGTAGTCGTGCTTGTCCTTGAAACCGTGGTCGTAGAGTTGGGTGCCATGATCGGAGGTAAAGATCACGAGTGTCTGCTCACGCAATCCGCTGCGGTCGAGGTAGTCGATCAGACGCCCGATCTGCTGGTCGCAGTACGCAGCGCTTCCATAATATAGACGTCGCTCCGCGTCGATGCGCGCCACGTCCGGCCGGCCATCACGGATCGCCAGCGGCTTCCCCTCGTTGTCGGTCGCGCGCTTGCCATCGCGGTCGAGCCCCAGTAGCACGCGCAGGTGACGGGGAAGACTTTCCTCTTCGCCGGGCGTGTAGTTGAGCGGCGGCAGCGGCCGGTCGTCGTACGCCGTCGCCCACCGCCCCGGCGGATCGAACGGCTCGTGCGGGCTGAGCATCGAGCAGAAGGCAAAGAACGGCCCGCGGTTTGCTTCGACAACGCGTTCGATCTCCTGGATGGTGGTGTCGACCAGAAACGCCTCGCAGAAGAGCTCCTCCGGGATCGGGTTGGGGTGACGGGAGCCGCGGCGGTAGCCATGCTGCCGTAGGTGTTGGCCGTAGAAGTCGTCGGAGTCGCCGCTCTTCTCGCCGCGCAGGACGTGCTGGACGTCGAACGAATCGGGCACTGGGCCAAAGTGCGTCTTGCCCACCATGACGTTGGTGTAGCCGGCGGCTCTGAGCAGGTCGGGCAGGAGCGGCAGGTGCTCGTAACGCTGCACGCCGTTCTCGATGCAGCCGTGGACCGGCGTGTGTACGCCCGTCAGCAGGCCGCAGCGCGCCGGCATGCACACCGGCGACGGGGTATGCGCCTGATCGAAGACGACTCCTTCGCGCGCCAGCCGGTCGAGGTGGGGCGAGATGGCGTGGGGGTTCCCGTAGCACGCCAGAGTGTCGGTGCGCTGCGTGTCGGTCGTGATCAGCAGGACGTTGGGACGTGTGGTCGTTGGCACGATGGCGACTATCATACAGGTCGCCGGGTGAGTTGTTCGCGGTCAGCGGTCAGCGGTCAGCGGTCAGCGCTGCATCGCGGAGAGTACGCGCAAGCTAACGGCCCTCTTTAGCATGGTCGTCGACTGGACTGCTGCTATCCGGCGGTGCTGACGGCCGGCGATGTATGATGTGTCACCACCCATGACACCTATGCCACCCTTACCGCAGATCAGCGAAGAAGCTGCAACCCTCCACCGCGAGGCGCTGGTAATCGATTCGCACAACGACTCGATTGTCTACCACATCCGAATGGGGAACCGGAGCATGAGCGGCGCGCCGGACGACACGCTCGCACGGCGCGATGGCACCATTCGGTATCTGCGCGGTCCGCTCGACAGCGCCGCACGTTGCCAGGAGCCACAGATCGACTTCCCGAAGATGCGGGCCGGCGGCATCGACGCCGCCTTCTTTGCCGTCGACGTGACCCGCGCCTGGCGCAACCACCTGGCGTACGCGCTCGACGGCCACGGCTTCTTCGCCGCCGACCTGGCCGCCCACCCGAACGAGGCCACGCTGGCGCTCGACGCCGCCGGCATACGCGCGGCCCGCGCCGCCGGGAAGCTCGCGGCGGTGCTGACAATCGAGAACAGCGAAGCGCTCGACGGCAGCATCAACGTGCTGCGCATGTTCCACCGCATCGGCGTGCGCGCCATCAGCCTGACGCACAATCCGCGCAGCCTGGCGGCCGACGGCGTGGGGGAGACGCGCACCGGCGGCGGCCTCACCGAGTTCGGCGTCCAGTTGGTGCGGGAGATGAACGACCTGGGCATTCTCGTCGATATCTCGCACCTGAGCGAGCGCGGCTTCTGGGACGTGATGGAAGCAACAACCAAGCCGGTGATCGCTTCGCACAGCAGTTGCCGGCAACTGTGCGAACACCCCCGCAACCTGAATGACTCGCAACTGCGCGCGATGAAGGAGAACGGCGGCGTGGTTGGCATCACGTTTGTACCGGACTTTATCGACCCCGACCACCCGACGCTCGAGCGTCTGCTCGACCACTTCGAGCACGCGCTGGCGGTGGCCGGGCCGGGGCACGTCGGCATCGGCTCGGACTTCGACGGCGGCGGGACGCTGCTGCGCGACGCTACCGAGTACCCGTTGATCACCCAGGGGCTGCTCGACCGCGGCCACTCGCCGGACGAAATCCGTCTGGTGCTGGGTGAGAATCTGCTCCGCGTGCTCGGTTAGCGTGGATCTTTACCGCTCCTGGGCAGTGCGTGCGCATCCCCTCGGCTGCGCTCAGGGCAGGCTCTGCGACACGCGCAGGATGAGCGGAGACAGCGTGAGTAATCCGGGTTAGGCTATGCCGGTTTCGTTGCTACCGCCAACACTACGGCTGGATCTCGCCTACTCGGCAGCCTGCACATCTGGGTCACGCGGAGAGACTGACCCCATGGCCTGGCGGCCAGCGGGCTAGCCCGCTGTGGACCAATAAGTGCTACAATTGTATTCACTTGAGCGTCTTACCTAGAGGAGAACGCTAGTGTACCGCGTCGGCGCAAGGGAGTTGAAGCAACACACGGGAGAGATCATCGCGCGCATTCAGCGCGGCGAGCGCGTCTTGCTCACGTTCCGCGGCTCGCCGATTGCCGTGATTTCGCCCGTCGACCAGCGGCGCATAGAGGAAAGTGTCGAGCAGGAGGCCCGCAAAGCCGAGTCGCTGGGATGGCTGGCTCTGAGTGAGAGCGCTTTCGCCTTCTGGGACAACGAGGAGGACCAGGTGTGGGACCAGGTGGAAGTCGAACCGGGGCGGTAGCAACGTACGTACAGGGCACCATCGTGCTGGTGCCATTCCCCTTTACGGCTCTGAGCGGACAAAAGCAGCGTCCTGCCCTCGTCGTCTCGCCGGATGGGTTCCACGCCGACGATCTCATCCTCTGTGCGATCACCTCACAAGTGCCACCGCACTTGTCGCCGTGGGAAGTGCCGCTCAGCGCAGCCGATGTAGTCGAGCGCCGGCTACCCAAGCCCAGCGTCATCCAAGCAGGTAAGCTGTTCACCGTTCATCGAGCATTGATTCGCGCGCGGTTCGGCCGCGTGCGCGTGGACAAGCTCGCCGAAGTGCTTGTCCGTCTACAAGTGCTATTCAAGAGGCCGGCAGCAGCCGCTTCGGTTACACCGCCATCGACGACAGGCAGGTAGCGCCTGTTTGCTGGGTTGGAGTACCTGGTCGGGTGCCAGTGGGCGTGGCCGCACGTCATCTGTGTGGCTGCTGTCCGGCTACTTGACCGCCGCTGCAGCACGCCCCTTGCGCGCCCACCGGTAACCCGCGTATGCTGGGTGACGGAGCACGGCGCCACGAGTATGGAAGTACCGGCGAACAAGCCGTTCGGCGCGATGGTGAGCGACGTCGCGCGGCTAACCCGATTGGCGGTGCGGCTGGTCTGGCGTGCCGGGCCACGCCTCCTGCTCATCATTCTCCTGCTCATCGTGGCCCAGGCGATGGTCGCCCCTCTGCAGTTGGCGCTGTCCAAAGCGGTGCTCGATCGCGCCGCGGTCGATCTCGGCGTTGCCGCCGCGCCCGCCCCGCTTGCGGAGCGACTCCCACTCGTCGCCTGGATCGCGCTTACCGCCGCTTCGCTTGCCGTGGGGCAGCTCTTGCAGCCCTTTGCGGCGACCTTTCAGGCGATCGCCGGCGACCGGCTCACCGGCTACGTCACCGAACAGCTTATGGCCGCGGCCAATCGCTGGCGCGGCCTCGTGCGTTTCGAGGACCCTGGCTTTGCCGACGACCTGACGCGCGCCCGCAACCAGGCAGCCCACGGTGGCCTGAACCTCGTCGTCTACGGCGCGCGGGCTGGCGTCGCCCTCTTCACCGCCGCCGGGCTCGTCCTCGTCCTGGCCTCACTTCACCCGCTGATCCCCATCATCATCGTTCTGGCGGCGCTGCCGCAGATGGCGCGCGAGTGGGATTACGGCCATCGCATGCACAGCCACCTCTACGTCCAGACGCCCGAGGCGCGCCGCCTGCAGTACAGTCGCGAAACGCTGCTCGCGCCGGCCGACGCCAAAGACGTGCGCCTCTACGGTCTGGGCCCGTTCTTTGGCCGGCAGTACGACGCCATCTTCGCACGGACGATGGGCGCGCTCGATCGCCTGCGCCGCCGCCTGGCGGTCTCGACCGGCCTGACTTCGGCGCTCGCCGCCGCAGTCGCGGGCGCGGTGTACGTCTACCTCGCCTGGCTCATCACGCGCGGCGAGCGCACCATCGGCGACCTCGCCCTCTACGGCGGCGCCGCGACGATGCTCCATGCGCGACTCGCCGGATTGGGCACCGAGATCGGATTCCTCCCCTTGCCGCTCGGTTTCCTCCCCAGCCTTTTCCGCGTGCTCGACGCGCCCCCCGATCTGCCGCTGCCGGCCAACCCGCGGCCGGCGCCGCGCCCCATCCGCGAGGGCATCGTGTTCGAACACGTCGCGTTCGCGTATCCGCACGAGACGAAGGACCCTTCGTCAACTCCCGTCCTGCGCGACGTTTCCTTCATCATCCGCCCTGGCGAGTGCGTCGCGCTGGTGGGACGCAACGGCGCCGGCAAGACCACTATCGTCAAGCTGCTGCTGCGGCTGTATGACCCCTGTACTCCCCCCGGCTCCACGCAGCCGCCCGGCCGCAT
>JACQGX010000038.1 GCA_016199265.1 Chloroflexota bacterium | reverse complement strand
GCCCCGACCGAGCGCGGCGAATGCGCCCGCAGATAGGGCAACTGCCCGATGCTTGCCTTGTACGAGGGGCGCATACTGGCTCTACGAGGGACCAACAAGAGGACCGGACAAGGAGGTACGCGATGAGCAGTTCCGTCGACCGGATGGGCGGAAGCGGCAAGGTCGTGGGCGTCGACCTGAACCCGGCCATGCTGGCAGTCGCCCGGCGCCTGCGGCCCGACATCGAGTGGCGGCAGGCGGACGCGGCGGCGCTCCCGTTCGCCGACGGTTCGTTCGACGCCGTCCTGTGCCAGTCGGCGCTCATGTTCTTCCCGGACGTCGCGCAGGCGCTGCGCGAGATGGCGCGCGTCGTCACCGCCGGCGGCAGCGTCGCCGTCCAGGTGTGGGGTCGCCTGGAGACGCAGCCCGGCTATGGTCCATTCGTCGACGTGGCTGCGCGGCACGCCGGCCCGGAGGCGGTGCATCTGCTCGGTGCGTACTGGGTCCTCGGCGACCGCGACGCGCTCACGGCGCTCTTCGAGGCGGCCGGCCCGATGGAGGTGCAAGGTCATGGAGGTACGAAGATGAGATTCCAGTGGCGACCATGGCTAGGGATTTTCGTGGCGGGCGGGCTCAGCCTCGCCCTGCTCTCGGCCGATGCTGGCCCCGACGCAGCCGCTACCGCAGCCTCGGCGGTTACGAAGCAGACGATTCAGGTCACGTCGCTCCAAGACGGGTACGTCATCGCGGGCTCCAAGGCGAAACTGCAAAGGAGATCTGGCAGCCTCAAGGTGGTAGTCGCGACCAGGGCGCTGGAGCCAGGGGAGACGGTCGACGTGCTCTGGGCGGTGTTCAACGACCCCTCGGCCTGCACCAACGGCAACCCGGTGACCGGTTCGCCCTGCGGTCCGGCCGACCTCTTCATCGACGCGACCGGAGCAACCCTTCAGTTCGCGACGCGTGTGACGGCCGATGCGAATGGTCGGGTCGCGTACGAGGTCTCCATCGCGGCCGGCGACACCGGCGGGTGCATTCCCGGCTTCCCTTGCCGGAACGGCGTCACGAACCCGCTCGGGGCCGAGGTCCACTCCGCGATGTTCAACGCGGCAGGCGGTCGTCAGGCCGCCCAGTTCGTCCCGCCCCCTAAACCAAGTGCAAAATGAACCGTGCAATCGGTGCCAACTCAGTTTGACACGAATCGACGGTGGGGGTACACTGCCGCCAACTCAGAGGCCGTTAAGCGCGACGACAGGGACATTTGGTCGCCGAGGTGTTGCGCGGAGCCAAGGGCGAAACCGACTTAGTCGGTGCGGCTCGGCCGCTTTCTGGTGCGGCGAGCAGGACGCTGGGCGTCGTCGCCGTGGAGCGCTCCCGGGTGCGGGCGACCGGGCTTTCATCTCGGCGCCTATGATCCGGCGCGCCCGCTGGTCATCGACCCGGTCCTCGTCTACTCGACCTACCTCGGCGGGAACTGCTTCGACGCCGGCAACGGCATGGCCGTGGATCCGGCGGGCAATGCCTATGTCGCGGGTACCACCGGGTCGACCGATTTCCGGAGAGCGCGCCCCTTGCAGGCGAGTTTCGGCGGCGGCTCGGACGCCTTCGTCACGAAGATCGCCCCCACTGCCGCCCCTCCGTCTCCATGAATGTGAGCGGGACCCACGCCCGTAGGAAGCGGGACAGTTGCGCGGTTAGCGCTCCTTCGCAGTGGAGCGCTAACCGCGTAACTCGTCGACCTGACGATCAACGGCATCACCTTTGATCAGTCGTAAAGGAGCGCCGATGCTGCGATTGCAGGCTGCACAAACCATCGACCGGCCACCCGATCAGGTCTTCCGATACGTGGCGACCGACCATTTCGCGAACCACCCGACGTGGGATCCAACCATCGTCGAGCTGGTCCAGACATCAGCGGGCCCGATGGGCGCCGGTACCACAGCCCGCCTGGTCCGCCTTGACCGTGGCAAGCAGGTTGAGGGGACGGTGGAGGTGGTTGAGTATGAGCCTGACCGGCGCTTTGCCGCGATATCCCGCTTCGGGCGCTTCGTGCTCCAGCAGCGGGTGACGTTCGAGCCAGTGGGAGAGGGGAGTACTCGCCTCACTCTCGCGATTGATGCCGAAGCAGCGGGGCTGATGCGGTTCATACTCCCGCTCTTCAAGTGGGTCTTCAGGCAGACTATGGGGGAGAGCTTGCGATGGATCAAGGACGGCGTCGAGCGAGGCGCTTCGAGAGAGGGCGGAGGGTGAGCAGCGCCGGTCTGGCCAGCGGCCGCGCCCGGGCGGGACCCGCACATCGCCACCCGCTCCATCCGGCGCTGCACCAAGTGCTCTGCGCCCCCCGGCGCCGTGTTGCCTGCACGTTGTGTGGCAGGCAACACAGCGCCGGGGGGCGCCCCGTAGGCTACGCGGACTCGGCGGCGAACGCTTGTGCCCGGCGCTGCATCTCCTCTTCGCTCACCTCTTCCTGGCGCGTGGCGATTCCCCACTGGTGCCCGAAGGGATCAGTAACCTTGCCGTAGCGGTCACCCCAGAAGGCGTCCACCAGAGACATGCTGACGGTGGCGCCAGCGTCTACGGCGCGCTGGAAGGCGGCGTCGGCGTCCTCGACGTAGAGGTGCAGCGAGCTCGCCGTCCCACCAAGGGCCTTCGGCGAGCGGCTCTCGTCTATGTCCGGGAACTCGTCGCTCAGCATCAGGCGGGAGTCCCCGATCTGCAGCTCCGCGTGCCAGATGCGCCGGCCATCCGGTGCCGGCATACGGCCCAGCTCCTGGGCGCCAAAGGCGCGCTTGTAGAACTCGATCGCCTCGGCCGCATTGTGTACGACCAGGGCCGGAGTCAGGCTGTGGTAGCCCTCCGGAATCGGCCGCACGCGCCGCGCAGCCGTTGCTGTATCGGTCATGTTCACCACTCCTAAATGTCCTCTTTGGCTGGTTAGGCGAGCTGCAGCTCACGGAATCATGATAGTACATACGTTCTAGTACGTCAAGACCCTTTGGTCATAGTTGATGGGTGCGGGTAGTGTTCCGGGGACCGCCTGCGGTGCGCGGCGCGCCCAGCCGCAGCAGGCCGGCCACACCCGGCCGCCCATACGTAGCGGCGGGGGTGAGTACTTCAATGTTGGGCGCGGCGGCGTAGCGGCACGCGCCGTGGGTGTGCCCCGCGAGCACCGTCAAGCGGCAGGCGGGGTACCGAGCCATCACCTCGCGCAGCACCTCGCCGACGCATCGGTTGGAGTAGAAGGGCAGCACGTCGGGACCTGACGGGGCGCCGCGATAGCAGGACGCCTCGGCAAACGGCGGCGTGTGCGTGATGGCGATCACGCGAGCGTAGGCCGCCGCCGCACGCGGGAGTACGCGCGCGAAGTGCGCCGCAGCCTCGCCGGCCAGACGCTGCATCAGGCGCAGGCGCTGCTCCGGCGTGCCGAGCACCTGGAAGTCGTGGATGTAGCGGAAGTCGTGGGGTACGACGCGGCTGTGGGCGTAGTCGCCGTTGCGCCCGTCGGCCCAGCCATCGTGGCCCACCACGGCGACGCCGGGCCCAACCTGCGCTACCTCCACCACCGGAAGGTAGCGCAAGTTGGCCGGCCAGCCCTTCCTTGCAGCCATCCGCGTCTCCGGCAGCGCACCGGTGCGTGCCTGTGCCTGCGCTACTGCCACGACTTCGGCGCGGACGTCGGCGATTCGTCGGTGGTAGAAGTCGTGGTTGCCGAGCACGAAGTAGATCGGACAGCGGATCCATGTGGCCAACGTCGCCAGGGCAGCGGCGACCGTTCGCCCGTCGGCAAGGTCACCGCTGATCACAACGGTGTCGGGCAAGCGAGCGGCGACGCGGGCGGCCAGCCACCGCCGCCGCCATTGGCCTACGAAGTCGAGGTGCACGTCGGAGAGCCAGGCCACCCGCATTTCCACTGCAGCGTCCTCGCCGGACGGCAACCACCGCCCGCCCAAGTCTGCGACATCACCGGCTGCCGGCAGGTGAGGCAGACAGGCATCGTGACCGGGCCGATTCAGCGACGGGGCAAGGGCTCGTACTGCAAAATGCTAAACACGACTGCTATACCGGTGCGATTCGGCATATCCCCAGCAGGTGGCATGTGCGCTACCCGTCCGTCGACAAGCTCCGCCTTGCCGGGTGCTGCATACAGATCGGCGATGGTCGCGCGCTCCGTCGTCGCCATGGCATGACTTCGTGAAGATGATAGCGCACCGAGAAGCGATGGCGTCGTTCGCGCTGGCGCCGGTCCGTTCCCACAACTGAGGAACGGGTATAGAATGGTGATAGGGTCCCTGCCGTGTCGGGTGCCGGTGAGCCGTCGACGAGGTGCTTTGAGACCTCAAAGACCGCCACGGCAGGCGTGCGGACACACGGTAGACATGTGGACATACGGATGGACGGGAGCCCCAGAAGGAGGTACCGCAATGGACTGCAAGGACAGGTTGGAAGCATACTTGCGCGAGCAGCAGGTCCCGTTTCAGGTGCAGCACCACCCGCTGGCCTATACCGCTCAGGAGGTTGCCGCGGTCGAGCATGTACCCGGCAGAATGGTGGCGAAAGTGGTCGTCGCCTACGCCGACGACCGGCCGGCAATGCTGGCCCTACCTGCGCCGTACCGCGTCAACATCGAGCAGGTGCGCTCGATGTTGGGAACGAAGCAAGTTCGCCTGGCGCGTGAGGACGAGTTCATGACCCTCTTCCCTGACTGTGAAGTCGGCGCCATGCCGCCGTTCGGCAACCTGTACAACGTGCCGGTCTACGTCGATAGAGCGCTGGCTGCAGATGAGACCATCGTCTTTCAGGCGGGCACGCACACCGACACGATGAGCCTCAAGTACGCCGACTTCGAGCGACTCGTGAAGCCGACCGTCGCCGAGTTTGCCTATCACGCCGACAGGGTCGCGGCCTAAACCAAGTGCAGAGTGCAAAGCGAGCGCAAACCGCCCCCCATCTCTACCGGCACCCAGCTCGCCATCTTGGTGATCGGCGATATCTTGGGGGCGACGTTCGTGCTGGCCGCCGTGTTCACCGGAAGTGTAGCGCTGCTCGTCGTCGGGATTGCCCTGATGGCGGGCGTGGCGCTGGTGTCTGTCGGCAGCGTTCTTTCGCGACGGCTGTCCGGTGACTCGCTGGCGCGGACCGAGCTGGCACAGGCCCAACCGTCGCCGGAGAAGCGCAAACAGCGTACGAGCGTAGCGCCGGCAGCAGCCGAGCTGCGGCGCAAGGGTACGCCGCTAGTGGCTAAAATTGTGCGCATGTCGGCCGGCGGTGAGCGTGTCTGAGTGATCCCCGGGTTGCGCTTGCCTGGATCGACCGTGCCACCACACCAGCCCAGCCGAACTCGTCGGCCACAGCGGCCGCGCGCCGGAGGAGATGGCCGCGAGCCGGCGCACGATCAAGGAGCTTACAGCGTGCCAGCGATGGACCTAACCGGACATTGGGCCGGCATCACCTCGGTGGTCATCTTCGTGGTCGCCTACGGCGCGGTGATGGCTGAGGAGCAACTGCACCTGCGTAAGTCTCAGCCGGCGCTCATCTCGGCCGGCGCCATCTGGCTGCTGGTCGGCATTGCCTTCGCGCTGGCCGGCGCAAGCGAGGCCGCCGCCGACGCGGCGCGCCACAACTTGCTCGAATATGGCGAGCTGTTCCTCTTCCTGCTCGTCGCCATGACCTTCGTCAACACGATGGAGGAGCGCGGCGTCTTCGACGCGCTGCGGGCGTGGCTCGTCGGTCGCGGTTTTTCGCTCCGCACGTTGTTCTGGGTAACCGGCGCGCTCGCGTTTGTGATGTCGCCCGTCGCCGATAACCTGACCACCGCGCTCGTGCTCGGCAGCGTCGCGATTTCCGTCGGGCGGGGAAGGCCAAAGTTCATAACCCTGGCGTGCATCAATATCGTCGTCGCGGCCAACGCCGGCGGCGCGTTCAGTCCGTTCGGCGATATCACCACGCTCATGGTCTGGCAGGCGGGAATCGTGTCGTTCTTCGAGTTCTTCCGTCTACTCTTGCCATCGGCGGTCAACTGGCTGGTTACCGCGCTGCTCATGGCCTTCGCCGTCGAGCACGGCTTGCCGGCCCCAGTGCGCGAGAGGCCGGCGCTGGAGTCCGGCGCCGTGACCGTCGTGTTGCTCTTCGCCGGGACGATTGGGCTCACGGTGATGTTTCACAACTTCCTCGACCTGCCGGCTGCCATCGGCATGATGACCGGCTTGGGCATCCTCAAGATCTACAGCTACGGATTCAACCGCCTCGCCGGGCATCACCGAGTCATCCCGGCCGGCGGCGATGACGAATTGATCAACGAGCTCGACAACGTCTTTGCCAGTCTCGAACGCGAAGAACCACGCGCCGAGAGGACGGTGAAGATGCGAGAGCGTGTCGCCCGCAGGCGCAAGGAAGTCCTCGAAGCCGTGCGACTTCGCCGCAAGTCGAAGCCATTGGACATTTTCGAGCGGATGGAAAAGATCGAGTGGGATACGCTGATGTTCTTCTACGGCGTGATCCTCTCGGTCGGCGGCCTCGGTGCCCTCGGCTACCTGGCGCTGGCGTCTCGAGGCCTCTACACCGGTATTGGGGCGACCGGCGCGAACCTCCTCGTCGGCATCATCTCCGCCATCGTCGATAACGTTCCGGTCATGTTCGCCGTCTTGTCGATGAACCCGGAGATGTCCCATGGGCAGTGGCTTCTGGTCACGCTGACCGCGGGCGTGGGCGGCTCGCTCCTCTCGATTGGCAGCGCCGCCGGCGTGGCATTGATGGGCCAGGCGCGTGACTCCTACACGTTTCTTGCCCACCTCAGATGGAGCTGGGCCATTGCGCTCGGCTTCGCCGCCAGCGTTGGCACCCACCTCTTGATCAACCGGCACCTGTTCTGAACCACGGGTAGCGTGCAACGTGCCAGGTGAGGAGGGATGCACGGCCGAAGTTCCGGGGAGCGCGGGCGCGTCCTGCGACCAGCTCAGGACGAGCGGCGGCGTATCCGGAAGTATCCGGAAGTAGTGCGTGCATCCGGTGAGGAGGCCTGCGGGGTCGATCCTGCACCTGGTTTAGGTGCGTTGGTGCGTTGCGCTCGGTAGACTCATGCCGTGCCTGCTGAGCCACGTTTATTGGGGCTTGCCGCACGCGCGATTCGAGCCACCAATGGCGGCGGCCGCGCTGCTGAACGCAATTGGCCGTGCGCCGTGACCCGAGTTGGGCGGACGGTGCCGGGCTTGCTTGCTGCACTCGCATTCGGTCCGGTCGCGGCGGGGGAGCAGCTCGCCGGCCTTCCCCTGAGCATCTTGCTGGTGGGCCGCCACATCTGGCCCGGCGAGTCGCTGGCCCGCTGGCGTACGCAGCTCGAGCGACAGCTCGCACCACTTCCGGTCGATCTCTATGGGATCGAGGCGCATCGGTTGGGCTGGCTACCGCCATCGGTTGCCCAGCAATCGCTGCTCACCACCGCCGTCCTGGTCTGGGGCGACAACGCCGCGCTCCGCGTGATTCCGTCGTGGCGGACCGAACAGCTCGATCCGCGACTGGCGCTCGACGAGTACCGGCGAGCCGAAGCCGCGCTCCGCGCCGGGCAGGAGCCGCTGGCGACCTACTACGCCGCCGGCGCGCTGCTGGTCGCGCGCTGCGCGTACACGCCGTTGGTCTCGCCGCGCGCCGAGTTGCTCGCCAAGACCTGGCCGGAAGCGCCGGCCGCCGGCGCTGTCCCGACGCCGGCGTTTGTCGAGCGGGTCAGAGCACTCGTCGTGGACTGGCTGTGTACGTGGGAAGGGACGGGTCCCGGCGCCGCCGCCGCCGCCCGGTTGGAAACTCTCTGGCAGCGTTTCCACCGTACGTCGTCGCCGCAGCTTGTCACGTGCACGGGAGCGCCGCCGTGAGTCCGGACGTCACGGTGGTCATTCCCACATTCCGGCGCGGCGCGGCGCTCGAGCGGACGCTGCGGGCGCTGGTGAGCCAAGAGGTCGACGCCGGCTGGGAGATCGTCGTCTGCGACGATGGCTCTCCCGAATCCGATGCCGCCCAGATCGCGGCCGCCGTCGAAACTGCCCAGCGCCACGCGGGCTCGGAGGCGTCTGAGGCGGGGGTACGTGGGTCGCTGCTCGACGTACGGTTGATTCGACAGGAGAACGCCGGGCCGGCGGCCGCGCGCAACGCCGCGGCGCGGGCGGCGCGCGCCCCCCTGTTGGTCTTTCTCGACGACGACTGCCTGCCTGTGCGCGGCACGCTCGAGACGCATTATCGCGAGCACAAGCGATCCAGCGGCATCGCCGTGCTGGGGCACGTAGCGTGGGCTCCGGCGCTGCGCGTGACTCCGTTCATGGAGCTCGTCATGCGCGGCGCGCAATTCAACTACGGTACGATAACCGATGCGGAACAGGTGCCGTTCACGTGCTTCTACACCGCCAATTGCTCGCTGCGCCGCGCCGACCTGGAAGCCGCCGGCTGGTTCGACGCCACGCTGCCGCCGTACCTGGAGGACACCGAGTTCGCCTACCGCCTGATGCGTGCCGGAACGCGCATCGTCTACCGTCCCCAGGCGCTGGTGCATCACGAGCACGAGGTCGAGCTGGCGCCGTATCTCGACCGGCAGCGCAAGGCGGGTCGCGCCGCGGTACAGGTGGTCGAAAAGCATCCGGAGCTCTTCGACGTCGTCGGCGTCGGCAGCGTGGCCGATACTGCGCTACGCGAGCAGTTCTACTCTACGCTCCTGCGCTACGCCTTTGTCGTCGGCGTCGAAGAGGCGCTCGCCGAGCGAGTCACTCGTGGCGCGATCACCGGCGCCGAGCTGCGCAGCACGTTCGAGCAGTGGATCGCACAGTGGGCGGTGCGGGAAGCGGCGAACACGCGGGCGTGGCGCGAGCGCAGCGAGGCACTGGAGCGGGAAGTCGCCCGGCGCGACGCGCAGCTCGCCGCGGTGGTGCAGGACAAGGATTCCGAGATTGCGCGTCTCGAGACCGAGCTGGCGCGCTTCAACCAGGTGCCGCCGGTGCGGCTGTACCACGCGCTCAAGGGGATCTTCCGTCGTGGTCGACGTACGAAAGGGGTGCAGGCACATGTTCCGGGGACCCACCACGGTCTGTAG
>JACQGX010000383.1 GCA_016199265.1 Chloroflexota bacterium | reverse complement strand
GACATACGCCCAGGGGCGGCGGCCGGGCGTATCTCCATATGCCCCTACAGAACGTGGTGCGTCCCCGGAACTTTTGCTTGCACCCTACACACGCGGACCGGCGGCGCGGACTTCGGGTGGGACCTGGCCGGCGAATGGAGCGAAGTTATCGGCGAACCGGCGCGCCAGGTCGTGGGCGTAGCGGTCGTACTGGACAGGATCGGTCCACGTGCTGCGAGGCCGGAGGATGGCGTCCGGCACGTGCGGGCACTGGGTGGGGACGCCGACGCCAAAGATCGGGTCGGGTACGGTGGGCACGTCGTCGAGCTCGCCCTCGAGCGCGGCGCGCACCATCGCTCGCGTGTAGGCGATCGGCATGCGCTGGCCGGCGCCGTATGGTCCGCCGCTCCAGCCGGTATTCACCAGCCACACGCGCACGCCGTGCTGCTCGATTCGCTCGCCGAGCATGCGGGCGTACGTCGCCGGCGGCAGCACGAGAAACGGCTCGCCGAAGCACGTCGAGAACGTCGCTTCCGGCTCGGTCACGCCCCGTTCGGTGCCGGCGACCTTGGCGGTGTAGCCGGAGAGGAAGTGGTACATCGCCTGTGCCGGGTTGAGCCGGCTGATCGGCGGCAGCACGCCGAACGCGTCGGCGGTGAGCATGAGAATCGTGCGCGGGTGTCCGGCGCGCCCGCTCGGATCGGCATTGGGAATGAAGCCGATGGGGTACGCGCCGCGCGTGTTCTCAGTCAGGCTCTCGTCGTCGAGATCGAGGCGGCGCGTCTGCCGGTCGGCGACGACGTTTTCGAGAACGGTGCCGAAGCGACGCGTCGTGGCGTAGATCTCGGGCTCGGCCCTGGGCGAGAGGCGGATCACCTTGGCATAGCAGCCGCCCTCGAAGTTGAAAACGCCGGTGTCGCTCCAGCCGTGCTCGTCGTCGCCGATCAGTGCGCGCGCCGGGTCGGTCGAGAGCGTCGTTTTGCCCGTCCCACTGAGCCCAAAGAACACCGCAGCGTCGCCCTTCGGGCCGACGTTGGCCGAGGCGTGCATCGATAGGACACCTTGTATCGGCAACAGATAGTTGAGCACGGTGAACACCGACTTCTTGATCTCGCCGGCGTAGTTCGTGCCGCTGACCAGCAGGAGGCGCCGGGCGAAGCTGAGGACGACGAACGCTTCGCTGTTGGTGCCGTCGACGTCCGGATCAGCCTGGAATCCGGGCGTGCTGAGGACGGTGAACTGTGGCTCGTGCCCAGCCAGCTCCTCGGCCGTTGGCCGAATGAAAAGGTTGCGGGCGAACAGGCTCTGCCACGCCGACTCGGTGATGACCCGCAACGGCAAACGGTACGCCGGATCGGCGCCGGCGAAGCAGTCCTGCACAAACACGTCACGGCCCTGTAGGTAGGCCAGCACGCGCCGGTAGAGCCGTTCGAAACGGTCCGGATCAAACGGCCGGTTGGCCCGGCCCCAGTGGACTTTCTCGGCGCTCTCCGGCTCTCGCACGATGAACTTATCGTCCGGAGAGCGTCCGGTGTACTTGCCGGTGCTGACCACGAGCGGCCCGTCCTCCGCGATCAAGCCCTCGTCGCGCCCGATGGCGTGCTCGTACAGCGCGGGCACGGGCAGATTCCACCACATCTGCCTGAGACGGGCCAGTCCCAGCCCGTCGAGCCGGTTGCGTGCGACGGTCGTCGTGTGCGCGGCATTGCCACTGGACGCCTGCACGTCGGTGCTCACCGCTTGCGCCTGCATATGTCTACGATCCTTCTCTTGCAGCTTGCAGCCTAGCGTCTGCACTTACGGCGACACGACCGGGGCTCCGGCCGCCGAAGAGCTCCTCGCCACCATAGGAATGTCTCTAGGATAGCTCTTGGTCAGGCCTCAGAGCAGCCGCTCTGCAGGTAGCAGACTACGGAATTCGACGCCAACACGCAGACGGACCTTGCGCATGGCGGTATAACGGGACCATGAAACCACCAGTTGACAATGACAGCAGTATGTTTGTTGATGCTGATTGGCTCATGGGTACCGCAGATGGCGCTCGTCCGGTGCCGGGAAGCGATCGGCAGGGGACAGAGCGCGACGACGAGGCGCTCGACGCCTACTCGCGTGCGGTCGTCGGCGCGGTGGGGCGTGTTGGGCCGGCGGTGGTCAACCTTTCGATTGTAGGAGAGGTCCGCACGCGTCGCGGGCCGTTCGAAGTGCGCGGCGCCGGCTCGGGCTTCTTCCTCACGCCCGACGGCTACATCCTCACCAACTGCCACGTCGTCGAGGGGGCACGCGAGCTCGAGGCCTCGTTGCCGGACGGCCGCAGCGTGGCGGTCGAGGTCATCGGGACCGATCCGTGGACCGATCTGGCGGTCGTGCGCGTCCAGGGGCACTACGGAGACACGTTCCCAGCAGTGGAGCTCGGCGACTCCGACCGTCTGCGGGTCGGGCAGCTCGCCATCGCCATCGGCAACCCTCACGGCCTGCAGACGTCGGTCACCGCCGGGGTCATCAGCGCGCTCGGTCGTACGCTCCCGGCGCCGAACCGCAGGCGCCTGATCGAGAACGTCATTCAGACCGATGCGCCGCTCAATCCCGGCAACTCGGGTGGGCCGCTGGTCGATTCGCGCGGTCGGGTTGTGGGCGTGAACACCGCCACGGCACCGGGCGCGCAGGGCATCTGCTTCGCCGTCCCGATCAACACCGGCCGTTGGGTGGCCGGTCTGCTCATGCGAGAGGGGCGCGTGCGCCGCGCCTACCTGGGCATCGCGACGCAGCCGCGCCCGCTCCCGGCGGCCTGGAGACGGCGACACGAGCTCGAACAGGCCACCGGCCTCGAGGTCATCCTGGTAGAAGAGGGCAAGCCGGCGAGGCAGGCCGGCCTCAAGAAGGGAGACATCGTCGTCGCGGTTGGCGGCCGGCCGGTGCAGAAGGTGACCGAGCTGCAGGCGGTGCTCCAGGCGGCGGGCATCGGCCAGTTGCTCCCGGTCGTCGCGTTGCGCGACGGCGAGCGCCGGACGTTTACGCTGGTGCCGGTCGAGGCAACGTGACCAGACGGCTATAATCGCTGCCAGAGGCGGCACTAAACTCAGTCCACAGTCCAAGGTCCAAAGTCCAAGGGAGCCTACAAGATGCGACGTGCTTTGGACCTTGGACTTTCGACGTTGGACGTGCTTTAGGTCGACCTCTCACGTCGAATCGAAGTGAGGCACAATGGCGGTTTCGGACGATCTGCAAGCGATCATTCTGGCCGGAGGCAAGGGGGAGCGGCTGCGGCCGTACACCGATGATCGCCCCAAGCCGATGGTGCTCATACTGGAGAAACCGATCCTGGAATACCAGGTGCGCTGGCTGGCGAGCCAGGGAGTACGGCGCATCGTCATCTCGTGCGGCTACCTTCATCAAGTGATTCAGGACTACTTCGGCGGCGGCGAGAAGTTCGGCGTCGAGATCCGCTACGCGATCGAGGAGGCGCCGCTGGGGCGTGGCGGTGGCATCAAGCTGGCGTGGAATGAACTGGAACCGAGCAACGCGCCGGTGATCGCGACCAACGGCGACGTGATGACGAGCTTCGACCTGGCGCCGATGGTGCAGGCGCATCTGGACGCCGGCGCGATGGCGACGATCCTGCTGACGCCGTTCGTCAGCCAGTACGGAATTGTGGACTTAGCCGACGATGGTCGCGTGATCGGGTTTAGGTCGGAGCCGGTGCTGCCGTACTGGATCAACGCCGGCGTGTACGTCATGGATCGAGCGATCCGCGAGCTGCTGCCCGCCAAGGGCGACCACGAGGAGCACACGTTCCCGCGCCTGGCCCAAGAGGGCAAGCTGCTGGCCTACAAGAGCGGCAACTTCTGGCGCACGGTCGACACGGTGAAGGACCTCACGACGGTGAAGGAGTACCTCACCAAGCAGTTGATGAAATCGTACTTGGGTCAGTAGGGTTCCCCGTGTACGTATGGCATACTATATGGCATGTACAAGACGACGCTGTATCTACCGGACGATTTGAAAGCAGAGCTGGAGCGCACGGCGACGACGACGGGCCGCAGTGAGGCCGATCTGATCCGCGAAGGGATTCGTTTAGTCGTCGCACAGCAGACACCGCCTGCACCGCGCTCGGGTATCTTCGACAGTGGAGATGGCGGGCTGTCCGAGCGAGTAGAAGAGCTGCTCAAGGCAGGATTCGGGAAGCGGTGATTCTGGTTGATACGAGCGGTCTGATTGCCAACTATGACCGGCGAGACCGCCACCACGCAGCGGTCGCGCGCATCCTAGCGCAGCCGCAGCGGCGCATCCTGTCGCCGTTCGTGCTGGCCGAGCTGGACTACCTGATCGCCGAGATTGCCGGTCAGCAAGGCGAGCTGGTAGTGCTCGAGGACGTGGCCCGCGGCGCCTATCGACTCGAACCCTTCGGCGCTGCCGACGTCGCGGCCGCCAGGGTGGTGATCGAGCGCTACGCAGACCTTCGTCTAGGGCTGGCAGACGCCTCAATAGTGGTGCTTGCCGAGCGATACCAGTGTCACGACGTGCTGACGCTGGACCAAAGGCACTTTCGCGCCGTTGCCGGTCCGGGTGGAAAGCCATTCCGGCTGCTGCCGCACGATGCTACGCCGTAGCCAAGCTACGGCTAGAATGAGCCACATGGACGAAGAGCGATTCTGGCGACTCGTCGAAGAGGCGAAGGTTGAGGGTGGCGGCGAGTGCGCGCAGCAGTCAGCGGCGTTGACGGAGCGGCTGGTGCAACTCGGACCGGACGAGATCATCCATGTCCCGCGTGGGATCGTTGTCCTGATAGGCGACGAAAACCCCCGGATGATCCGGAGTGCGCTCGTGGAGCTCGATGAAGTCGTCTGGGTTGAAGGTCACCAGCACTGCGCCGGCGGCGCGGGCGTAGGCGAAGTGCTCTTCGTCGTCTGCCCCAGTCAGGGCCACGTCCGCCGGCACGGTCACGCGATGACCGGGTGATGTTCGCTTTTCCGCCAGAGGTAGAGGGCATTCTGGACGCGTCGATGGCGATCGACGCCGAGTGGTTCAGTCAATGACTCCTCCTCACCGCTGCCCACGGCCCTACTGAATAGCCCAACGGCATGCAGTTTGCGGACCAGTACTGCCGGCACGTCTCGTGCCAACCTGGTGTTCGCCTACTCGGCCGCCAGTACGGGCAACTGCTTTCGTGGAGGCGCATGCCCCAGGTACCGCTCGAAGTCGGGACGGAACTTGCGCAGCGCAGACTGAACGGGCCAGGCGGCGAAGGAGCCGAGCATGCACAGCGTCTTGCGCTCCATGTTGCCGGCGACGTCGTTGATGATGTCGATGTCTCGCTGCCGGCCCTTGCCGTCGACGATTCGCTGCAGCGCGTCGGCGATCCAGCGTGTGCCCTCACGACACGGCACGCACTTGCCGCAGCTCTCGTTAGCGAAGAAGGTGGACGCGCGCAGCACCAGGGGCACGATGTCGACCTCTTCGCCGTAAACGATGATGCCGCCGGCGCCGAGCTCGCTGTGCGGACGTGCGGAGAAGACGTCCAGATGCACGTCCAGCTCGTCGCCGGAGAGGAGCGGCGAGGCGAGCGCACCCGGCGATACCGCCTTGACCTTCTGGTTGCGCTGCACGCCGCCGGCGTGTTTGTAGATGAGGTCACGCAGCGTGGTGCCCATGGGGAGCTCGTAGATGCCCGGCCTATTCACGTGGCCGCTGACGGAGTAGACCTTCGGGCCCGGACAGTCCGGCGTGCCGATGCCGGCAAACCAGGCCGCTCCCCGGTTGATGACGTGCGGCACGCACATCAGCGTCTCGACATTGTTCACCACCGTCGGCCGCCCAAACAGGCCACCGCCGACCTCGACGGGCATTGGTGGTTTGTGCGACACGTTTCACCGAAATCGGCGGCGGCCTTCGAGCCGCGCCGCCGAGGGATGGTGAGCTAGGAGGTGATCACCGACTAGACAACTTGTCGTCCGTTGGAGGTGCGGCCCGGCGGCCTCGTCTGTCGGCGGGCCAAGTCCTACCCCCTCTGGTGCATGAGGGAACGGCACTCCCCCTCGCAAACGGGCTGACGCCCGGCGTCGCTTGAGCAAGGCGCCGCGAGAAGCGGGGAGGAACGCGGGAATCACGACCACACCCCATGTGGACATCTCACCCGCAAGCCAGCAAGCCAGGGACAGTAAGCCGTAGCTGGCCGGACGAACCCTCGGGTCCGTCCGCGAACGCACGATTAAGGCGCCGTCAAGCTGACACCCAGCCGGAATGGGACGGCCGCCCCCGCCCTGCGGGAGCGGCACAGGCTGGCCCAAAACGGGAAAGGCTCTGGGGCTCGGCGGAAAAGCCACCGACCGAGCATGCACCCACAGCAACCCGGCGCAGAGTGCGGTCCTACAGCTTGCGCAAGACGGACGACAGGAACGTGAGAACCGGCCTCGCCGACCCCGTGCGGTCGATCACGGGGAGGCTGCTCGCTGGTAGGCGGGGCCGGAGGGATGTCTCCAAAAGCCAAGGCCCTCTCCCCGGACCGGCACCCACCAACTGGGGCCGGTAACCGGGCGAAGCCCGCTCGAACAGGGCGGGCGGGGTAACGAGGGGGATATGCCCACTGGAGACACGATGGATGGAGGAAGACACGTAAGTAGGAGTCAACACGTCATGAGCACGACGACCACGGCGCCAGAGGTGGCACCGCCACCAACGGCACCAGCAACGCCAGTGTATGAATGGAGGCACCTGCCCTGGAAGCAATTCGAGCGGCGGGTCTTCAAGCTCCAGAAGCGCATCTTCCGAGCCTCACGTCGTGGCGACACACAGGCAGTCCACAGGCTGGAGCGACTACTGATGAGGTCCTGGTCGGCGCGGTGTCTCGCCGTGCGCCGGGTGACGCAGGACAACCGGGGCAAGCACACCGCAGGCGTGGATGGCGTGAAAAGCCTGACGCCCCTGCAACGGCTCGCGCTGGTTGCGACCCTGCGCCCGTCCGAGAAGCCACGCCCCGTCCGCCGGGTCTGGATACCCAAGCCCGGCAAGGCGCAAAAGCGGCCGCTCGGCATCCCGACGCTGCGAGATAGAGCCGCGCAAACCCTGGTGAGGCTCGCGCTGGAACCCGAATGGGAAGCCCGGTTCGAGCCGAACAGCTACGGGTTCCGACCGGGACGCTTGGTCCACGATGCCATCGAAGCGATCTTTACGGCGATCCGCTACACGCCCAAGTACGTGTTCGACGCGGACATCGCCGGCTGCTTCGACAACATCGACCACGCGGCGCCACTGCGCAAGCTCGGCACCTTCCCCGCCCTGCGGCGGGTCATCCGCGGATGGCTCAAGGCCGGCGTGTGGGATGGGGTGGACTTCAAGCCCACCGAGTCGGGCACCCCGCAAGGGGGCGCGCTGTCGCCGCTGCTCGCCAACATGGCCCTGCACGGCCTCGAAACCCACCTGCGGATGTCCTTCAAGAACCACTTCTGGAAGGACGGCCGGGAGCACAACTCCTGGCGGCCGACGGTGGTGAGGTACGCCGACCTATGCCGACATCGGCATAGGTCGGCTTATGCCGGTCGTCGGGTGATGCCGACCCCGGTGGGTGCGCGCTCGGTGGGCCGGGTGGCCAGCCGGGAGCGGTCGGCATCACCCCATCGTGCTCTGTGGGTCGTCCGGTCTATGCCGGTGAGTTGGCGCCTGCAGACAACTAGCGGAGGCCGGGACATTAATCCGCCCCGGCCGCGGCCCCGCGGCCGCGGCGGCCCCGTACCGTTTGGTGGCCACACCTGTTGAGTACGGAGGCAACTGAATGGTAGCCGAACTCGCCGCTGCACCGTCG
>JACQGX010000381.1 GCA_016199265.1 Chloroflexota bacterium | reverse complement strand
GCCCGCCGCCGTCGCTTTTTCTGCCTGCGCCACCATGCTTGTCACTCCACCATATTGAACCCCTCACACCCTGGGAGAACCCCAAGCTGAAGCCAAAGAGGCACCCACAGGTCTCGTCACTTTGCACTTTGCACTTTTCACTTAGCACTTGGTTTGGGGTGAGGGGTTCTACTTCTGCCCGCTCTCGGCCGGACCCGTATGGTACGCGATCCAGCACTCGGTGCCGTCGTTGCGCTCGAGCAGCGCCAGCGTGAACTGGCCCGGCTTCACGCCGCGCTCGTTGAGCAGCCGCTCGAGCTGGGTAGACGCCGGGCTGTCGTACCGATCGCGCAGCACTGCCACATGCCAGCGGTCGGCGCTCCCGGCGCCGGCAGTGCCTTTCGCGCCGCGCCCGGCGCGTTCCTGGCGCTCGGCCCGCGCACCGGCCGGCGGCCGTACCGGCTCCGGCGGTTCGCCGACGATCGTCACGAGCGTGGCGGCGAGGCCGCGCCCTTGCTCGTCCTGGTGGCAGTCGAACTCGACCTCCTGTCCGGCGCGCAGCGCGTCGAACGCCTTGGGCCCCGTGTCGATCGCCGACGCGTGGAAGAACACCTCGACGCCGTCGGCGGCGCGGAGAAACCCAAACCGCCGCGGACGGTTCAATCGCGCCACCACGCCGTGCAGGTGGCCTCCGGGATGTTCGGTGTCGGGCGCCGCACGGTCGGTGAGCGCGCTTTCCCTTTCGGCGGCGGCGGGCGTCGACGCTTCCGGCTGGGGGTGTTCGTCGGTGGTGAGCTCAACTGGTTGTTGGGATGGGAACGGGCGATACTCGTCCATGATGTCTGATGTTCCTATGGTCATCACAGCACCGGGAGTTGCCGGTCTGGGCGGGAGTATAGCGCCGCACGGCCGCGCGTGCGAACCCACAAACCGACGTCGTCGCCGATCGAGCCACGGAAAGCGTGTAAACGAGTAAGATTCGAGCAAAGCGTGCTTCCACTCATCTCTTCCGTTCTTTGCTTCGTGCTTGCCGGCATGCTCGGCGCCCAGTGGTGGCGCCGGCGCCGCTCGTACCAGCTTGTGTGGTGCATCGGTTTGCTGTTCTATGGCCTCGCCGCCGGGGCCGACGCCTCGGGCCAGCTTGCCGGCTGGAACGAATCACTCTACCGGCTGTGGTACTTTACGGGCGCGATTGCCGTCGCCGCGTGGCTTGGGCTCGGCTCGATCTACCTAATGCAGGCGACAGGTTTCGGCGAAGTCGCCGCGCTCGGCGTCTTTGTCGGTGCGGTCCCGGCGCTCATTCGCGGGGGCAAGTTGCTTGGCGCGCACGAGGACGCGCTCGCGCAGTCGCTGATCGGACTTGGCATCGCCGGCATCGCCGCCGCCGGGACCATCGCCTACGTTTCGTGGGAAAAGCCCGAGTGGACCGGCCACACCACCTTGCTGCTGCTCGTCGCCGGTTCGATGGTCGCTGCCATGCGGATCGCCCTCACACCGGTCGACGTTTCGCAGATGGTCGATTCCACCACCGGCATTCCGCACGGCGCCGCGTTTCCCGAGACGGTGCGCCTGATCTCACCGCTCTTCAACATCGCCGGCGCCCTGGCGCTGTTCTGGGGTGCGGTCTACAGCGGTTGGACGTTTTGGCGCCGGCGATTGTATCCGCAACGCCTGGTCAGTAATGGTCTGATTGCGCTCGGGGCGTTGGCCCCCAGCCTGACCAGCAGCCTCAACCGCTTCGGAATCACCGGAGTGTTCTACTGGGGCGAGCTGCTCGGCGTGCTCTTGATCTTCGCCGGCGTGGTCGCCAGCAGCGGTGCGTCTGCGCGCCGACCTCCGGTCGAGGGGGAGCCCGAGCCATCCGGTATCCCATCGCGGCAGATCGCGTAGTAGTGCTGTGATGCTTCGCCGGCTGGGTTACTTAGCGGCGGCCCTCGCTCTCGTCGCCGTCGCGGTCGTCGCCTGGCGGTATATCACCGCCGCGCGCGTACCCGACGAGGGGCCGCCCAGTCCCGGCGCCCGCGGCCGGCTCGCCTTCGTCCAAGAGGGCGATATTTGGACGTACGATCTGCAGCGCGGCCGGCGCCGGCGGATCACGCAGGACGGCGGCGCGAGCGCGCCGCGCTGGTCGCGATCCGGCGACTGGCTGAGCTTCGAGCGCGGTGGTCGCTTGTGGGTGGCACGTTCGGATGGCAGCAACACCTTCGCCGCGCCAAACGGCGACGTTCCTTCTAGCGCACAGTGGGCGCCTTTGGGGTCGCGCCTGGCATACACCTCGCTCGACGGCAGCGTAAGGATCCTGTCTCCCGCACAGCGCCAGGATGGCCACCGCATCGTCGTCGCGCCCGGCTCCGGTGCCGGGCCGCGCCTGGCGTGGTCGCCCGATGGCACGCACGTCGCGTACGAGCGGCACGCGCCGCTTGGCCCGGGCGTGAGCAGCGAAGGCATCTGGACGATCAGTACGGTCGGCCTCGACCCTACGCCGGTGTTCGTGGCCGCCGGCGACTACCGCCTTCACCTGTGTTGCTGGACGCGCACCGGATCGTACGTCCTGTTCTGGCAGGGACGGGCATCGGACGCGCTCGCCGCCGACGGCCTGCCGCTCTACGCGGCGCTCGCTACCAGCTCGGCGCCACGCCTCGTCGCCGAAGCGACTCTCGCGTTCTCCGATTGGGTCGCGCCGGCGCCGTTCGCCGACGTCATCGCGCTCGTGAGTGGCGCCGGGCGGGAGGCGACGGCCGCCAAGCAACTGGTCGTTGCCGTGCTGCCGAACCTGCCGGGACAGCAGCAGGAGGTGCAATTCGTCCCGGTCGAAGTGAGCCGCGAGGTCGCACCCGGAACGCCCGCATGGTCACCACGTGGCGGAACGCTCGCGTACGCCGTCGGGCCAAGCCTCGAGCTGCGCGCCGGTGATCTGGCCGCCTCGCTGGCCGGCCGGCGAATCCAGCTTGCGCGGCCCGACGGCACCATGAAACGGTGGCTCCTTCCGGAGGCGACCGTGCCGGCCGGCGTTTCGGATGAGGCGCCGGTCTGGGCTCGGGATGGGCTGACGATCGTCTTTATGCGGCGGCTCCAGCCCGAGGCCGCCGTTCGCGGCAACGCCGGACAGCCGTCGGGCGCCGAGCTGTGGGTTGCTTCCGCCGACGGCAACCACGCCCACCGGGTGGCCGGGGGGATCGCCGATCCCGGGAATGGGCGGCACGGCTACGTCGACTGGCAGGACGTGTTCAATTACCTAGCGACCTGAACGAGCTGATCGAGCCGGCGTCATGAGGGCGTTATGAGGATGTTTCGCCGTTCAACCCCACCGCACACCCCCGAGCCAGATCCCGAGGCGCCCGTTGCGCTCGTCGAGAATCTGCGCCACGTATACGCCGACGGCACCGCCGTCGACTTTGGCGACGTGCCGCTCGCCGTCCGCCCCGGCGAGCGCGTCGTCCTGCTCGGGCCAAACGGATCGGGCAAGAGCACGCTGCTGCTGCACGTCCTCGGCCTGCT
Organism: Chloroflexota bacterium; assembly: GCA_016199265.1. Classification (GTDB taxonomy): domain Bacteria; phylum Chloroflexota; class UBA11872; order UBA12225; family UBA12225; genus JACQGX01. The sequence goes on along the minus strand of JACQGX010000381.1, from coordinate 23,725 downwards.
CGAGCCGCAGAAGGGCAGCGTGCGGGTCTTCGGGCGGCCGGCGCATACCCTCCCGCCGGAGTGGCGCGCGCGGGTCGCGGCGCTCCTGCAGCAGGTCGACGAGCAGATCATTGGTCCCACCGTGTGGGACGACGTCGCCTTTTCGCCACGCAACCTCGGGCTCGACCGCGTGGATGCCGACCGGCTGGTCGAGGGCGCACTGCGCCGCCTCGGCATCTGGGAGCTGCGCCACCGAGTGCCGCACGCGCTTTCGGCCGGCGAGCGGCGGAAGGTGGCGCTCGCCGGCGCCATCGTCTTCTCGGCAGGGACACGCTTCGGCCCCCGGCTCTTGGTCCTGGATGAACCCTTCGCCGCACTCGATCCGCGCTCGCGCGCCGCGCTCCTCGCGCTGATCGAGGAGCTCCGCCACGATCACGGGACCGCGGTGCTGTTGTCGACCCAATTCGTGCATACCGTGCCCGAGTTCGCCGATACGGTGTGCGTCCTCGCGCCCGGCGGCCGCATCGCCGCCCACGGCGCGCCGGAAGAGGTGTTTGCGCGTCCGGAAGTGCTCGAGTCGCTCGACATCGAGCCGCCCGTCCTCTCGCAGCTCTTCCGCTCACTCGAGCGGCGGGGAATCTCGCTGCCGGCGCCGAAATCGGTCGAACACGCCGCCGAGCTGCTCGCCGGCCACTGCCGGGACGGAGTCTGCCGGTTGCCCGACCTGAGCTCCGGCCGCCGCGCGCAGGAGGAGTACGGGTGATGGACTTGAGCGCGCGCTTCACGACCGTGGTAGCATGGTGCAAGGCGAATCGCCGGGGAGCACGCAGGACATGGAAACCAACGGCACACCCACGCGCCGCTGCATGCAGATCGGCGAGGTCGCGGAGCGGACCGGGCTGACCCAACGCACGCTGCGCTACTACGAGTCGATCGGTCTGCTTGCCCCTGCCAGCCGCATGGAGGGAGGATTCCGCCTCTACACCGAAGATGACGTGCGCCGCCTGGAGCAGATCGTCGAGCTCAAGAAGCTCCTCGGGTTCACGCTCGCCGAGATCCGCCAGATTGTCGACGCCGACGAGCTGCTGCAGCAGATCCGGCAGGAGAACAAGCTCGAGCCCGATCCGCTCGAGCGGCGGCTCCGGCTCGAGCGCGCCGTCCGGCTTATCTCGGAGCAGCTCGATCTGGTACGCAGCCGCATCGCCGCGATGCGGAGCCTGCAAGACCGGTATGAGCGCCGGCTCGAACGTCTGCGTGGCCGCCTGGCCAGCCTGGAACGGCGCGAAGACGAGCGGACACCTGTGGGCAGTACGACGTGAAACGTCACCCGTGATTTGCCCTACAATTTGTTTGTAGGGCAAAGTCGTGACATCGCGCACCTATCCTAAGAACGGATCGGAAGAGCACCGCGTTCCGGCGGGAACGGCGTTGTTGCGGCCGCTCACCAGGGCCAAGGCTGCCCCGTCATCCGTGCGCCAGTTGCCGATCCGCGCGCAGCTCGCGCTCTTTTCGGTGCTTCTCGTGCTCATCGCCGCTGGGGGATCGGCGTTCGCCGGCTGGCAGATTGTCGAGGGGTTGATCGAACAGGCGACGAGCGAGCGGCTCAACGGCGCCGCGCAGACGTTTGGTCTGCTCTACCAGCAGCGTGTGTCGGACACGGATATCGTCACGCGGCAGTTGAGCGACCGCGCGCAGCTCGCGCAGCAGATTCAACGGCAGAATATCCCACAGATCACGGCGCTGATCGAGTCGATTCAGACGCTGCGCCCCTTCTACAGCATCGTCGTCGCCGACCGGCAGGGAAACGTCCTCACCAAGCTCATTCCGCCCGGACGCAGCGATCTGGGGACGAACATTCTCGACGTGCCGGGAGTGCAGCAGGCGATCGAGCTCGGTCTCGCGTATCCCGTGCTCATCCGCCGCGAGGACTGTCTGATGGCAGTGGCGGTGACGGTGCCGGTAAAGAACGTGCCGGGCAGCGTCGTCGGCCTGATGCACCTCCGTTTCCCGCTCGACGAAGAGTTTGTCCGGCAGATCAGGGCCGATACCGGCGTCGAATCGAGTCTCTACTGCGGCGATCAGCTCATCGCCACGACGCTGCCGGTTGTCAGCGGTGAGATTGGCTCGCTCGCCGATCCGACCGTCGTGAGTCACGTGCTCGAAGACGGCAGCGTGTGGGAGGAAAACGTGCAGCGCAGCGGAGCGACCTACCGTGCGCGCTACACCCCACTGCTCGACGGCGAAGGGAAGCCGGCGGGTATGTATGCCGTTGCTATCCCCGTGCAAACGCTGCGCGATGCGCGCAGCGCCATCCTCCGCTACTTTGTACCGGTGATGGGCTGTATCGCGGCGCTGGCGCTGGCAATCGGCTACTGGGGATCGGTGGCGCTCACCGGCCCGCTGCGGCGGCTGGCTCAGGCCGCCGATCGCATCGGCGGCGGCGATCTCGAATCACCGGTAGCAGCCGCCGGCGGCGATGAGGTGGCGCGCCTCGCCGAGCGCATGGAAGAGATGCGTCGACGCCTCTACGAGACGTACACGCAGCTTCGCCAGCTCAACCAACTCAAGGACGAATACCTGTTCTCGGTCGCGCACGAGGTGCGAACGCCGCTGGCCTCGCTGGTCGCCTCGGTCGAAATCCTGGCCACCGACTACCAGGAGATGGCGCCCGAGGAGCTGAGGTCGACGGTCAGCCGGATCGAGCGGGCGGCGCTGCGGTTGCACACGCTGGTGGAGAACGTGCTCGACGCCGGGAGTATTCGTGCCGGCCGGTTCTCTATTTCTCCCGGCCCGACCGATCTGCGTCAGGTCGTGGAAAGCACCGTGACGACGATCCAGCCGCTGTTGGACGAAAAGGGTCAGCGTGTCGTCGTCGAGATCCCGGCAGCATTACCAGCCGTCCACACCGACGAGCGCCGTATCTCGCAGGTTTTCGCCAATCTGCTCTCGAACGCGGCGAAGTACGGGCCGCGGGATGACCGGGTCGTCGTGAGCGCTTCCTCGAGCAACGGCCGCGTCTTGGTGCGCGTGACCGACCACGGTCCTGGTATCCCGCTGCCGGAACAGGGTGAACTGTTCGAGCGCTACTTTCGCGCGGCCAGCTCTGCCCGCTCGTCCCCGGGGACGGGCCTGGGCCTGGCCATCAGTAAGGCGATTATCGAAGCGCACGGCGGCAGCGTCGGTCTCGAAAGCGTGCCCGGGAAAGACACGACCGTCTGGTTTACACTCCCGGTAGCGAGCCAGGCGCGGCGACGCGCCGAGCTCGCGGCTGCCGTATGATTGCATAGCGACATGGCAGTTCTATTAGTTGACGACGACCGCGACCTCGTCGACGTGCTGACCTATATCCTCCGGCGCGAGGGCTACGAGGTCATTGTCGCCTATGATGGCGAGCAAGGGTGGAAGCGCTTTCAGGAAGACCATCCCGAGTTGGTCGTCCTCGACGCCAACATGCCGCAGATCGACGGCCTGGAGGTCTGCCGCCGCATCCGCGACGTCGCGACGACGCCGGTGATCATGCTTACGGCGCGCACCGACGAGGCCGACGTCGTGCGCGCGCTCGATCTCGGCGCCGACGACTACATCACCAAGCCGTTCTCGCCGCGGCAGCTCGTCGCGCGCGTCAAGGCGGTGCTCCGACGCGCGCAGATTGGCTTGAGTGCCGGAGTTCCCAGCGGCGAGGAGCTCAAGGCTGCCGACCTCACGCTCGACCTCCGTACGCGCACCCTCAGGCGGGATGCCGAGGAAATCCGGCTGACGCCGCTCGAGTTCAAGATTCTGCACTACCTCATGCTCAACCGCGGTCGGGTGCTCACCAGCTCGGCGATCGTCGAGCACGTCTGGGGCTTCTCCGGCGCCGGAAATGAGGACCTGGTCAAGGTCCACGTCTTCCGGCTACGTCAGAAGATCGAGCGCGATTCGCAAAAGCCGGACTACATCCGGACCGTTCCCGGTGTCGGCTATCTGCTCAAGGAGTGACCGGCGCATGCCGTGTCGAGCACCGGCGGGAGCCGCAGAAGGAGTGACCAGCGCATGCAACGCCGAGCATTGACCATAGCCGCCACGGCCATGGTGTGGCTGGCAGCGGGATGTGCCGTCCGCATCCGCCGGCCGGGCGCGGGTGGCACAAACGGCTCGGCCGATCCAGACGACGCCGTCCCGCGCATCGCCGTGGAAGCGGCGTTTGGCCAGGTGCAGGCCGGCAAGGCCATCCTGGTCGACGTACGCGGCGCGCGATCCTATCAGGCCCGGCGCGCGGCCGGCGCCATGCTCCTGCCGCTCGACGAGATCGAGGCGGCGCCGCGTGCAGCGCTCGCCAAGCTGCCGGCGGGCAAACAAGCCATCTTCTACTGCACCTGACCGAACGAGCATACGAGCGCCCGTGCGGCGCGACTGGCTCATGAGGCGGGACGGACCGACGTCACGGCTCTGCATGGCGGACTCGACGCTTGGGCCGCCAAGGGCTATCCGATGGAGGGAGACGGCATCTGATCCCGTTCCCGCCCGACTACTTCCTCGAGCGCCTCACGACGCTCGAGCGGCGCCTGCGCGAAGCGGTCCTCGGCGGCCGTGACACCGGCGGCGGTGGCGTCACCACCGAGGCCAGCGCCGTCGCCCGCGACGCCACCGCCGCCGGCGGCTTCTCCGGCGACACGATCTACGCCATCGACGAGCGCGGCGAAGCCGCGCTGCACGAGTTCTGCGACACCTGGGCGCGTGACCTGGACCGCCCCTTCGTCCTCGTCTGCGAAGGACTGCCCGAAGACGGCCGTCAGTCGTTTCCCGCCGGCGGTGACCCCGCCGATGCCGTGTTCGAATGCATCGTCGATCCCATCGACGGCACGCGCGGGCTCATGTACGAAAAACGCTCGGCGTGGATACTCGCGGCGGTGGCGCCCGGCGCCGCCGTGCTCGGCCGCCGGCCACGGATGAGCGATATCTTCGTCGCCGTCCAGATGGAGCTGCCGACCACTCGGGCGCGCCTCGCCGACACGCTGTGGGCGGTGGCCGGGCGCGGCGCCGCCGGTGAGACGGTCGATCTGGTTACCGGCACGAGCCGGCCGCTGCGCCCGCTGCCGAGCCAGGCCACGGGAATTGCCCACAGCTTCGCCACAATCGCCAAGTTTTTCCCGGGCACCAAGGAATTGGCGGCCTGGCTCGAGGAACGGCTGTTCGCCGCCGTCGTGGGCGATCACGCGGCCGGCGCGCCACTCGTCTTCGACGACGAGTACATCTCCTCCGGTGGCCAGCTCTACGAGATCATGGTCGGGCACGATCGTTTCGTCGCCGACCTTCGCCCGGCGCTGATCGCGGCCGCTAGCGCGCGCCGGACGGCCGGCGCCGACCGGCGCGTTTCCCCCGCGGTGCGCCGCCTCTGCGCGCGCCCGTACGATCTCTGCACCGAACTGATCGCCCGCGAGGCCGGCGTCGTCGTCACCGACGCCTGGGGCCGTCCACTCGACGCACCCCTCGACACGACGACCGACCTGGCCTGGATTGGCTACGCCAACCGCCGCTTGCGGGCATCGATCGAGCCGCACCTCCAGGCACTCATGCGCGAAATCGGCGTACCCGCACCCGAGTAGGGCGGCAGAGTTCCCTGCCGCCGCATCACTCTGCATTCGCCGGTAGCGTTTATCTTGATGTGACGACTGAATCCCAAGGACGTTCAGAACCTGCCGATTTCCCGCTCGAGGCCCGGTTGCGCCTCCTCGGCGCTGTGCCAATGCTCGCCGAGCTTACCCCCGAACAGCTCGCGCCGCTTGCGGCGGTTGCTTGCGTCGAACGGTTCGCGGCCGGCGAGCGAATCCTCCACCAGGACGACCCCGGCGATTGTGTCTACCTGGTCGCCGACGGTCGCGTGCAGGTGCTGGCGCGGATCGAGCGCGATGGGATCGCTACCGAGGCGACGATCTGCTGGCTCGGTCCCGGCGAAACGCTCGGCGAGCTCTCGTTGCTCGACGGCCAGCCGCGCTCGGCGTCGTGCGTTGCGGGCACCGACACGGTGTGCCTCAGGCTGGAACGCGCGGACTTCCTGCGCGCGCTCGAGCAGCACTGGCCGCTGAGCCGCGCCCTCTTCAAAGTGCTCGCCCACCGCCTACGCCGGGCAGATGGCTCGATGGCCGAGCAGGCGCGCGATGTGCTGACCGGCCTCTACAGCCGGCGCGCGCTCCCCGACCTCTACGAGCGGGAGCTCGCCCGCATGCAGCGCGCCAGAAAAGCCCGTGGCGACGACATTCGTTCGCTGGCCGTCCTCTTCGTCGACGTCGACCGGTTCAAGGAGATCAACGACACCTACGGGCACCACACCGGCGACCAGGTCCTGCGTGCCGTCGCCCGCACGCTTTCCGACACCACCCGCGGCGTCGATCTGGTCGTCCGGCTGGGAGGCGACGAGTTCGTCGTCCTCTTGCCCGAAGCCGGCAGCGACGGCGTCTGGCGCGTGGCGACACAGGTCCGGCGCACGCTGCAGGACGACCCGCCCGGTCCGGTGCCGTTCACCGTCAGCATCGGCGCGGCGCTCGTAAACCCCTCAGAACCGCAAAGCCTCGATGACCTGCTCACCGAGGCCGACGACGCGATGTACCGCGACAAGTTCTACCGCCAGCAGGGCCGCGACCTCGGACCCCAAGAGCTCGCAACGTTGGCCTAATCTGGACTATTCACGAAAGCTCCGCTCACCCTGAGCGTGTCGAAGGGCAAACGGGCGAATGTCCTCCGGCGATGAATACTCCGGGCTAACCGCGACTCGCGCAGCCGAGCGCCCCTTCCACCACCAAGCTCGCATCGAGCGGACCTGCCGCCAGGTCGCCGCACATGCTCCGCGGCGCCGCCCTACCGAAACAGGTCGAACTCCGCCTGCCGTACCAGGGCGGCGGCGCCCGCATCGGGCTCGCCCTCCGGCACGCGTTCGTACGGGCAGCCGCGGATGATCGCCACCGGCACGCGCGCCAGTTTATGCATCACCAGCTCGGCGGCGGCGGCGAGCTCGTCGATCACGGCGATCGACGTCGCTCGCAGCACGTAGCCCGCCGGATCGGTCGTGCCGGCGTACGTGCGCAATGCCCGGATGGCCGCCGCGCCGATGGCGACGTTCGTCTGTCCGGTGCGCCACGGACGCCCGAACGTGTCGGAAATGACGACCGCGACGTCCACTCCGGCAGCCTGCCGCAGCGATACGCGCAACCCGCGGGCAGACGCATCTGGATCCTCGGGCAGCAAGAGCAATTGGCCGCGGGTACCCGCATTGGAGGCGTCGACTCCGGCGTTGGCGCAGACGAATCCGTGGTGCGTCTCGGCAATCAAGACGCCTCGGTCCTGGCGCACGATCCGCCGCGACTCGCGCAGCACCACCTCCACCTGCCGCGCATCTTTGCCGTGCGCCGCCGCCCAGGCGCGGGCAAACGGCGAAGGCTCGACGTCCTCCAGCCGGACGGTGCGCCCCTCCGCCTTAGACACGATCTTCGACGTCACGACGACGACGTCCCCCTCTCGGAGCCGCACCTGGCCTCGTGCCAGACCCGCCAGCACGAGCGCGCACAGATCGTCGCCCGCCGTAACCTCGGGAATGCCGCGAACGGGCAAGATTTGCAGGCCGAAGAACCGGTCCGGCGGCGCTTCGTCGTCCCCCTTCCCTTGAGGGAGGCGGGTGAATGCGGGAGCAGAGGGCCGGGCTGTGGGAGGGCGGAGGGCCGAATCCACCTTACCCACCGGTGCGCGACGCAGTAAGCAACTGCTCCTGCGCGTCGAACGCGCTCATTTCCGCCAGTGGCCGGCGCCTAGTGTACGTGCCATCCGGCTGCAGCTCGCGCGTGTGCGCCGTGTCGCGCAGGTAGACGCCGAGCACGTCGTCGCGCAGGTGCACCCGCCAGCCATCGTCGTGGATGGGGCAGACGATCTCCACCCGGCGGTCGAGGTTGCGTGTCATCAGGTCGGCGCTGCCCATGTAGATCTCTTCGTCGCCACCGTTGCGGAAATAGAACAGCCGGTGATGCTCGAGAAATCGTCCGACGATGCTGAGGACGCGAATGTTCTCGCTCAGCCCCGGTACGCCGGACCGGAGGCAGCACCGGCTGCGAACGATTAGGTCGGTTTGGACCCCGGCGGCGGAGGCGCGGTACAGCCGCTCGATGGTGCGCTGATCGGTCAGGCCATTGATCTTGAAGATCAAGTGCCCCCGCTCACCGCGTTGCTGCCACTCGATTTCCCGGTCGATGAGCTCGTCCAACCGGATGCGCCAGTTCACCGGCGACGCCAGCAGGCTCCGATAGTGCTGTTGCCGCGAGTAGCCGGTCAGATAATTGAAGAGGTCGGTCATGTCGGCGCCGATCTCCGGCCGGCAGGTAAACAGACCAAGATCGGTATAGTGCCGCGCTGTCGCGGCGTTGTAGTTGCCGGTGCCCAGGTGGACGTAGCGCCGGATGCCATCGGCCTCGCGGCGCACCACCAGAATGGCCTTGCAGTGCGTCTTCAGTCCGATGATGCCGTATACCACGTGGACGCCCGCCTTTTCCAGCGCCAGCGCCCACTCGATGTTGTTCTCCTCGTCACCCCGCGCCTTGAGCTCGAGCAGCACCGCCACCTGCTTGCCGTTTTCGCGCGCCCGCATCAGCGCCTCGACGATCGGCGAGTTGGGCCCCACCCGATACAGCGTCTGCTTGATCGCCAGTACGTCCGGGTCGTTCGACGCCGCCTCGAGGAACTGCACCACCGGCGCGAACGAATCGAACGGGTGGTGCAGGAGCACGTCGCGCCGGCGGATCGCGGCGAAGAGATCCTCGCTGGAGGCCATCGACGGGAGCACCCGCGGCACGAACGGCGGATATTTGATATCCGGCCGGTCGAGCGAGTAAAGCGCCATCAGGTCGCGCCGGCCCAGCGGCGTATCCGAGGTCAGCGTGATCGCCTCCGATGCCTCGAGCTCTTCCCGCAGGCGAGCGCGCAGCGCCTCGGGCATGCGCTCGTCAAATTCGATCCGCACGACGAACCCAAACACGCGCTCCTTGAGGCTCTGCTGTACGGTGCTCAGCAAATCCTGCGAGCCGCGGTCCTTGATGTCCTGGTCGTAGTCGCGCGTGACGCGAAAGACGTAACTGCCTGTGACCGGCACACCGGGGAAGAGCTGCTCGAGGTGCGCCGCGATCAGTGACTCGAGCCAGACAAAGTAGCGAGGCGCGTGCGCCCCGTCGACGATGTCGAGGCTTTCTTCCAGTTCAGGCGCTTCGGGCGCCGGGAGCGGCACCAGGCGCGGCAGGTTCGGCGGCACCTTGATCCGTGCGAAGAGCTCGCCCATCGCCGGATCTTCGAGCATCACCGCCAGGTTAAGGCTCAGGTGTGAGATGTGCGGGAATGGGTGCGCCGGATCGACCGCCAGCGGCGTCAGCACCGGGAACACCTGCCGGTCGTGGTACGCGCTCGCCGCCCGGCGCTGCCGCCCGTCCAGCTCCTCCATGGTGAGGAGGTGGATGCCGTTCGCCCGCAGCTCGGCGTGCACGTCGCGCCAGGTGGCCTCCAGCTCGTCTACGTGCGGTCCAAGGTGCGATCCGACGTCGGCGAGCGCCTCGCTCGGCGTGCGCCCGTCTGGCAGCAGACCGGCCGTGCCCGCCTGCACCCCTTCGCGCTGCGCGCGCAGGCCCGAGACGTCGACCTCGAAGAACTCGTCGAGCCGCAGATGGCTGATCGCCAGGAACTTGACTCGCTCCAGCAGCGGATGGCGGCGGTCTTGCGCCTCTTCGAGCACTCGGTGGATATAGTCCAACTCACTCAGTTGCGCGTTGAACAGGCGCGCCGGCCGCTGCATCGTGATCGCCTGCGGCGCAGGCGGCGACGGACTCGTCGTCGGTGGTCTACCAAGCTCAATCGTGGCCACGGCGTTGTTGGCGATGTCCAGGGGGGATTTCGGTCGTCGGTGACGTGCAAGAGCTTACGCGCCGGCCGCCGTATGCGCAAGTTCAGGCGGCAGCCATCCGGGCGCGCGGCACGTCGATCCCCATTCGAGCCGCCTCCAAGCTCATGATCCGGCGCAACACGGCGACCGTGGAAGCATACGTCGCATCGATGCCCTCGAACGAGAGACTGCGGCTGCCCAACGTGCGCGCCTGGGTATACGGCGTGTCCGAGGCATAGTGGATAAGCCCAAAGTCGAATGGCAGATCGCGGAACGCGACGTGCTGCCCCATCGGGTAGCGCGTCGGGTGCGACGACTCGTAGACCGCCGCGAGCAGCGGTCCCGCCTCCATCTCCACCACGGTGTACTGCTCGCGGTAGTAGAAATCCAGGTACTCGCGGTTCTGGAGAAAGGTCCCCCGCACCGTCACCGCCTTCTGGTTGTCCAAGACGGCTCCCCGCTCGAGGAAGGGAGCCACGTCGTCGTAGTCGAAGGCGTTGTCAAAGACGTACGTGTTCCGCGAGTGCTCGTCGTAGACGACGTTCGAGACCAGAACGTCGCCGACCGCGCCGTTGAGCGTTGCCGCCTTGCCGATGGAGTACGCGCCGCGCAACGACGGCGCCTCGGCAGCCACTTCTCTGAGGATCTGGTACGATGCCAGCCCGAGTGGATAGTCGACGTTGAGAATCACCGCGTTGGACCGGCTGGCCACTTCGGCAAAGCCGGCCAGGCGCGGATCGACGTCTTCGGGGCACAGACGCGCCAGCTCGATCAACTGCGCCCCGACCTCGTAGCCCGCCGCCGCTTCAATCTGCGCGATGCCGCGCTCTTCCTCCTCGGCGCGCCGGCGTCGCCTGTGCTCTTCCGCCTGATGAAACCGGTGCCAGAGGCGCGCCGCGTAGTACAGCACGTTCTCCGCATTCGCCCGCCCGCGTTGTGCGCCGAGCTCGTCGAGCTCGGCGGTGCGCCCAGGCAGTGTCCGGTCCTCCAGAAACTGCCACAGCATGTCGGCGCGCCGGCGGGCGTACCCCGAAACCAGGTTGACGACGCTGTGCATGTTCGACAAGATGAAGTACAGCGGCCGCCCCGCGAGCGAGCGCTCTTCGAGCGCCCGGCCGATCGGGTGCCACCAGCGGCGCACGAGCCTGGTATAACCGATCTCGTGCCCGCCGAGCAGGCGGACGGTCACGTCTTTCTCCCGCTCGGCGATCCACTCAATGTGCGCCCAGAACTGGTCGCCCCAGATAGCCTGCAGGCGCAGCCAGTCATCGGGATCGATCCCCAGGCGCGCGCCGAGCGCCTCGAGCTGCTTTGGCGTCGGCTGCGCCCGCCGCAGCAGGCGGCCGCCAACCTGCGTGCGTGCGATCGGCTGGAGCAGCGCATGCAGCTTGTTCCACTCGATCTGGTACGCCACCAGGCACGGGATGAGGTCGTCGAGATCGGACGAGCTGGCGACGTGCGCCGTCATCGTCGAGGCGCCGTCCCACCGCCAGTGCCGGCGGCGGGCCGGCGCCTGCAACCGCTGCCAGTACGTCACTTCCTCGCCGAGCAGCGCCCGGAACTGCTCGCCTTCCTGCCCCAGGATCACCCGCTGGACGTGCGGCACCACGTCCGGCAGGCGCTGAATGGCGTAGATGAACGCGCCCGTGTCCGTCCACGCCAGCGACGCTCCCGAGTGCAGACTCGAGCGCATCCGCTGGTGTGACGCGACGAACGCGCGCACGCGCACGTCGCCGCTGCTGCGCAGGATCGTCGTGTACGTCCGCACATACAGCTCGACGTCGTCCTTCGTGCCCAGCAAAACCTCCGGCTGTCCGTCCATACCGGCTGAGTCTCGTTTTACCGCAGAGACGCAGAGAGGGGCGCAGAGAAAGACAGAGAGCGTTCACCGCAGAGACGCGGAGACGCGGAGTGACGCAGAGAGAGGTAGAGAAGACCACATCGTCCAGATCGGCGTTCATCGGCGTTCATCGGCGGTTTCTCCTCATCTCTGGGCCCTCTCTGCGTCTCTGCGTCTCTGCGGTTTCCTCGTATCCCCTCTACCGCAGGATCCTCACTGGTGTGTCAGGCCCGTGGCGGGCGCGGCGCCGCTGTCGCCACGGTGCCGGACGCGACTGCCTGTGCGGGCAGCGCCGCCGGCCCCATCGCGGCGGCGAGCGCGCCCCACGCTCGGAAAAGCTGCGCGTACATCAGCAGGAATTCTTCCGGCGGCGGCAGCTCCTGGCCAAGCTCCGACGAGCAATACCCCTCGTAGCCGTCGCGCTGGAGCAGGCCGAACAGCTCGAGATACGGATAGCCCTTGGTGAACTCGTGCATGTGCACGTGCCGGATCAGGTGACGCACGCGGCTGTAGGTCGAGGCCACCGAGCCGCCCACCAGATCGCGGTTGTCGCAGTTGTAGACGATGCCGGCGCCCGGATGCGAGGCGTGCTCGACGGCCGAGCGCGCAAAGTACCAGTAGTTGAATTGGCCGTGCATCTCGAGCAGGATATCGACACCGTGCGGCTGCGCGAACTCCGCCAGCTCGCGCACGCTGTCGCCGACGTAACGGATCACGCGCTCCCGGTCGGGCGCCGGCTCGCCGCCCACGCCATCCTTCGGCATGTCGTTGCCGAACACGCGTAGCCGCCGGCAATTCACGTCCGCCGCCAGCTCGACGTAACGCTTCGTCCGGTCGACGATCTCCCGGCGCCTCGCGACGTCCGGCGTGTCGAACCGCGAGCTCAGACCGATGCACGCCACCTCCAGATACGCATCTTGCACGCGGTTCCGGATGTCACGCCGGTCCTCCGGCGACGCCTCCAGCTCCACACCGTGCTTGTGCTTCGACTCGGCGCGAAACTCCAAGCCGGCATACCCACTTTGGCGCGCGAATTCGAGTATCTTCGGCAGCTCCCAATTGCGCGCCATGTTGTACGTCAACAAACTCAGCTTCAACGTTCTTCCTCCTGGTGCTTGAGTTGCGCGGCCGAGAGCCTTGCCCAGGCGCGCCACGTCGCGCCCGGCGCCAGCGGCCACACGCCCGTCGGCAGTCGACGCGGGTCGTTCATCAGCGTCAGCGCGTCCGAGACCGCCGAGCGCGGCTCGAGTGAGATGAACGGCTGACCGGGCGGACAGTAGAGCGCCAGCGAACCGAATGCCGCACTTGTCTCCATCGTCACCTCAATCCCCGACGCGACGTCGCGGATGCCGCTCCGCACGCCGCCGGGCACATCCGGCTCGGTGCCCGCGTCGGCCGCGCGCAGCGCCGCCCGCTTCCCGTACAGCAGCACCGGCAGACGCGGCCCGCGCACCGCACGGTCATCGCCAAACGGACCCGGCCCCGGCGGCTGCCCGATCTCTCGCTCCAGTTCGGCCACCGAGTGCGGCCGCCTCAGGTCCCACGCTCCCTCCAACCGCTGGATCTCCCCCATCGCCAGCCCCGCCTTCATCTCCCATAGCTCATCGGCCGCTACCCACACCAAGCACGAATCCCGATTCGCCGCCACATCCCCACCGGCCAACTCCAGAGCCGTGGGCAGCGGGTGGTGGGCGGTGGACAGAACGGTGGAGCGGCGCCGCATCTCCCCCTCTCCCCTTGTGGGAGAGGGGGTCGGGGGGTGAGGGGTAAACCGCACCGGAAAGTACGGATGCAGCCCCAGCAGATGGGGCACCTCCTCATCCGCCAGGTTCCGCACCTCGAGATCCAACACGAGCGTGCCCTCTTCCATCCGGTGCGTCGTCGTCAGCGTGAACGGCCATGGCCAGCGCTCCACCCGGTCCGGCACCGTCTCCGAACCAAAGCGGCACGTCAGTGCCGCCTCAGATGCCTCGACTACCTCCCACGGCGCACCGGCGACAACCCCGTGGATCGCCACACCCGGCCGGTCGTTCGGTGCGATGTGGTACTCGCGCCCCCGCCAGCGAAACGGCGTCCGGTGCCGCCCCGGATACGGCGAGAGAATCGGAAAACCCCAACCCGTCGGGCGCTGCCGCAGCACGTCCGCCGAAGCCGGCGTCGACAGCACGTCCGCCGTCTTGCCGCCGGCCGGTGTCCGAAACGCGAAGCAGTTGTTCCCGATCGACGGAACTACCAGCGCCTCGGCTCCACTCCCGTCCCGCAGCGCGAACGCTCGCTCGTCGCCAAACGCAACCGTCTTGACCGCCATGCGCCGTATTGTACGCCTTGGCGCATGACCAAACGGTTGGCGAGCTACCAGACAGTTTCGATAGCGGATAGTTTGATCTTGCGGTCGCGGCTGATGAGCGGTACGCCGAAGTGCAGTGCACTAGACGTCGTCCCGAGGGAAGTTAGCCCACGCTTCGCGCCGTGCCTCGTCGATCTCCTCCGCCGACGGCGCCGGACCATATTGCTTCCAGAGCCCCCTCAGGGAGTCCAATCGCTCCGGCGGCTTTGCCAGTTCACGTTCCACCTCCGGCAACGCGATCGCAATCACCCGCAGCCGCTCATGCGGTGGAAGCCGGCGCAGCATCTCCAGCGCGCGCTCTAGAGTCACGGTAGTGTCAGTATCAGTGTCGGTTCCAACGGTCATGACGTGACCTCCTGTGCCTCCAATCGCAGCATAGCAGACCGCAATCAGCTTGCGGGTCCGTGCTCTCACACGCCATCCTTAACTGCACAAGCCTACAATAGTCACGGCTACGCAAGGAGGAACCCATGGTCGCAAGCGCGGAAAAGGTCAAAGCAACAGTACGGTGGTACACGCCGGGGCCGCAGCCCAACGGGATGCAGGCGGTTGACGAGGGCGTGTGGGTGATCGATCAGAAAGACCTCAAGGTCTACCTGCTCGGTTGGAACGACGGCTCGATCATCCGCGAGTTCCCGACGGAGACAAACCACTCGAGCGGTATTACCTGGGACGGCGAGACGATCTGGGTCGCCTCGACCTTCCCGCCGATCGAGCTCTTCCGCTACTCAGTTGGCGGCCGCGAGCTGAAGCGCCTTCCCACGCCCGGCGCGAACGAGCGCAGCGGCGCGCACGGTCTCGAATGGATCGACGGCAAGCTGTGGGTCACCGTCCCGCCGTCGGCGACCACCTACCAGCTCGACCCGACCGACGGCCGCGTGCTCAAGCAGTTTCCGGCGCCCGGTAAGCGCCCCCACGGCATCGCCTGGGACGGCCGCCTGCTGTGGGTCGCCGAAACGACGCTGCGCACGATCACCGGCTACACGCTCGACGGACGGATCAAGCGCGTCCTCGAGCTCGCCGAAGGTCCGGCCGAAGGTCCCGACCCGCATGGCATGACGTACTTCCAGGACCAGCTGTGGTACTGCGACGCGGCCACAAGGGCGGTGTGCACGATCGCGATTCCCTGACAGTGAAGGGGGCTTTCGCGGCGTCCGCGTACCCGGACCATCATGCTCGTGCTGAGCCTGTCGAAGGCCACGTCTCGCCGGCACCTCGACAGGCTCAGGGCGAAAGGAGAGGAAACCGGCCCATTCTCCTGGGTGCAGGCAAATGTTCCGAAGGCGTAGATGTCTTGTAGGGGCGTATGGCGATACGCCCGGCCGCCGCCCCCTGGGCGTATGGCGATACGCCCCTACAGCCAGTGGCGGTCCCCGGAACTTTTGCCTGCGCCCCATTTTCCTACACCCCTGCCGGCCGCGTACTTGAACGGCTACAGATTCTTCAGCACGTCGTGATAGGCGAAGATGATCGGCGTCCCGCCGGTATGGACGAAGACACAAACGTCGTCCTTACCGACGTTGCCGGCGCGGACTTCGCCGACCAGGCCCGAGAACGCCTTGCCGGTGTAGACCGGGTCCATGAAGATGGCATCCGTCCGGGCGGCCAGCTTGATCGCCTCCAGCGTGGTCGGTGGGGTCGCCGCGTAGCGGCCACCGACGTACTGATCGTGCACGTCGAAGTCGTCGGGCTCGAGGCGCACGGGCAACTCGAGGCGGCCGGCCACGTCGTTGGCCAGGTCGAGCTCCATGTTTCGCACCGACTCGGCGCTCCCGCCGACGCTCACCGCGTGCACACGCCACCCGGTCCCCAGCAGCTTGCCGCCCAGCGCCAGTCCCGCCGACGACGTGCCGCCGACGAGGAAGATGTGCACGCGATCGCGTTCGGTTACGCCCGACGCTTGTAGCTGGTCGCGCAGTTCCAGCGACGCCTCGGTGTAGGCGATCGTCCCTGCCAGGCGTGAGAACCGCTCGCGCGTCGAAGCGTACGGTTTCCGGCCCTCGGCACGCAGCCGCTCGAGCGTCTCGTCGAGCACCTCCTCCGTGTTGCGCCCGTGCGCCTCGACGATCTCAACGCCCAAGATGCGGTCGAGAAGGAGATTACCGGTGACCTCCTCGTCGGCCGGACTGGGCTTGACGATCGCCATGTGAATGCCCAGCCGGACACACGCCGCTGAGTGCAGGCGCGCGTGATTGCTCTGGCCGATGTTCACCAGCACGAAGGCGTCGCAGCCCTTTGCCTTGACGTCGGCCATGCGGAACTCCAGCGCACGCACCTTGTTCCCGCCGAAAGCGAATCCGGTCAGATCGTCCCTCTTCATCAAGATGCGCGGCCCGCCGAGCACCGCCGTCAGCTTTGGGCACTCCTCGAGCGGCGTCGGCACAAACGCAAACGGAATACGCGGCAGTCTCCCCACGCGCGGGCGCAGTTCCTCGTCGGACATCCTGACTACTGGTTCTGCCGTAACCACAAGTTCCTCCTTGACCACAGACGGTCGTCAATGATGGCACACAGCATACGCGCTGGGGACCGCCGGCGCCACCGGCCCGGCACCGACCACCTGAACCGAATCTGACTAGCTGGCGGCGGTGCAGGCAGGTGCCTCGACGGCCGTTTCGCCATGCCATCCGCCGCCGGCAACGGCTTTTCTCCGGTACCGGTCGAGTCTCGGCTACTGCCCACTGCCCCCGCTTCGGCTTCCGTCCCGTCCACGCCCAGGAGTTCGTTCCGGGCGGACCGATGGCCTGCCTACGGAAGCGGCGCTTGACCAACGCTGCGCGCTGAACGACCTGCGGCGAGGCGGCCGATCAGGCGCGCTGAACTCATAGAATTCCTTGCTGGCTCGTCTGTGGACACGCGCGTGGAGATGGCGCAGCGCAAGAACACGGGTGCGCCCTTCACGATCTTTGGAGCCGTTGGCTTCGATGGCTTCGCCCGGAGCGTTTTCATGGGTGCGCCTCAGGGTTCTCCGTCGCCAGGCCACCCCATCTGGCGGCGTCGGCAAGCGCCAGGTCGGCGGTGACGAAGGCCCCGGTGGCGATGCTGCGCCGGCGGGCGCGGGCAAACGTCCACTGCGCCGTCGCCACGTGCAGCGCGTCCAGGGCGCGCAGGCGGATCGGCGTGGGGGCCGCCGGCGCTGTCAGCAGCAACGCGGCGGCGCGCTGGGCGATCGTCTTGTTCAGCGCCACCACCACGTACGATCGGACATCAGCTAGGAACAGCCGGAACAGTGTATCTCGCTGCGCTGCGGTGAGCGCACCCTCGCGCGCCCGCCTTGCCAGGGCGGAGGCGATCTCCGGCACCCCGACAATGGAGAGCGCCACGGGCTCGGTCTGGCACAGGTGCGTCACCCATGGAGAGCCCGTCTCGGGGATATAGCGCTTCACCAGAGCGCTGCTGTCGAGATATTCGAGCGGCATGCGTGACGATCCTCTGGTCCACTCAGAAGCAGTCGTCTCGATCGGCGATGATCGTGGCCGAGAGCGGCGGATCCAGCCGAGGGAGCGACCGCATGAACGCCTCCCGATCCGGCAGCCCCGCAGCCGGGCGCAGGTGGGCCGGGAAACCCTCGGGGTCGAGCTCCACCGTAAGGTCGCCGAGCGCGGTGCGAACATATTGCACCTGCTCTTGGAGCAAGCCGTGCTCATCGTCGGCGTCGTCCCCGTGTCCAAGGCTGTCGCTCAGCGTGGCGACGACGGTCTGGTTGAGCGAGACGCCGGCCTGCTGTGCCTTCGTCTGGAGACGTTGGTGCAGTTCTTCGGGCAGCCGCAGCGTGACTCGCATCAGTTCACCTCGCAGGTCCCATGCCATGACATCATAGTGTCACTATTCTACCACTCTTCACTCCCACTGGTACCCTCACACTACTGATTGACGGAGGCTCAACACGTGACCCGGACCCAAGCTGCCCCTCTCCCCGCCCTCAGCGCCGAGGCGACCGGTGTGACCTGGGACTTGTCGGACCTGTTCGCCGGCGTCGACGACCCGAAGATCCAGGAGACGCTTAACCGCTGCCAGGCGGACGCGGAGGCGTTTGCACAGCGCTACCGCGGCAAGATCGCCGTCCCCGGCGGACCCGAGCCTGCCGTGCTGCTTGCCGGTGTGCGCGAGCTCGAGGACATGTACGAGCGCATCGGACGCGTCGCCTCGTACGCGCATCTCGTCTACGACTCCGACACGCGTGACGTCGCCGCGCGCAACCTCCAGCAGAAGGTTGAGCAACAGTACACCGCGTTCCGCAACACCGTCCTCTTCTTCGACCTGGAGTGGCTCGAGCTCGAAGGCGACGTCGCGCAGCGTTTGATGACCGATCCAGCGCTGGCGCCCTACGCACACTACCTCCACCACGACCGGCACTTCCGCCCACACCGCCTCTCCGAGCCCGAAGAAAAGATCGTCAACGAGAAGGACGTCACCGGCAGCAACGCCTGGCAGCGCCTGCACACCGAGATCACGTCGTCGCTCTCGTTCGAGGTCGAGCGCGAAGGGAAGGTCGCGAAGCTCAACATGTCGCAGGTGCTCGCGCTCTTCCACGAGCCCGACCGCGCGCTGCGGAAGCGCGCGCACGATGCCCTCTACGGCGAGCTCTCCAACCACGGCCAGGTGCTCACGTTTGTCTACGACACGCTGATCCAGGACCACCTCACCGTGGATCGTCTGCGCCAGTATCCCAACCCGATGGCGCGGCGCCACCTGGGCAACGAGGTGCTGGCCGAGGCCGTCGACGCGATGATGGAGGCGACCGAGTCGCGCTACGCCCTGGCGCACGACTATTTCCGCCTCAAGGCCAGGCTGCTCGACCTCGACCGGCTGGTGATCTACGACCAGTACGCGCCCCTGCAACAGGTATCTACCCGGCTGCCGTTCGACGAGGCCAAGGCGATGGTGCTCGAAAGCTATGGCTCGATCCACCAGCCGTTCCGCGAGATCGCCACCACGTTCTTTGAGCACCGCTGGATCGACGCCGAGCCGCGCCAGGGCAAGCGCGGCGGCGCCTACTGCTCATCGCCGACGCCGAAGCTGCACCCCTACGTCCTGTGCAGCTACACCGGCACACCACGCGACGTGATGACCGTCGCACACGAGCTCGGCCACGGGCTGCACGGCGTGCTGGCGCGCCGGCAGACGCTCTTCAACTACCACTCGAGCCTGCCGCTTGCCGAGACGGCGAGCGTCTTCGGCGAGATGATGGTCTTCGACCGCCTCGTCAAGCGCGAGTCCGATCCGCGCGCCAAGCTCGGCCTGCTCGCCGGCAAGATCGAAGATTCGTTCGCCACCGTCTACCGCCAGAACGTGCTCACGCGCTTCGAGCAAACTGCGTTTGCCGCACGCAAGGAGGCGCGGCTCACGCCCGAAGAACTGGGCGATCGGTGGATCGACGCCAACAGCCGCTACTACGGTGACGCCGTCCAGCTCACCGACGGCTACCGCTGGGGCTGGAGCTACATCCCCCACTTCATCCACACGCCGTTCTACTGCTATGCCTACGTCTTCGGCCAGTTGCTCGTGCTCGCGCTCTACCGCATGTACCAGGAAGAGGGCGAGGCCTTCGTACCCAAGTTTGTTGGCCTGCTCGAGAAGGGCGGCAGCGACTCGCCAGAGCAGCTCCTCGCCCCCATCGGCGTCGACTTCCGCGACCCCGCCTTCTGGCAAAAAGGCCTCGACGAGCTCGAGCGCCTCGTCAAGCAAGCCGTCGACCTCGCCGACCAGCTAGGTTGACGAGGCTCACCACGGAGACACGGAGACACGGAGAAGAACGGAAACCGCAAATAAGCGCAAAGGAACGCAAATACAGCCAATCATCATCTGCGTTCATCTGCGGTTCCATCGACTTCCGAACTTCTCCGTGTCTCCGTGTCTCCGTGGTGAACTTATCCACCGTAGGCGTAGTAGAGCGCCCGGAAGTATTGGAGGACGCGCTGCGGGTCGGGGGACGGCGGCGAGCATTCGGCGAGGCAGTAGCCGTCGTAGCCGTTCTGCTTGAGCAGGCCCAATAGCTCGCGCCACGGGTACGCCTCGTCGGTCAGATCGTGCAGGTGGACGAGGCCGATCTTGTCCTTGACCATAGCGAAGTCGCGCTTGACCGAGCCGTTCTCGTCGACGTCGAAACGAGCGTTTGAGTTCCAGCACAGCCAGACGTTGGGGTGATCCGCGACGTCGATCACCTTCCGCATGTCGACGGCGTCGCCGACTGAGCCGTGCATCTCGAGCCGAATCTGCACGCCGTTATCCAAGGCCGCCTGTCCGCACTCGCGCAGCGCGCGGCCGATCTGCTCGAGCGTTTGGTCGCGCGGCACGCCGGCCTTTTCCTGATCGCCGTTCGGCCGCACTTTCACGCCCTGTGCGCCCACGTCCTTCGCCAGCTCGCAGTAGCGCTTCGTGCCCTCGATGTTGTTCCGCACCACCTGCGGGTCGAGCGAGTGGTACTCAAACGTCGAGCCCAAGCCGACGAGCGCGATCGGCGAGTCCGCGAATCGCCTGCGCACCTCGGCGCGTCCCTCTGGCGACAACGAATCTTCGACGCCGTGCGCGTGCCCCGTCCGCAGCTCCACACCCTCGTACTTCAGCGCGGTCAGCTTCTCGATCAGCGTCGGGACGTCCCAGTCCTTCCCGAGCTGGTAAGTAACAAGCCCTAGCTTCACAAACGACTCTCCTTCCGATCGATTCACCGAAGGCACCTGGCCATCAGCGCTCCGTAGGATTATGCCGTGTCCGAGGCGTTCCGTAGGGGCGTATGGCATACGCCCGATCGCGGCCCCTGGGCGTATAGCCATACGCCCCTACGGAACGCCTACGCCATCGGGAGCGGCCATGCCCAGAGTCTACGGTCTACATTCCTCTGAGGTGGACGCTCCGCCACGTCACTCGCTATCCTTTTGATCGCACATGGCAGAAGAGACCTCACGTGCCGGCGATCCCGGCCGGCCCCGCTATCTCGGGTTGTGGGTGGCCGGCATCCTTTTGGTGGCGCTCTTCGGCGGCGCCGGCGGCGTCATCGCCGACGTCATCTTCAGGCTCCTCATCGGCCAGTAGCAGCCGAGCCGCTCACACCGTGCCGCGCAGCGCCATCGACGCTTGCGTGAGCGAGAGAAGCTGTTCGTCGAGCGTGCGCCGCACCGCCTCGGTGTCGCGCTCCGACCAGTCGTAGAACCCTCGGCCGTTTTCCAGCCCCCGCGCACCCGACTCGACGAGCGACCGGAGGTACCCCAGCGCCACTCCGGCACGGTCTGGCGTGTCCAGCTCCGGCCACAGACGCGTTGCCACGCGGATGTGCATCGGCAGGCCATTCACGTCGCGCTGCTTGAGTGGCCCCGCGGTGATGAACCGCGGCGCCAGCGCGTACTGCACCGCCGCGTCGATGTCCTCGGCGCTTGCCAACCCTTCCGCCAGCAGCCGCACCGCCTCACGAATCAGCGCGTGCTGCAGCCGGTTGATCAGGAATCCCGGCTCGTCGCGCCGCATCAGCAGCGGCACGCGCCCGAGCGCCTTCCACATTGCGAGCGCCTGCTCGACCGCCACCGGCGAGGACTCGTCGCCCTTCACCACCTCCAACACCGGCACGACGTGCGCCGGCTGCACGAAGTGTGAGATCAGCACGCGGCCGCGGTGGCGCACCTTGCCCGCGAATTCGGCGATCGGCAGCGCCGACGTATTGCTGCTCAGCACGACCGTTTCCGGCAGCAGCTCGTCCAGCCTCCCGAACAACTCCGTCTTCGCGGCGGCGTCCTCGAAAATCGACTCCTCGACGAACCCGGCGCCATCGACCGCGTCCTCCAACGAAGTCGTGAAGCGCAATCGGTCGAGCACCGTCTCCGCCGGCACCGGCAGCATTCCGTGGCGCGCCAGATCGCTCGTGTACCGCTCGGCCCGCCGGCGTGCCTGGTCGAGCGACTCCCGCGATCTCGACATCAGCGCCACCGACGGAATGCCCGTCGCGAGCACCACGCCAATCCCCGTGCCCATCAGCCCGGCGCCGATGACCGCCGCCTTGGCCGGCAACACATGCTCTTGTTCCATCGTTCTTGCTCTCCTGGCCCGAATCCGCTGAAGGGGACCGCCACTTCAGGGTACACTCCAACACGGAGAAAGCGCTGGATGGTCGATCAGAAGCTCACGGGGAAAATCGCTTGCGTCACTGGAGCCGGCACCGGGATCGGTGTGGGCATCGCGCTCGCGCTCGCCGAGGCAGGCGCCGATATTACGGTGAGCTACCACGGCAGCGAAGCCGGCGCGCGCGAGACCGCGGCAAAGATCGAGCAGCTCGGGCGGCGCGTCCTGCTCCGCCGCGCCGACGTCAGTAAGAGCGAAGAGGCGCGCGGGCTCGTCGATGCGACCGTCGCCGAGCTGGGCCGCATCGACGTCTTGGTCAACAATTCGGGAGTCACGTGGCCCAAGCCGTTCCTCGAGCTCGACGAAGAGACGTGGGACGCGACGTTCGCCATCAACCTGCGCGGCATGTACCTCTGCTCGCAGCAGGCGGCGCGGCACATGGTGCGGCAGGGCAAGGGCGGGCGCATCATCAATCTCAGCTCCGTCCATGGCTTCGCGGCGACGACGCGACACGCCCACTACGAAGCCACCAAGGGCGGCATTAGCATGTTCACCAAAGCGCTGGCGATCGAGCTCGCGCCGCACCAAATCACCGTGAACGCCATCGCGCCGGGCGCGATCGAAGTCGAGCGCTACTTTAAGACGAACCCCAATTACGATCCGGGAGCGATGGGCAAGCGCATCCCCATCGGGCGCGTCGGCTACCCAAGCGACGTCGGCCCGCTCGCCGCTTTCCTCGCCAGCGACGACGCGAGCTACATCACCGGCGAGACGATCCTCGTCGACGGCGGCCTCATCGCACGGATGGCGCTGTGAGCGCGTGAAACGTGGAACGTGAAGCGTGAAACGTGAAACGTGAGCGACGAACCAACGCCATCAGCAAGGGGTGCCGTTGGAGAATTGCCGCGCCTTTGAGTTCACGTTTCGCGCTTCACGTTTCACCCTTCGTACTCCAGTCAGTCCTCAAACCGGTTCTACGTCTGTTCCCGGAGCTGCCCGGTTACGAGCGCGGCGGCGGGCCAGTGATCCCCCAGGCGGTCATCCTTCGCCGGGGTATCCGCGGGCACGAAGTGCTGCTGTTGAAGCGCACGAGCCCCCGCGCATGGGAATTGCCCGGCGGGTATCTCGAACCACACGAGAACCCCGCCGGCGGCCTGCGCCGTGAGGTGCGCGAAGAGACCGGCCTCGAAGTACGTCTCGAACGGCTGCTCGGCTGGTATCACCGCACCGGCTTTCGACCCCATCGCTCGCCCGTCTACGTCTGCACTCCTGCCGGCGGTGCCGTTCGTCTCAGCCACGAAGCCGTTGCCATCGACTTCTTCCCAATCACAGGCCTCCCCCTTGGCCTCTTCCCGTGGTACCGAGAGATCATCCGCGACGCCGCCGCCGGCGTCGCCCATCCCGCAGTGCGCCAACAGCGCCTCGGAATCGGCGCCGTCGTCATCAGCACCGCCATCCACCTCGGCGAGCTAGCCGGACTGTTGAGATAGCTTTCAGCGGTCAGCTTTCAGCAGCAGGAAGAGAGCGCTGCTTGACCGCTCCGAGCTGACTGCTGAGCGCTGACCGCTGACCGCTGACCGTTCCCTGGCATGGTACCCTCATCACCCAAGCGGAGGGCCAGATG
>JACQGX010000369.1 GCA_016199265.1 Chloroflexota bacterium | reverse complement strand
TGCAAAGCATGCCCTGAGCGCAGCCGAAGGGTGCAAAATGAACGGTGTGGGTTTACGAGCTCCGTTTGCACCTGGCAGATAGGCCATATTGCACTTTCCATTTTGCACTTTGCATTCTCTTAACGTGCTTCCACCGGCGCCAGAAGATCGTCCGGCGTCACCAGCTCGTCCAGGTCTCCAATAATTGGGTTCAGCTCGACGCGTCCCGCCTCGATCTCGCCCGAGGCGACCTGGCGCAGCACGTCGACCAGGCCACCGACGAGCATGGGGCGTCCGCCGTAGACGTTGATGCGCACGACCGGACGTGGATACTTCGCCTGGAGCACGTCGGCAAGCTGGCCCCGGTAGTTCACTTCCGGCACGACGATGCGCTTCTTGGTGCGCATGAACTCGCCCACCTGTTCGTCCGGCAGCGGCAGGAGGATTCGCGGCGCCAGCAGGCAGACGTCGATGCCCTGGGCGGCGAGCGTGTCGATCGCTTCGATTGCCGCGCCGGCGGTCGATCCCCAGGTGATGATGCCGATCTCGGCGCTTGGATTGCCGTGTGTCACCGGCGGCGGCGCGTCTTGCGCGCTTTGCTCGATCTTGCGGAATCGCTTCTGCGTCATGCGCGTGTGCGTCCGCGGGTCCGGGCGGTGACGGCCCTTCTCGTTGTGCTCGAGCCCCATCGCGACGTACTGTCCGCCCTCGGTGCCGGGAATCGCCATCGGCGAGATGCCGTCTTGCGTCAGCTTGTACCGCCGGTAGCCGTCTTCGCTCTCGTCGTAGGGCTTGGCCGCGCCATTCGCCTGCCCGTTGCCGTGGCCGTTCGTGCCCGGCTGCCACGTCAGTCGATGCTCGATCGTGATCTTGGACAGGTCCGGCTTCTTGATGCTTTCGGTGCGCACCGCGACGACGGTGTCGGTCATCAAGATCACCGGCGTCTGGTACTTTTCGGCCAAATTGAACGAGGCAACTGCCAGGCTAAAGCAGTCCTCGACCGACGTCGCCGCGAGCACGATGCGCGGCACCTCGCCGTGGCCGCCGAAGGCACACAGGTACAAGTCGCCCTGCTCGTGGCGCGTCGGCATACCCGTCGAGGGGCCGGCACGCTGCGCGTCGACGACGACCAAGGGGAGCTCGGCCATCGTCGCCAGGCCAAGCGCTTCGATCATCAGCGAAAGACCGGGGCCGGAGGTCGACGTGATGGCCTGCTTGCCGGCGTAGCTCGCGCCGAGCACCATGTTAATCGCCGAGATCTCGTCTTCGGCCTGGATGACCGCGCCGCCGACGCTCGGCAACACCACGGCGAGGAACTCCATGATGTCGCTCGCCGGCGTGATCGGATAGCCGGCAAAGAACGAGCAGCCGGCGGCGATGGCGCCGAGCGCGGTCGCCTGATTGCCGGAGACGACCATGTTGTCGCGGCTCGGCCGGCCCGGCGCGACGCGGTAGGTGGCGCGCTGCTCTGACGGGACGTTCTCCTGCACGTAGTTGATGCCGGCATCGAGCGCCTTGTAGTTCGTCTGAACGACCGCTTCGCCCTTTCGGGCCCACAGCTCGTTGATGAGCTGGTAAAGCTGCTCGGTCTCGAGGCCGAAGAGCGCCGCCATGCCGCCGAGCGCGACGACGTTCTTCACGATCGGCATTCTCAGCTCTTTGGACGCGATCCGCTCCATCGGGAACGCGAGTAGGCGGTAGCTCTCCGTCCGTTCCGGGGTCACCGTGTCCGGGTCGTAGATCAGCAGACCACCCTTGGCGAGCTCCTGGATGTTGACCTCGAACGCTTCCTGGTTGAAGCAGAGCAGCACGTCCGGTGAATCGCCGCGGGT
Organism: Chloroflexota bacterium; assembly: GCA_016199265.1. Lineage (GTDB taxonomy): Bacteria > Chloroflexota > UBA11872 > UBA12225 > UBA12225 > JACQGX01. The sequence goes on along the minus strand of JACQGX010000369.1, from coordinate 16,693 downwards.
GTACAGTTGCCGCGAGCTCAGGCGGATCTGGAAGAACGACACCCCGCCTTTGATCTCGGATGGCGGGCTGAAATCGGTCAGCACCTGGAACCCGGCGCGCGTCGCCGCCTGAATGAGGAGCTCGCCAGGCTTCTTGATCCCCTCGCCGGCTTCGCCGGCGACCCGGATCACGAGCGACGTCCGCTCCGTTCCGTGACTTTGTGGTTCTCGTTTTGCCATGACGTGCGTTCCCTTCCTAATGACGAAAGTGCCAGGATGGTGGATTGCCTTGTTGTCGCCGATCACCCACTCAACTGCCAAACACCGGTCCGGCGATGCCAACCTGTGGCCGGCGGACGCCTTTGGCGCCTCCGGCGCGGCCGGCAACCCCCACCGCCCTCCCGGGACCGGCCGGCGTACGGGTGACCGGCGCGGCCGGCAGTGCCTCTCTCGTCTGAGCGTGCGGGCGTGTGGTCGCCATCACCGCGGCGCCTGCCGGGCGGTGACCCAGTTGTGCCGAGATGCGATCGGCCGTGGCGCGGACGGCGCCGCCGAGCTCGACCATGCGCTGGAGCGGGAGCCGGAAGCTCGGCCCCGATACCGTAATGCTGGCCACCACCTCACCGCGATGGTCGCGCACCGGCGCGCCGGCCGCGCTCAGCTCGACTTCATACTCCTCCTGCGCGATGGCGAAGCCCTGCGCGTGCACGTGCTCCAGCTCGCGCCGCAGCAGCATCGGATTCGTGACCGTCCGGGCCGTGAAACGCTCCAGCGGGCGCGAAAGCAACCGATCGATCTGCGCGGCCGGCAAGAACGCCAGCAGCGGCTTCCCGGCCGCAGTGCAGTGCAGCGGCAACCGGCGGCCGATCCAGCCCAGGTGCTTCACCGGGTTGGGCGCCAGCGCCTGCTCGATGTTGACCGCGACGTCGCCGTCGAGCACCGACAGCGTAATCGTCTCTCCCGAGCGCGTGGCCAGCTCCTGCAGGAGGGGCCGGGCAATATCGCGAAACTCGTATTGCGTAAGAGCCAACCCGGCCAACGTCGCGAGCTGGAGCCCCAAGCGGTAGCGGCCGCTGAGCGGATCCTGCTGAACAAAACCGCCTGATTCCAACGTAGAAAGCAGGCGGGAAACGGTGCTCTTATGCAGCTTGAGTCGTCGGGCAAGCTCGGTCACGCCCAATTCGGGCTCGGCCTCGCCGAACAGCTTCAAGACGGCGACCGCACGCTCGACCGATTGGATGGTACCACTGCGCTCGCCGCGCGCGCTCCGTTGCGGACGGGTAATCATCAATCCACGTCGCCGTTGCGCCATGCGCAACGGCGTCTCACTCTAGTAGAAGTGTAACGCCGTGCACGGCGAGCGGCAACCAGTCGTGAGGTGATACCAGTTGGCGGGGCCTATCTCGGCGAGAGTCTGTGCGTTAGATAGCCCGTACGAAGTACGCCAGCCGCCGTGGTCGCGCCTGACGGTTAGGTCTGCATACCGGCGACCGCACTGCCGGCACCCGCTGCGCCCTCTCGGACGCCCAGACCCGATACGAACACTGGCCAACGAACGCGACCTGCGCCCGGCTCACGCCGCTCCGGCGGGTGCAGCAGATCGCTGACCTTTGCGCTGTTAGCGGCCCAGCCAGTTCCTGCGCCAGCCGTATGGGGCGGCGACCAACCACGGGGCCGAGCGGCTGGGCCGCACCTTCCGGTACCTGCTGAAGCGGGCGACACCGATCGCCACACCGACGTAGTGCTCACGCCGGTCAACGGCGTGACGTAGGTCCGACGAGTCGCAGCGCGCGCGCCACTTTGTCTGTCGCTGCGTGTCGCTGCGCAAGTTGTTGAGGTGCAACGGTGCCCCCAGCGTCAATTCCGCAGTGTCGACTCCCGCTGGTGCACCTACAGCCGCCGATTGACACCAGGTGCGGGGCGTCGCCGCATACGTCACTGAGCGCGCTGCCCCGCCCCCTGCCGCGTGAACCCGGCAGCGGCCGGCATAGTGAGCGCACTGTCGACGCCCGCGTGAGGCGGTCGCATCGTCGTCCGCTGCAGCGGCTCCGCCCGTCAGCGGCGTGGACGTAGCTCTCACGCCGGCTGCGTAGGCCCGGCCGATGACACCTCACCTCCGTCCGTGCCCTTCGCTTCGCCCACGGTCGCGGCGGGCGCCTTGGCCACCCCTCTGCGCCGCACGCACACTGGGCAAGGCGTGAGGTCCGTCGCCGGGATGGCCGGCCTCAGCATGCCTGTGGTCGAGACCGTTACTGGCCACTCGCGGCGGCGCTCCATTGGGTCCCCGCCCTTAACTCGGCAGCCCTGTCGTCCGAGCGTACTACGGCGCTACGGTTGCGCAGATGACTACGGCGACGAGCTGCGATCTCTCGGTAGCTGACGGCAGTCTGGTCGCGGCGGCGCGCCACGCGTTCGGTGCCGTGCCGGGCGCACCAACGGGCCATGGCGCGCTGCTTCCCAGAGCATACCGCTGGTCATCGATCAGGTAGGCGCCACCGCCGATAGCCCTCTTGCCAGCCGGGCACCGGGCCTCTGCCACGTGCAGGAACTTGCTGTCGTAGGCACTCGCCGCCGTAACCACCTCATAGCCGCTGATGCCCGGAGCCTCGGCCGGTCCCTGGAGCCCCTGCGGGCCAGCCGGCCCGGGCGGCCCTTGCATGCCCTGAACGTTCCAGTCCAGTGCTGTCTCGTTCTGCCTACACGCGTCGTTGGGGCCGACGATGCGAACGAAACCGACACGGCTCATGACGCACGCATGAATCCTCGCGCTGTCACCGCCGTGCGCCCTGACCACCGCTACCCCGCCCATGCCGAGGACAGCGATGGCCGCGGCGCCTAAGCGGCGCCTAACCCCCAAGTGAACCAGTTGGGCGAAACGGCACGGAATCTGCGCAGGATTTGGGTTGCCTCCCTTCAGAACGACGGCGCCAGGCACATCACGATGTGTCGACACCGCGTGGCGATACGCATAACCGACGATGGTTCACTCTGGCGTTCACGCCTTTCCCTGTGTGTTGTGCCTGCGTGTTTGCACAGTCGCTGAGGCTGGTGGTGTAGTTTCAGCATTTCACAATTCGCGTCCGCTCAGGAGAGAGGGAGTCCCCGCGCGGCCACTGGCTGCCTTCTGGGCGGCGGCCTCGTCCTGAGCCAGCCTATACGGCAGGCCAGGCCCGTAGCCCGCAGACCCGGCGTTGACACGGTTCCGGTGGCGCTATTCCTGAAATTGTGAACAACCACGCTTCAGTCTCAGTGGCCGCTGGCGGCTTGCATGACACTCGCGGCAGCCCGTCGGTCATCGGTGACGGCGACCACGATGGGCCAGAGAATTACCTGAGCGATCGGCCCCCCATTTGCTGCTGCTCGGAATCGTGGAGAGTTGAGGGCGGACGTGGCGCGCCATGTGGCCTGGCAGAGCACCCCCGGCAGACCGGTGAGCAGCAGCAGCGTCGGGTACAGCAGCCTGCCCGCCACCGCGGTGCTGGCGGTCGACCAGCGCCAGGTGAACCGGGCCCACCTGACACGCGATTCCAGGGACCGGCCGACCGCGTCGGCCCGGCGGGGCGTGGCCCTCACCCACGAGTGGAGCGGCTCCTCAGCATCACGGCCACCTGCAAGCAGCAGGGCCGCTCAGCGTTGGACTACCTCACCGCCGCCTGCACGGCGGTGCAGCGCGGCCAATCCGTCCCCTGCCTCCTGCCCGCTACCCGTAGCCGGCACCCCGTGAACGGCTACGACGGCCTTCAGCCGCTCATTCCAGAATCTAGCGGTTCAAGGCACTACTGGTAGATGAACTTGCACGGGCTTGTTAGCCGATCTCAAAATAGGACGCTCCACAGTTCCCCATATCGTGCGACCGGACCTCGGCAAGACGAGGCTCATAACCGGATGCTTCGACGCTGCCGCGGCAGTCGCATATAGGGCCGAAGCTGCTCTCCACACCCGACCTGGGACACGTATGCCCGCTCGCTCTATGGCGTTCAGGACGGCGCCGCCAGGTGTATCAGCAAGTATCGACGCGCCCCGCTGCCTAGCAAACGCTGCAGCCTGATTTTTGGGGACGTTGTAGAACACGGCGGTGCCTCGCGGCGTGAAGGCCCGCCTGGCGGCCACTCCGCCTGCCCCACCGGCAACCGCTACGCCGCTCGCAACCGCTGCGACACCGCCAGATGCCTCGGCCGCGCCCAGAAGTGCTCGCTCGGTATTGCTTTCACTGACTCCAAGATATATCTCCGAGGCCCCATGAGCAATCTGGTCAGGAGCATTGTACACGGCCTCTGGCAGAAGGCCAATCCCGAGAAGGCCTACACCAAGTCCAGCGACTAGTTCGTAGGCTGTTGCTGCTGTGCCGGCAAGTATGGTATGATTTCTAGCCCCCGCATTAAATGCGGCATCTCCGATTGTGGCTGAAGTCTCACTAACGTCGGCCTGGATAGCTGTGATGCCGCGTTTGTACGATCTATAGATCTCTTTGTAGGCATACTTAAAGTCGTCGAGGTAGTCCTCTCCAGTTGGATCAATGTACATGACGGGATTGTTCTTGGCATAGGCATAGACGTTGATGAACTGCGGGTCACCGAGACCTCGCTCGGGGCGGCGTGACAATAGCGGATCCGCCGAGTTGAACTGGCCGATGCGCGGGTCGTAGTAGCGGGCGCCGTAGTAGTAGAGGCCGGTCTCCTCGTCCAGTTCCTTGCCGGTGAACCGGTAGAGGGGGCTGCGCTGGGTGCCGGTCTGGGGGTTGGCCGACTCCTCTATCCAGGTCTCGCCGAACGGGAAATACTGTAGGTGCTCGTAGAGCTTGCCGTCGGTATCGGTGACGTGGTTGGTGCTCCCGAGGTGGTCCGGGTGATAGAAGAACAGGTCCCTCTCACGCGGGAAAGGCGGGCGGCCTGGGGGGCTTCTCCCCAGATCCAAGGTCACGAACTTGGAGGCCACTCTGGTCGTGCCGGCGTAGACGTGCTTGGTGCCGAACGTGTCCCTGCGGATAGTGAGGTACTGGTTGACGTACACCATGTCCGCCGCGTTGCCCGCCTTGGTGACGCGCTCCCCCGCATCGTTGTACGTATAGGCCATGACGACGCCGGGGTCGGCGACGCCTTGGACGCGGTTCTCCTCGTCCCAGGTGATGCTCCGTCGTGCGCCCGAGTGGTCGTGGGTCCAGCCCAACTGGTTGCCGTTGGCGTCGTACCTGAAGGTCCTGTCGTCGAGACGCCGGTCTGCAATGGGGCGCCGGTCCTGAATCCGCGTGGGCGCGGGCGGGCGGGGACCGTCATAGCTGTAGGTCCAGCTATAGCTGGTCTTCGGCTCGGTGCCCGGCGGCTCGTTCGGCTGCACGAGCTCGTGCACCTGCTCCTTGGAGAGGATGTTGTGGATGGTGTCGTAGGTGAGCGATAGGGCGTAGCGATTGGTCTGCCTGGGGTGGACTGTGTACGTTCCCTTGGCCTCCGTCAAGCGGTAGAGGTCGTCGTAGGTATACGTCTGGGTGGTGGGCCCGCCGAACTGCGGCGGCGGCGCCACCGGCACGTCGTTCGCCACCGTCAGGACGTTGCCCACCTTGTCGTAGGCGTAGGACAGGTTCTGGAAGAGACTCCCCGATCCTTTGCCGGCCTTGAGGGCGGCGAGGCGGCGGTTGAGCGGATCGTAGGCGTAGGTGGTGCGGACGCCGTTCCCCGCCTCCACGAAGGCGCGTTGCTCGAACTTGTCGTACTCCAGGCGCTTGAGGTACTCGTAGGTTTGGCCCCCGTTCTGGCCGATGGCCTTGGTGACCAAGCCGCCGGCGTCGTACTTGTACGTCAGGACCTCGCCGTCGGGGTAGGTCAGCGTCTGGAGTCTCCCCCAGGTGTCGTAGGCGTACTCGGTGGTGTAGACCCTGGATATGAAGTTGATGACGAGCGTCTTGTTCTCTTTCGTGACCTCGCCCAGCTTGCCGTAGAAGCGCTCCTCCTTGCCCGACTGGTCGGTGACGACGGTGATGCGCCCGGCGCGGTTGTTCGGCGCCCCGGGTGGGCCGTAGGCGTAGCTGACGTTGTTCCCGGGGAAGTTGGGATACTTGATGCTCTTGAGCCGGGTGAAATCGTAGTCGTAGGTGATCCGCTTGCCTTCGGCTCTGAGGCTGGCCGTGATCTTGGCGACGACGTTCGAGGCCAGGTCGCAGACCATCTCCGTCTTGCCCGTGTCGGGGTTGTCGATGCTCGTCCGCCGGCCCAGGTTGTCGTAGGCGACCTTGGTGACGTTGTTCTTGTCGTCTCTTACCTCCACGAGCTGCTCGAGCGGGTCATAGGCGTAGCTCGTCCAGATGTCTTGTCTCGTGCCATTGGGCGGGGTGTGGAACTCCTTGACACTGGTGATCAGGTCGCGCACGTCGCGGTAGGTCTTCTTCTGGATGCCGTTGGCGTCGGTGACGGTGGTCTCGAACCGGGTGGCGTTGGAGCGGTCGGGGCCGAAGCCGTAGGCGATAGTGGTGGAGGTGTCGTCCGGAATCGTGGTCTTGGTGACGCGATCCAGGACGTCGTACTCCATGCGCGTAGGCTCGACGGCGTCACGGTCGGCGTTGAACACGACCGGGGTGCCCTTCGGCTCGGTGACCGGGTAGAACTGCTCGACGGTACGGCCGGCAAAATCGAACGTGACCCGCCCCGAGGCGATCATGGCGTCCTGCGCGGGCGTGTTCGGGCCCGCGTGGACGGTCGCGTCCTTCTTGGTCTGGAGCACGCGCTTGAGGCCGTCTACGAACAGCACGGTCTCGATCGGGTCGTTCGCGCCGCGGAACGGGTCGAGGTGCTTGGTCAGCGCCCACGGCACCTTTGCTTCCGGATGGTACTCGAACCGGATGGTCGGCGTGCTCTTGGCTTGCTCATACGGTCCGGTGATGCTCTCGACCCGTCCGAAGGCGTCGTAAGCGTAGGTTGTCTTGTTGTTGTTGGTATCGGTGGTGGTCTCGACCGCGCCGTACTTGAGATTGTGCGTCGCCGAGGAGGCGAGGCCAAAGCTGTCCGTGATCTTCGTGATGTGGGTCTGGACCGCCGGGTCGTACTCGTAGGCAAGCCGGTAGCGCTGCCCGTTCTTGTTCGCGGGTCCGGTGACCTCCTTGAGGTTGCCGTTCGTGAAGTACGCCAGGTCGGTCGCGGCGGCGGTCTTGTCGTCCAGGAACTGGCGGACCTGCGTGACGTTCCCGGTGGCGCAGTCGACGTCGGCCTCGCGGCGGCGCAGGACCGCGCCGCCTGCAGTCACCTTGATGCTGGTGGAAATGCCGACGATGTACGAGTTCACGCAGCCGGCCTGCGCGGAGGAGTAGTCGATGGTCGCGGTGACGTCGTCCTGGGGCCCCTCGTCGCCGGCGTCGAAGAAGCGGGTCACGTTGCCGAGCGCGTCGTACTGGTGTTCGGTGTACGTGCTCTTGCCCGGGGTAGGATTGCCCTCGTAGAAACGCTCGTCCGTGCGGATGAGCTGCGGGAAGCGGGTGGCAGTGAGATCCTCGAGGCCGGGCCGAGCTGCCCCGTCGGCGACCGCCACGACCTCATACTTGTTGGCCGTCTCGATGAACTTCCGACCCTGGGCATCAAGGGTCACTTCGTTCGCCAGCAGGCCGCGGTTGTAGAAGGCCTCGTTGTGGTAGCTCCGCGCGATCGTGCGGTACAGGGCGTCGGCGTTGCCGGGGTTCCGGTGCTCCTCGGTGACGGTCCGGAAGCCGTAGAACTCCCGCTCCAGGCGACTGTAGAAACCGTTGTCGTAGCGGAAGCTTGTCAACTGGGTGACATGTTGGGTACCACCGGTATGAGTATCAACCACCTCGGCGTCGCCGTCGCCGAAGTAACCGTCAAACACCACGACCTTGGACAGCACCCAGCGCGATTCGGGATGCTCGTAGGTGTTCCCGCTGCGCTGGTAGTCGAGGCTGATGGTGGCGCCCAAGGGGCGCCGGACCGTCTTGAGGAGGTTCGCCTTGCCGACGAGATTGAGCTTGACCCGCAGGTTAGGATCGCCATCCTTCTTCAACACGAAGTCGGGTTTACCGTCACCATCGATGTCCTCAAGGCCCATGTGCGAGGAGCCAGCGCCAGACGTATGGAAGGCCGAGACACCAAAGCAAATGCCGAAGCAAGATCCGACCGAGGCGCTGACCGTGAAGTTCCGGGAGCGGTTGTAACCGAGTGCGTCCTCGGTGCGCAAGAACATGTAATTCCGGTCATCAACCGTCACATCCCAGTCGGCCGGCAGCGTCCACAGCCGCTCGTCGTCGAAGCGGTCCCCCAGGTTCAGCTTGACACGCAGAACGTTGTGGCCAGGCACGCGCATGATCAGGTCGGGTTGCCCGTCGCCGTTGACGTCTTTGAGATCCGTGAGGGTGCGGGCGATCGAGAACGTCCAACCCGCGCCTGCGCCTCCGCCAACCCTAAGGCCGCCATAGCTCGCTCCGAATTCTACGTTGTCCGAGCCGGTATCCTGGAGCCTGAGGGAAGCGTCGGTGTTCACATCGCCTTCGAAGGCTGCTTTGAAGCCCTGTCCGATAATGCCTTGGACAGAAGTCCCGTCGTCAATGACCCACCCGTTTTCCCAAGCTGTGCCGCGCGGCCACTCGAATTCGCGCCCCAAGCGGTAGCCGAAGTTCAGCCTGACCAGCACGTGGTTCCCGTCGGTGCGGACTTGGTCAGGCAGGCCATCTCCGTTGATGTCGGGGAGCTCGACGTGGGTCGACGACAGGCCATAGTCGAGGCCGGCGCTAACCTCGGTGGAGAGGATCTTGCTCGTCTTGCCCCTGGCGTTGATCACGTTGAAGGGCTTGCCGCCCGCGTTGACACCCACGTTGCGGTTGACGACCTCTCGGAGTGACCCGTCGATCCCCAGGCCGGGAATGCTCTCTTCCGAAAAGCCGCCACGGCCATCGTTGAAACGGACGGTACCGGCGGAGATGCTGTCTGCGTAGCCGTCGCCGTTGAAGTCAAGGACATCGATGTCAGTGCTGGCGTCGCCAATGCTGACGCCAACGCCCAGGCTCGCGATGTCCTTCACTCCTTGGCTTCGAATGGCTACCCCGGCGCCGACGTGAAGGTTCCACGTGCTCGCGGCGCGAAGCTGGTTGGGGCCTGTACGCACCAAAGTCGGCGAAACGAGCCGCGACGGCTTCATCTCGCCAGCGGCGACATAGCTGTCGAAGCCGCGGCCGGCCCACAGCAGCCGTGGCCCGGCGGCCGTGACCTGCACAACCGGCAACGCCAAGCCGTAGGGGCGCGTAGGGTCCGGGGTGGGATCGGTGGGATCGGTGGAGCTGGTCGCCGGGTACACAATCTGGCTGGGATCGAACGGCTGGGTGCCCTTCCAGTCTCCCACCGACCAGCTGTGATAGCCGCCGGACATAGGATCGCTCGGGATGGTGTTCGGCGTATCATCGACTGGGGCGGAGGGATCGGGATGCCGGAAGTTAACGACGCTCGTCTGGTCCGCGCCGTCGACGATGACGGTTATAGGGGCGCTTGCGTCAGTGGGCGTCAGCACGGTGAAGAAGAACTCCTCACCCTGTGTCGCATCGACCGTCAGCTGAATGGGTTGGATGTCCTCGCCCGGCGGAATCACCGGATACGTGTGCTTGAAGAAGAGCCGATGCACTCCCTGGACCAGGACCGTAGAGGGCACCGTCCCGCTTCCGCCGAACCGGATCGTGATCGGCAGACTGCCCGTGCGTGGCGCGCGAAGGACCTTGGTGGCCTGTTGCGGCGCCGACTCGGGGGAGCGCCACCGGAAGACCGGATACCGCACCTGGGCGGGCTGCACCACCGCGGCGGCCGGGATCGTCAGGTTGGGATCCGGATCACCCTGGATCCGGTAGATCACCTGTCCGCTCGGCAACGGGGTACCCACGATCGGGCCACAGACCGGAGACGCGCCGGGTTCAGGACGGCAAAACCTGGTGTACTCGACCTGGGGCTCCCACCGGGCGCGGTCCGGATCGAACGGGGCATCGGACCTGGCGCGGAAGGTCAGCGTGTCGCCCTTGGCGACCGGGATCTCCTGAGGCACCTCGAAAGGCACGCGGCCCCGCAATGGCGCCGGACTTACCGTCACACTGTCAGCAGACCAGGTCTGCGAGAAGATCAGGCTCTCGCCTGGAAGGTCTTTGTTCTTCTCCACCTGGAACGTCACGTGGTCGGAGGTGGTCAGCTTCGTCAAGAAGCCACGGACACGGACGGTGCCCTCGGCCGACGCGATCCACTGCACTAACGGGCGGCCAGCCAAGCGATGATCCTCCTGCTGCGAGAAGGCGTAGATGAATGGGCCGTAGGGCTCACGCAGCGGCAACAGATTGGGATCCACCTGATAGGTGACGGTCGGGTTCCAGCCCACTGCGTCATTGGCCGTGTCGTCGATCGCATCAACCTTGAAGTAGAGCTGATCGCCCGCCGTGACGGGAACAGAGAGGGGGGCGCCATTGCAGCCGTTCGTGCCCGACGGCGTGCAGGGGGCCACGTCAGCCCCGGCGAACGTCCTTCGCCAGAGCAGCGCGCTTCCGTGAAAGATCTCCGCCGTCACGCCGTCTCCGCCGGCGGCGCTCTTCTGGATGGGGCCGGTGACGGTAACAGTGCCGGCGATCGGCGCCGTCCAACGCACGAGCGGGTCAACCAGGAACGACGCGTCCTTGAGGTCACTCGCGCGGTCCGGATGACTGCGCGGCAGGCCGGCGAGGTTCAGGTTGCCCCAGCACGGGCTGCCCGTGTCCGGGTTACGGAACGCCTTTCCTGCGTCGTTCAGCAGCACCTTCACGCAGCCGTTTTCGATGGAGACAAGATCGACCAGCCCATCGCCATCCATGTCGGCTACGATGTGGTCGTCTTCAACCGAGGTCTGCGCGTACTCGCCACTGAGCTTGCCGATATCGGCAAAGTTGATCGAGCCTACAACATTCCAGCCCGAGCGATCGGAGTGCCCCAGGCCATCTTCCGTCGGCATGCCGGTAAGCGCGACGGCCTCAAAGCTGGTGGCGAGACCGCTTTGGGACGGAACGAGCGAGCTTACGAGCGCATTTCCCTGATCATCGAGAAAGCCGGGCAAAGCCTTGCCGGCGGAATCGACGAAGGCGCGCTTGGTCGAGTCATCCCCCACAAATCCGCCGCCCCCGATTGTTGCGCTGATGTTATCAGTGAGCCCAAATCCTATCGAGCCGCCCCCACCTGAGATCGAATCTTCGCTGCGCGTCAGGCCACTTCCGGCTGGGAGCGCATTTTGAGGCGTGTTGAAGATCCTGGCCGAGTCGAACGCGGACAGGGCGTCGCCTGATCGCTCCATGGCGAAATACTCGAGGGTGTGCCGGTACAGCTCCTGGCTCCCATCCAGCCCGCGCAGTGCGATCGCGGCAAGCAGACTCTTAGCGAACCGCGCGAAGTCCACCGCCTGATACTCGATCCGGTAGCTCCGGATCACCTGGCGGTTGTACCGGACGTCGATGCTGGCCAGGCGGTCCGTCAGGACCGTCATGAACCCCGGCCGCCCGTCGATGACCACATCCGGCCGGCCCGCCTCGCGGGTAAACACCACCTCATATGGGCCGTCAACCGTCCGGCCGTCGGCCGTGAGCGTACCCGTGTACGCTATGCTGCTTAGGTAGATCTGCCGCCACGGCTCCCCGTCGGTGCCCCCCCACACGCCACCCACGACGTCGTAGCAGTAGCGCATCCTGTTACCGTGGGTGTCCCGTACCTCGCGGAGCATCCAGCGGAAGATGTTGCCCGGCGCAGCGGGATCGGCCAGCACGGAGCCGGGGACGGAGCCGGGGCTGACCGCGTTCGGGCACGGATCGCCGCCGTAGATGAAGCGGGTCCCACTCTTGTCAGTGACCTCCCACCAGTAGGAGCTTGGTGCGTTCCCGTGCCTGACGATCTTACGGAACTGGCCCTCGACCCGGGTGTGAAAGGTCTTCTCGGCAGACCGGTTTTGGAGCTCGCCCCGGTGGGCGACGGGAGTCAACTGCTCCCCGTTGAGCAGGTACGTCTCGGTTTCCTTGGCGGCGTCGTAGCGCGGCACACCCCAGCGCGTGTCGATAGTGATCGAGGAGACCGCCAGGTCCCAACCGAGCCCTACCCAGCCGTTGCCGCCGCTCGAGTTGTACGTGAGGGCGACCTGCGGCTGCATGCCGTTGCGGCCGGGCGGCACCTCGATCGGGTGGACGAGGCGCGCGTCGCCCGTGCTGTTCGCCTGTGGTGCCTCGATCAGGGTGATGCCCGCGCCCGGATCGGCCGCTTGGATGTCTTCGATGCCGTTGGGGTTGTAGGACAGTGGCTGCGGGTGGTTGGGCACCGTCACCGTGGCGTTGATCATGTCGGTGAAGTGGTCGGTCAGGCTGACGACCACCCCCGCCTGAGTGTCGACCGCCACCCGTTCCAGCTCCCTCCACCGCCCGGCTTGGTCGTCGAAGTAAAAGGTCCGCACGTCCTGTTCGCTCAGCCCGGGCGGGAGCAGCGTCTGGTCGTAGGGGAGAGTGACCCGGATCGGGTCCCGAAACTGCATGGGGTGCGGCAGGAAGCGGTAGCCGCGCCGCGGTCCCGAGGTCACGTTGGTCATCCCCGGGTCGAGCGCCGGCAGGTCATCCTCGCGCAGTGGCGCGACGCTGATAATGGTCGCCGCCGCCAGCGCGTCGGCGCCGATCTCAAGCGTGGCGCCCTCGTGGACCAGGCTCTTGGATTGCCCCGGCGCCGCGGCGACGGACTGGATCGCGAAGTGGCCCGCTTGCCCCGACGGCTTGCGCTTCGCGCCGAGTGGGTCGGTCGGCGCTTGTCCCGCTGCCGGCGGCACAGGCAAGACCAAGCTGAGAAGAGCCAACAGCGAGAGCACCCGCATCACGTGCGACATTGTCCCCTCCCGGCTCGCAGGCGAGCCCTCTTGAAAGTGTTGGTAGCTGCGTGGGGTAGGCTGTAGTGGTAGCTACACCATGCAGTTACGTCGGTCGGTCGCGTTCCCTTAAGCAGGTTGATGGCGCTTCCTCGAGCGCCACGTCTCAGCATGCGCCCATCGTAGGCGACACCCGTTAATCGCGCGTTAATCGCGCGTTAATGAGCGGGTAGTCGATCGTTCATTGGCCTGCTGGTCGCGGATGATCGCGTGTCGGTTTGTGTCGGCTTGTTGTCGGGTCCGCCGCGTGGCTCACCTCGTTTCTGGTCGCCCAAAACAAAAGCCGGCCAAGCCCTGATAGGTTCAGCCGGGTCGCAGTGCACGCCCGCCCAACCGTTCCGCGAGCCCCCTCTCGCTTTAGTTGGACGCACAGCGCCTGAGGTGAGCCCATTATATTCCTGTTTGGTGCGTTGTCAAGGGGTCGCGGCACAGTTTTTGCTCAGCACATACGCCTCGTCTGCAGTTGCAGGCCATCGCACTGTGAGTGCCTGTGCGTTGCAGGAATAGTCGGGGAAGGGGCGTCAGCGGTATCTGAGCAGTCCGAGAGTAGTGGATGGTCGTGATCACTTCAATGCGTTCCCCGCAGCCGGGAAACGCGAAGGCGCTCACTACGAACGGCTGCCCTCGGACGGCTTAGGGCAGTGGCAGGCCCGCGGGCGCATGCCGCTGGCGGTGCCGAGCGCCCCGAGTACGAGCCTCAGATAGTCACGGCGCGCAGCCGGCTGGACGAGAACGCCTTCGCGAGCGCCTGGGCACAGGGAGAGGCGATGCCACTTTACGAGGTCATCGCGCATGCGCTGGCAGGGTAAATGCCGCCTACTACAGCAGTCCCTCGGCCAGCAACTGCTGTCGCACCACCTCGCGCAGGTCGTCGTCGTCGATCGCGGCGACGGCTTCGGAGGCGTCGGAGCCGGCGACGGACCAGTGGGGGCCACCGGGCACACGGAAGAGGATAAACCAGCCGCGGGGGCACGAGAATACGTCGACTCCGGCGAGCTGACCGACGTTCGTGAGGGTCGTCACCGGCGTCCCAAGGAACTTGACCTCGCTTCCGGCCATGGCGAGCACGTCGGTCACGGCGTTCAGGTTGTCGATGATCGCCAGACCTTCCTCGGTTTCCATCGAGGTGCCCATATCGATCGTCTGCTGTTCGGCCTGGCCAGCCATAGTCGTTCCTCCAATGCAAAGTGCAGAGTGAGGCTCTTACTGAGCGACACTCCATCTCAGGAAGGCACTTTCATTCTGCACTTTGCACTTTTCACTCATGGTTCGGTCATTTTCAGGGCGGTTGCGGCGACGGCGGTGCTGCCAGCCGCACATAGATGTCCAGCGGGAAGTCGAGGAGAGCCAGGATGCGCTGTTGGAGCGTGGACAGGGGCGTGAGCTGACAGAAGGCGACCCCCGGCCCGGCCGCGATGGTCAGGGTCAGGCCCCGGAACGCCCGCAGCAGGCCCTCGGTGGTGGGGCGGGCGGTGGCCCGCGTGGGCTGGCCGGCATACAGGCCGGCCAGCGCCTCGCCGGTGGTGGCCAGGCGCTGCCGGATGGCGTACTGCACCACCGTCAGCAGCCGCAAGGCCAGCGTCAGCAGGCGGATGAGGCCGGTGGCGTGATCGTCGCGCTGCAGGTACATGGGCGCCAGGGACAGGGGCCGCCCCTTCAGCCGGCCGAACCCGTGCTCGATCAGGTAGGCCTGCCGGTAGGCCGGCACCGCCTGCGCCAGCGGCAACGCGTCGGCGGGGGCCTCGGTGGCATACACCCGCCAGCCCAGCCGCTGCACGGCCGTCTCCACCGCCACCTCGTCCAGGAACACGCCCAGCCGGAGGGGCGGCCCCGCCGCCGCCTCGGTTACCTGGAGCAGTCCCGCCACCTGGTGCTGGGCGATGACGGCCGCGGCGGCCTGCTGCAGGGCGGCCAGGGTGCGGGGCCGGCGCTTGCCCCGCCGGCGCACGGTCAGGGCGGCCAGGGCGGCCTGGGCGCGGCGCAGGCGGGCGTGCAGCGCGGCGGTCTCCCGTTCGGCCTGCTGGACCGAACGCAGGACCAGGCGCCGCTCCGTCCAGGTGACCGGCTGCCCGTCGACGGCGGCGGTCAGCACCGCCTCCCGTTCGAAGCCCTCGGCGATGACCGCCGGCGGCCCAGCGGGCCCGGTGCGCGTGATGGGGGTGAGGGGCTGCGTCCCGGCCCCCACCGGCGCCAGGTAGGTCTCCCGCCAGTCGGCCGGCAATTGGCCCGCGGGCAGCGGGCACAGGTAGTGGTCACCACCGGCATGCACCACCGCGCGCGTCTCCAGGGCGGCCATTTTGGCATCGCCGACGTACAGCAGGCCCCGCCGGCCCAAGGTCGCCCGCACCCGCGCGATGGCGGGGACGTACAGCGGGTCGTCGGCGCGCTGGCCCGGCAGCACGTCGGTGGCCAGCGGCAGCCCCAGCGGGTCGAGCGTGCTCCGCATGACCTTGACCTGGGGCAGGTCCGGCCGGTGGTCCTTACTGTGCCCGAACTGGAACAACCCGTCCGGGGTCACCGGCCCGTCGCCACTGGCGGTGGTGCTGTCCAGGCGCACCCGCTCCGTCCCCAGCGCGTACACCCGCAGGAGCCGCTGGCCCAGCGCGGCCTCGGTGGCCGCCCAGCGGGCGTCGTCGCTGAGGGCGCGCAGCACCGCGGCCAGGCGGTCGTCGGCCACGTCCAGGGGGCGCACCGCCTGCCCCAGGCTCCGTGCCAGGGTCTCCCGGAGCGCCGCCACCCACGGCTGGACCTGGTTCAGCCGGTGGTCGCCCTGGGAGAGGAGGTGGGCCAGCCAGACCACGGTGGTCGGCCCCAGGCTCAGCCCCACCCAGTTGCCGTGGGTCGGGAAGTGGGCATCGAGCACCGCGGCCAGCCCCATCCGCTCCATCTGCGCCAACAACAAAGGAAGATCGTCCACCCGTTCACTCGTCACGGTCAGCGTCTCGGTCATACCAAGAGCGTGCCGCCGGCTCGTCAAACTTGCTCAGATTTGAGCGAACCATGAGTTGCACTTTGCACTTTGCACTCGGTTTAGGAGCCAGCCTCGTCCGGCGCCTAAGGACAGAGATCGAGATAGAGAGGCAGATGACGACCTCGCCGTCCGATTCTTCGCCGGACAGCGGCTGAGTCCTGGGATCGATGTTCCACCGGACGCCCTACTTCGCGCGCGAGAGCAAGCGGAGCGATTGGCGCGCAGTACACCGTTGATCGCTGGAGCCCCAGAAGTCGCCCCGTCGGCCAGCGCTCCGAATACGATCTCTGTCGGGACTGGGGCAAGCTGCTACGGGTCTACGGTCCTGTCTGTCGCGAAGGCATGAGTAACCTTCGACCGCGCCGCCAGTTGGGCGGCTTTACATGCAGGACTGCCAAACGTCGTCATACCTGACCTAGCGCTCAATCGCGCAGGGACACATCTTTTCGCGTTCACCTGGGGGCGCGGCGCATTTGGGGCTGATCGAACAGGGCTACCGACCCAGTCGCTGGCGCTGGCGAACGGCTGGAAGCTGGTGGCGCTGCGGGGCAGTCCTGCCAGTGCCGCTCTGTCCTCACTGATGACCGCCAGCGGCAACACGATCGACATCTTGATCGGCTTCGACGCCGCCGCGGGGCAGGCGCGGGCGTACTTCACCGCCTCGGCCAAGCGCATCCTCAGTAGCCTGACACCCACCTGGAGGCCGGCGCCGGCTGGCTCCCCACGACCGAGGACGCTACCTGGTCCTACACGCCGCGACCTTCGGTTGGGACCAGGCGCCGGAGATGGGGAGCGCCGTGGACCTAAACCAATTCCAAGGTGGAAGCCACAGGCATCCTCACTTTGCACTTTGCACTTTGCACTTTG
>JACQGX010000368.1 GCA_016199265.1 Chloroflexota bacterium | reverse complement strand
GCCAGTTCCAAGGGCTCGTGGCCGGCGTGCAGGACACCACGGTGGTGTTGGCCGATGCCAACTTCCATCGCGCGGCGGGCGATCCCCCAAACCTGAAAGTCTATCCGCGCGGGGAGTGGAACCAGCGCATGCTGGTCGAGACCGTCCTGTCGATGTTGACGCTGGTCTGCCACTTCAAGAACGTGATGCATCGGGTCTGGGACGACTTCTGCGCCCGCCTGGCGTACACGATGGCGGCCTTCAACCTCCTGGTGCAGTGGGACGGGCTGCAGCCCGACGAGGAGGGCTTCATCCCTCTCTCCTCTCTCGATCGGCGAATTCAGCTTGTGACAGGACTGGCACCAAAGGTTACTACCGCCCGCTCTGAGCGCCACCGGGACGATGATGCCACTCGGCCCGATGACGGCGCGCATAAAACATAATCAGGCGCTTTGTCGCCACGCATGCCTAGCGAAGCAGAGCCCTGGCCGAGTTGAGGAAGTCGATGCAGCGCTGGTTGTAGCTACTATCGGTAAAGCCCGCCCTGGTGCGCGCCGCGATGACATCTCGAATGCCGGAGATGCCGCGATCGATGAGCGTGTTGATCTCGACGTTGCTCGTCAGGCCACTCCATGCCGCCTGAAGTTCGAAATAGGCATTGTGGTACGCGCCGCCCGTCCCGAAGATGCCGCCCCCGTAGTCGCAGCCCGAATAGTTCGCGTAGTACGGCAGCGTGCCTCGCTGCGCAGGCGCTACGGTAGGGACAGGCGTGGCGGACGGCGGCGTACGCGTTGGAGTCGGCGGCGCGCGGGTTGCGGTCGGCGGCACGCGCGTGGCGGTGCCGGCCGGGGCACGCCCTGGCGCTGCGGCGGCCGCGGCTGGCGCTACGCCGGCTGCGGCCGGCGGCGCCACCGCTGCGGCTGGCGGCGCGGCGGCCGCGGCAGGACCAGCCGGCGGACAGGGATTTGGACCGCCGGGCTGCTGCGCCTCTAGCTTGTCAATGAGCGCCTTTAGCTGGGCGATGCGCGGATTGAGGCGGTTGAGGGTCTCCTGGGTGTCGTCATCCTTCAGGGGAGTCACGTTGGGCACTGCCGGAAGCTTGCCTGCGGGAAGCGCTGCGGCGCTCTTGTCTGTGTCCTTTGGCACCGCCGGATTGGCCGCTGGTGTTTCCAGTCGTTCTTTTTGGTCCTGCAGCCGGGTGAGCTGGTCCTTTAGCGTCTTGAGCAGCTCCTCCACGTCGGCGGGAGTTGCCTTGGCCAGGGGCTGACAATCCGCCCGCACCGGTGCGGGCGGATTGTCAGCCCCTGGCTGGGCAGCCGGAGCCCGCGGCTGCCCAGCCGCGCCAATGCACCGGAGAGTGCGCAGCACGCACGGCACTTGAATCTGGCCCGTCTCGCCTGTCCCACCGGCCACGACCGCTTGTGGCTCTTCGTCCTCGATCGCCTGTTTCACGTCCGGCACGATGTCGCCGGCGGCGGGCGCGTCAAGCTGCGGGAGCTGTCCGGAATCGGGATCGGCCGCGACGAAGCAGCCGGCGGGGTAGGCCGAGGTGGCGCCCCGCTGGCCGGCCACCATCACAAACTTGGGCCGCTCGCCGGGACCGTCGCAGGCGGGACCGGTCGCCTTGGCCACGTCCCACAGGCGGCCCGACGGCGGTTGGCCGAAGAACGCCTGGCCGGTCGTGGGCTCGACCACCTGGAACTCTTGTGGCACCGGCAGCAGCCCGGCCGCAATCGGGATGTCTCCGGGAGCGGGCAGCACCGGATACGTCGCCCAGAACGCCGGTGCGTCTGGCGATTGGGAGAGTGTGGCGACAAGCGCCTGTGTCGCCGCGTCGGCGGCGCCAGCAGCGAACTGGTTGAGCTGCTGCTGGTAGCCGGCGAAGCTCGGCCAGGGTGCCACCCGGTCTAGTCGCCGTTGCTGGTTTTGGGCGATGGCGAGGACTCGCTGCAGCCCATCGCCGTCCCCCGCCGAGACGGCCGCGTCGCCCTGCTGCTTGGCCAGGTCGCCGAGCGCCTGCTCCGCGCCGTAGGCCAGCGCGGCGGCCCAGGCCGCAGTCGTGCGGTGGTACGGCGCCACACCCAAGGACGGGGTCTCGTCGGCGAGCCGGTCGTACGTCTGGGAGAGCGCTTCGGCGACGCCTTCCAGTGCCGCCACGTCTCCGGCGGCGATCGCCTGCTCTCCCTGGTCGCGCAGCGACGCCAACTGCACCAGCGGGCTGGTCCGTAGGGACAACGGGGCCACCAGTGGATCGGGCCGGGACACCACCAAGTTGTCAAGACGGGCATCGGCGGTTACGTTGGCGCCTGCGAACGATCCCGCGCCGAACCAGATGCCGCCGTCTTGGTAGGTGCCATCGTGAACCGAAGCCACCTCGAACCCATTGATCGCGACGGTAATTCGGTCGCCAACGCACTCGAGCTCCAAGCGGTTGGTTCGGTTGCCACCCAGGATGGCATCGGATGCCTGGTAGCGCGCCAGCAGTGTCTGCTTCCCGTCGTCCCAGCGGGCCAGGGAGAATTGGCCATTGTCGGAGCGCACGACAAGCCGGTACTGGGACGAACCGGCGGTGCCCCGCTGATTCCGGCACACAATCGCCACGAATCGGCTGGCTGTCTCGCCGACGAGGCGAGCATCGATCGCCACGGCGGCCTCGCCGAATGTGCCGGGGATCGTCGCCGTGGCAACGCGCTCCCACGCGGGATCCAGCGTCTGAATCCGGTACTCGCCGTTCGCGTAGCCACGGGCGTACTTGTCAGGTGTGGCGGAGGTTTTGGCCAGACGGCCGGCGGCCGGATTGTCGAACGTATCCGAATACAGGATGGGGCTGGGCGGCGGAGTCGCCGACTGCGCCGCCGCCGGAGCGAGCTGTGGCTGATACAGCGCACGTGATACGACGAGCCCGGCCGCCAGCGCGACCGCAGCGAGCGACTTGACTCTCCACATCGCCTGGATCTTCCTCTCAGTGGGTCGTAGCCATGGCCCGCGCCATTGCTTGCCGGCCGGCAGTCGCCGCAGGAGGCGCCGCCGCATCAGTATACGCGCGGCGCATTAATTGCGCATAAATCGCTAAAATAGTCCCGGTTCATCAGGACCTTTGGCCAGAGCAGCTTGTCGGCCGGCGGCTAGGCTGTGGAAGGCGCCGGCCGCGACCGATTCCACGCCGGCGAGAGCGGCAACGGCCACGGGCTCGCAGCGCAGCACGTTGCTGCCATCACCCAACTGGCCATAGGTGTTCATCCCCCACGCCCAGACGGAGCCGCCGTCTTGCACGGCCAGATAGTGAAATGGGCCTGCGGCCATGGTGCGAATCCCGGTGAGCGCGCCGATGCGTACTGGTTTACTGTGCGCCTCCCGGCCGTCATCGGCCAGGTGGGACTGTGCGTTTTGTCCCCAGCACCAGAACGTCCCGTCGTCGCGCAGCGCTAGGTTGTGTTCCTGGCCGGCGGCGAGGGCCACCACCCGATCCAAAGCCCGCACCGGCAGCGGTTTGGCGCGTGCTGTCGTCGTGCCATCGCCCAGCTGCCAGGCGTTGTTGAATCCCCAAGCGAGCACCGTCCCATCGGACAAGAGGGCCAGGCTGTGGCTACCGCCGGTCGCGATGGCGCAGACCCCGCGCAGCGCGTGGATCTGCACCGGCACGCCCCGTGGGTTATCCGCACCTTCCAGGAGCTGCCCAGCGCTGTTGTTGCCCCAGACCCACACGGCGCCATCGCCTATGAGCGCCAGACAATGACCGCCCCCGGCGGCGATGGCGATGATGCCGGTCGGCGCGCGGACGAGGACCGGGCGGATGGCGCACGAGCAGACGCTCCCGTTCCACAGCGCCACATCCGTACTGTACGCGCCCAGCTGCTCGTCCGTGTCATTCCCCCAGGCCGACACAGTGCCGTCGGAGCGCAGCGCCAGACTCGTATGGCTACTTGCATCGGCGGCGGCGACGGCGACGACGCCGGTCAGTTCGGCCACCTGTACCGGCGCGCGCCGGTTGAACGTGGTGCCGTCGGCGCGCTCTCCCCGGAGCACGGCGGTGGTCAGGGGCAGCCCCAGCGGGTCGAGCGCGCTGAGCATCACCTTCACCTGGGGCAGGTCGGGCCGATGGTCCTTGCGGTGCCCAAACTGGAACAGGCCGTC
>JACQGX010000372.1 GCA_016199265.1 Chloroflexota bacterium | reverse complement strand
CGATCGAGCGGAGGATTGGTCGTGGAATTGGAGGCGCTCCCCTCACCCCCCGACCCCCTCTCCCACCAGGGGAGAGGGGAACGAGGGACCGGCGCTCTTGGCGTCTACTCCCCCTCTCCCCCGGTGGGAGAGGGGGCCGGGGGGTGAGGGGGACCCGCGGCGGGAGAGGGAGCCGGCGGCCAAGGGCAACGGTGCGTCGTCAGAGGAAGACCGCTTGTATCGTGGGCTCCGAGGCGCGCTCGAACCGCGGCGGCGCGTGCTCGAGGTGATGGAGGCGACGATTGGCGGCACCAAGCGGCACCTCTTCGAGCTCAGCGCCGGACTGCTTGCCCTCGGGTGGGACGTGGAAGTGGCCTGCCCACGGGTGCGCGACGAGTCGCATGGCGACGTGTCGTTCTGGGACGATCTGCGGCAAGCCGGTATACCGGCGCACGCCGTAAAGATGCGGCGCCAGCCGCTGACGCGCGCCAATGCCGCGGCGGTGTTCGAGCTCGCCGCGCTGCTGCGCCGGCGGCGCTACCCCATCGTCCACGCCCACTCGTCGATTGCCGGTGCGCTGCTGCGCCCGGCCGCGCTGCTCGCCGGCACCCGGCCGAAAATCGTGTACACGCCCCACGGCTTCGCGTTTCTCACCCAGGGCAGCCGGCGGCTGCGGCACCAGCTCTTCCTCGCCGGCGAGCGCGCGCTCGGGCTGTTCACCGACCGTCTGATCGCCGTCTCGCCGACCGAAGCGGCGGCTGCGACGGCGTTTGGCGTCGTCCCGCCCGAGCGCATCGCCACGATCCTCAACGGCGTTCTCTCGGGGGACATTCCGTCCGCCGAGGACGCGGCCGAGGTGAGGCGCCGCGAGGGCTGGGGAGATGCGCCGGTCGTCGGTACCGTCGCGCGCATGACGCCGCAGAAAGATCCGTTCACCTGGCTCAGAGCGGCTGCGCGCGTCGCGGTCGCCCGTCCGGACGTGCAGTTCGTCTGGATCAACGGCGGTGAGCTCGAGGCGCAAGTCCGGGCCGAAGCGCGCGCGCTCGGTTTGGGCCCGCGCCTGCGCTTCCTCGGCTATCGCGCCGATGCCCGCCGCCTGATCGCCGCCTGCGACGTCTTCCTCCTCACCTCGGCCTTCGAGGGGCTTCCCTACACCGTGATCGAAGCGCTCGCGGCCGGTACACCCGTCGCCGCGACCGACGTCATCGGCACGCGCGACGTCGTCCGCCACGCCGAGACGGGCCTGCTTGCCCCCCCAGGTGACCTCGATACGCTCGCCGCGTACGTCCTGCACCTCCTACAACATCCGGCCGATGCGCGCGCGCTCGCCGCCGCCGGCCGGCGCGACGTGCTCTCCCGCTTCTCCGTCCGGCGCATGATCCAGCAGACGGCGGAGCTGTACGAGGAACTGCTGCGTGAAACGTGAGACGTGAAACGTGAGGTACGATGCGGCGCTCGTCTGTGAACCAGGTCCACTGCTGCGAGGTAGCCGCAGGTAGGAGCGCCGTATGCGTCACCCTTACGACACCGGTGCGAAAGTGGCACCCACTGCCGCACGAAGCCGCCCCGTAGTTCACGTTTCACGTTTCACGCGTAGGGTGCACCACCTGTCGGTCTTGGCTCGTTGTTAGAATGGAGCCGCTTCAGCGCTCCTGCACCTGACATGCTCAAGGGTTTTGCCGATCGTCTGCTGGCGCTGTTGTTCCTGGCGGACGCAACGCTGACGTGCCTTGCGCTGCTGCTCGCCGACTGGGGGCGTCATAATCTGCCCCTCGGTGATCCGGTGGCACCGGGGTGGTTTATCAAACCCCCCATTCTCGTCGCGGCGGCGCTGATCTGGCCGTTCTTCCTGCGCATCTTCGGCGCCTACGATACGCGCCGCACGCACACCTTCCACGACGAGCTGCGCGCCATCGTGCCCGCCGTCGGGACGTCCGCGCTCGTGCTGATCGGCTTCTTCTATCTTTTCGAGTTTCGCTTCATCTCGCGTATCCTGCTGACGTACTTCGTCGCCCTCAACTTGCTGTTCCTGATCAACTTCCGGCTCGTCGCGCGCGCCATCGCCAACTGGCTCGCCGAGACCGGCCACGGCGGCCGGCGGCTGTTGATCGTCGGCGCCGAGCACGTCGGGCGCGAGATCGCCACGCTGATCGGCGCGCACCCGTGGAGCGGTCTCGTCCTCGCCGGCTACGCCGCCGACGATCCCGCGCTCGTCGGGCAGCGGTTGGGAGCGCACCCCGTACTGGGCACCACCGCCGACGTCGTGCAGCTCGTGCAGGCGCACAAGATCGACGACGTGATCGTCGCGCTGTCGGCGCGCGAGCACGACACGATCGTGCGCCTCGCGCTCGACCTGCTGCCGCTGCCGGTACAGGTGCGGATCGTGCCCGAACGATTCGAGATGATCTCGGCCCGCGCGCGCGTCGAAGATTTCTGGGGCGTGCCGCTGATCGGCATCCGCGACCCAGCCATCACCGGCATCGACCGCGCGGTCAAGCGCGTGTTCGACCTCGTGATCGCCGGCGCCTCGCTCGTCATCCTCTTCCCGCTGCTGGCGATCATTGCCATCGCGGTGAAGCTCGACTCTCCCGGGCCAATCTTCTTCGGTCCTTTACGGGTTGGCGAGAACGGACGTCAGTTCCGCATGTGGAAATTCCGCACGATGGTCGACGGGGCCGACCAGGAACAGCGGTACAAGTCGCCCGTCGACCCGCGGCGCACGCGCGTCGGCGCCGTGCTCCGGCGGTGGAGCCTCGACGAGTTGCCCAACCTCTGGAACGTGCTCGCCGGCGAGATGAGCCTCGTCGGTCCGCGCCCGGAGCAGCCGTGGATCGTCGAGCGCTACGAGCCGTGGCAGCGTAAGCGTTTCGCCGTCCCCCCCGGGATCACCGGCTGGTGGCAGGTCAACGGCCGCTCAGACAAACCCCTCCACGAGAACGTCGAATACGACATCTACTACATCCAGAACTACTCCCCCCTCCTCGACCTCCTCATCCTCTTCAAAACCATCCCCATCGTCCTCCGCGGCAAAGGCGCATATTGACGATCTAACCGCAGAGACGCAGAGACGCAGAGAGTTTGGAGCGAGTTGTTGGAACGAGCGGCAGATACACGTAGACGAGCACCGGCCCCATCGGTGTGTATCGGCGTGAGGCGGCGCGCATCGGCGGCATTTGCTCCGCTCAGCGCCCTCTCTGCGTCTCTGCGGTCAACCGGTCTACCCTAGCCGCCGCTGGATGGCGTCTTCTTTCCAGATGAGACCGAGGCCGGGCCGGTCGGGGAGCGTGACGTAGCCGTCGCGGATGTCCGGCGGCTCGACGAACTCGTTGACGTGCGTTTGCACCGAGTGGACGTAGCTCTCGACGATCAGGCCGTTCGAGACGGCGGCGACGCAGTGCGCGCCGACGTGCGGGCCGCCGTGCGGCGCCATCGGCAGGTGGTACGCCGAGGCAAACGCCGCGATCTTGAGCCACTCGGTGAACCCGCCGCACGTGCGCGGATCGGCCTGGACGATGTCGACCGCCTTCGCTTCGATCAGATCGCGGAACCCCCAGCGGGTGAACTCATTCTCGCCGCTTGCCACTGGGGTGTCCAGCGCTGCGCAAATCGCCGCCTGGCCGCGGTAGTCGTCGGCCGGCGTCGGCTCCTCGAACCAGTACGGCTCGTACCGCTCGATCATCCGGCCGAACTTGATCGCCGTATTCGCGTCCCACGCATTATTGACGTCGACCAGCAGGTCGTTATCCGGCCCAATCGCCTCGCGCACCGCCCGCACCCGCTCGGCATCGTGCTTGAGGCCTGCTCCCGGCCAGCCAACTTTCATTTTCACGGCTTGGTAGCCGTGCGCCAGGAAGCCCTCCATCTCGGCCACCAGCTCGCGGATACCCTTGCCTTCCTCGTAGTACCCGCCCGCGGCGTAGACCGGCACGCGCTGGCGGTGCCCGCCGAGCAGCTTCCAGCACGGCTGGCCCAGCGCCTTGCCGCGCAAGTCCCACAGCGCGATATCCACGACGCCGATCGCCGAGATATACTCGCCCTTCGCCACCGGCTTGCGGTTGTAGGCATACAGCCGATCCCAGCACGCCTCGGCGTTTAGCGGGTCCTGCCCGACGAGCAGGTCCTTGAAGCGCCCCAGCACGTGGCTGCGATTTCCGCCGAACGACGTGCCCGTAACGCCTTCGTCGGTGTGGATCTCGATTCGCGAGAACCCTTTGCTCGTGCTGCGAATGATGGAGTTCCAATACGGCCGCTCCAGCGGTCCGAGCGAAAACTCGGTCGCGGTGATAGTGGTGATTTTCATGGTCCCGCATGATGCCATGCCGGGCCGGTACGGTTCAACGTCCAGCGGTCAGCTTTCAGCGGTCAGCTTTCAGCGG
>JACQGX010000398.1 GCA_016199265.1 Chloroflexota bacterium | reverse complement strand
GTAGCAGGTAGCAAGTAGCAGGTAGCAAGTAGCAGGTAGCGAGTAGCAGGTAGCAAGCGTCAAAGGTGAAGGGCGAAGCGGTCCAGCGGCGCCCCGACGTCTCCTCTCCCTTTGGGAGAGGGCTAGGGTGAGGGCGGTCGCTCCCTTGGAAAGACGCCCTCAAGAGCCGCGATAGGATGACTGCGCATGTGGCACTTCCTACTTAGACAACTACCCGGCACAGCGTTACGGCTGTCCGCAGCATTCGCCATCTACGCCCTGCTGAACATGGTTCCCTGGCCGGCGAACCTGGCGCACTGGATCGGCGCCACCTCGTTCGCCGCGCTCGCGGTCGTAGCCCTGGTCATCTGCGGCAAGCTCCTGTACGACACCTTGTTCTTCGAGCGTTACTGGCGCCAGATGGACAGCCGGTAGCGCCTATCTGTACTGGCACGTCTCGCTCGGCATCATGAACGTCCACCCCAATCACGTCGGCAAGGGCGTCGCCCGGCGGCTGCTCGGCTTTGTCGTCGACTTCGCCGAGCGCGAGGGCAAGCCAGAGACGGGCTGAGGCGTGTACCGTGAAGCGTGAAACGTGAGCTACGAAGCGGCGTTCATGCGTCAGTGGCTGTCGTTGACCGGCGAGCCACTGCCTGAGCTCACGTTTCACGTTTCATGCCTCACCTTCCAAACAGCCGCTCCAGCACGTCCGGCAGCTCCTCAAGCCGGTCGATGCGCGCGTCGGGCTCGATACCGGGGACCGGTACGCGGCGCGGGTGGAACTTGAGGACGCCCTGCATGCCGGCGCCTTGTGCGCCGTGTACGTCGTCGACGATGCGGTCGCCGACGTGCACCGCCGCTTCTGGCGGGATGCCGCCCAGCTTCTCGAGCGTCTCGAGGAAGATGCTCGGGTGCGGCTTGGTGTGCGGCACCTCGGACGAGTAGGTCAGCACGTCGAAGAACGCGTCGAGGCCAAAGCGACGCAGATCGCGCGTGTGCAGCTCGCCGGGCCAGGCGGTGTTGGAAATGAGCGCCAGCTTGATGCCGCGGCGCCTGAGCTCGACCAGCGTGGCGAGACTATCGTCGTAAACCGATACCAGGTCCACCGTCGCGGCGTGGAAGTGCTCGCTCAACTCGACGAAGTCGTCGGGATCCGGCGCGGGCAGTCCGAGCTCCGAGAGCCCGTGAGCGAAGACGTCGTAGAGGCGCGCGCTCTGGTACGTTTGCTCGGCGCGGCGCCAGAACCGGGAACTCGCGTCGAGCATTGCGCCCATGAAATCGTCCGGCGTACCCCGGAATCGCGCCGTTGCCACGAGGTGCTCGTGAACGCGCCGCCACGCACCTTCTTCGAGCTCCTCCCACGCCACGTTTTCGTACTCGACGAGCGTCCCGCCAAGGTCGAACGTCACAGCTTTGAGTGCGGGCATATTCGGCGATGAGGCGTCACGCAAGATCGGAGGACAGAGCTCTCCTGCACCTATTCTATCCCGGATTATTCGCGTAAGCTCCGCTCACCCTGAGCGTGTCGAAGGGCGAACGGGCGGCTGTCCTGCGGCGAGGAAGAAACCGGGCTATGCGGAGAGGAAACCGGAACATTGGCGTGCGCCCGATGCCCTACGCGCTGCGTATCGCGCGCTACGCCGCCTGCGCAGCGATGTCGTGCTGCTGCTCGGCCGGCTCCGTGAGGTGCCACGTTGCCGGCGTCGCATACTTGGCTTGTGGTCTTGCCGCGATCGTCGATGGATCTGCGCGCGCGATCACTTCGAACCGTATGACCCACACCGAGAACGGCCGGTTGCGCCACTGTTCGAACGCCAGCGGGCTGAAGTCTTCGCGCCGGGCGTAGCCGAACCGAGAGCTGGCCAGCGCTTCGGGGTGTTCGTAGAGCCAGCGCCATCCCTCGGCGTCGTAGTCGGCCTCCGTCATCGACCGGAGGGGCTCCTGCGCCGGATCGGCGGTGAGCCGCAGCAGCGCCACCGGCCGTCCGCCGGCCCGCGGCGACGTATCGTACGCGGCGACCAATTGGCCGGCGCGATACTGTCTTGCCGTCCGCGGGCTCCAGGCCTGCCGGGTGCTCGACTGGGCGCCCGCCAGCAGGGCAGGAGTCGTCCACCGGAAGATGATGTTCAGCATCGAATTCGTGCTCGTGCTCACCATGATGTTAAGCCTCGTCACTGCTGCTTACCGCAAGCGGCATACCGGCGAGTCTCGATTCGTGGAAAAGTACCGGCGCAACTGCGCGATAATTCTGCAACGGATTCGCGGCTTGCTGTAACAATCGATCACTTGCGATCGAAGCCGAAGTCAAACAGCAGCGCGCAGTCGCTGAAGTGGCGGCGGCTGTTGAGCGTGACGGCGACGAGCGTGCGGCCCTCCCGCTCCGCGGCGGCGACGAGCGTGTAGCCGGCGTCCTCGGTGTACCCGGGCTTGATGCCGATGGCGCCCCGGTACGACCACAGCAGGCTGTTGAGGTTGCCGGGGTTAAACCAGCCGTGGTCCCGGCCCGACTCCTTGCTGGGTTGGATTACGATGTCTTTCGTGCCGAAGATCTTGCGCAGCTCGGGCTTGCCCAACGCATATGCACCGATAACTGCCAGGTCGTAGGCGGAGGAGTACTGGTTCGGATCGTCGAAGCCCGACGGGTTGGCGAACCGAGTGTCGGCGAGCCCCAGTGCCACGACCTTGTCGTTCATCCACTTGATGAATTGTGCGCGGCCCGCCGGTCCAGCCCCGCCGACGCCGTAGGCGATCGCCTCGGCCGCGTCGTTGCCCGAGTCGAGCATCAGCCCGTAGAGCAACTCCTCGAGCGAGAGCTTTTCGCCGGCCCGGATGCCCATGTGGTTCGGCTCGACCTGCGTTGCTTCGACCGGCACGGTGATGACCTTGTCGACCGCGCTGCGCTCGACCGCGACGATCGCCGTCATGATCTTCGTCGTGCTGGCGACCAGCAACCGCTTGCGCGGCTGTTTGGCATAGATCACTTCCTTGCTGTTGACGTCGACGACGATGGCCGACTCGCCGGACAGGGTGGGCACGCCGGATGACGCCGCACCGGCGACCAGCGCCGGATCGGCCTCGAACTTGGCGAATGAGAACGCAATCGGCAGCGGCGTGGCCACCGGCGCCCGCGGCGTGCCGATAGGCTTGCTCGGACCGGCGAGGCGCGATTGGCCGGGGGCCGCAGACGCATCGCCGGCCAGCACCGGGGCCGACGACGCCGGGCGCACCCAAAGCTGACGCACGCCTAACGCGAGCAGCACGAGCACAATAGCGGCGATCGCCACCTCCGGCCGGCGCGACCGACGGCGCCGGCTGCGCCGCTCAGGCGCAGCCGGCGAGGCAGACACGGCGAGCGGCGTGTACGTCCTGAGATACGGCGACACCACGGGCTGGGAGGGACTGACCGGCACCCGCCGGTCGATGCCGTCTTCCACCGGCCGGCACGTGCTATCAGTTCTTGGTGCTGCCGGCGAGACCGGTGTGCCGGCGAGGCGCGTTGTTGGCCGCCGGCGAGAGAGGCCGGCGAAGGTGTCAAGAGCCATTGACCATAGGCAGTTGACTCAGAATCGGCTCGATACCCGCCTGCTCGGACGAAGGCGTGGACTGGACATACAAACGGGGGAGCCGCGCGCGAGTTGCGCGGCTCCCCCGTTCGCCGGTCCCTCCTGCAGTCACCTGCCGTCGCGCAGCAGTGCCGGGCATTCGCGGGCGCCGCCGGCAACGGGCGAGCGCCATTATACGCGAGCGCCGGCGCTGCTGTCGCGCGCTAGGCACTCGTCTTGGTAGAGACTCCCAGCTCGGCGAACAAGATGTGCGGCGCCTTGACACTGCCGCCGACCCACTCGGCGACGTCGGAGATCCCGCCGAGCTGTTTCATGTCGGCGAACACGTTGCCCGCCACCATCGTGTCCTTCACCCGGCCGGTGAGCTTGCCTTTCTCGATCTTGAAGCCGATGTGCACGTTGCCCGAGAAGTCGCCGGAGTAGATGTTGCCGGCGAACGTGCCGGTCATGCTCTCGACCAGGAGCCCCTCTTCGATGCCGGCCAGCATAGCTTCCAGCCGCTGGTCGCCGGGCTCGACCATCACGACGCCGGTCGAAGGCGACGGCAGGCTGCCCGGCGAACGGTATCCGTTGCCCGTCGACTCCTTGCCGGCCAGTCCGGCGGTCTGCAGATCGTAGTAGCAGTTGGCCACCGTCCCCCGGTCGATCAGCGGCAGGCGGCGCGTGGCGATGCCCTCGTCGTCGAACGGCGACGAGCCGGGAATGCCCGACCGTGTGCTGTCGTCGACCAGCGTCAGGCGAGGATCAAACACCTGCTGTCCCAGCTTGTCCGAGAGGGCCGACGAGCCCTGCAGCACGCTCTTCCCCGAGAGCGCGACGCCGAAGCGCGAAAGCAGGACGCCGGCCACACCACGCGGCGTGAAGATCACGGGCATGCGGCGCGTTGTCACCGGCACGACGTTCTTCGCCAGGTCGAACTTCCGAATCGCCTCGTCGGCGAGCTGCCGGTGGTCGATCCCTGTGCCGCATTTGCGCTCCCACTCCCAAATCGAGAGGAAGTCCTGGCCGCGGATGAGCTGGCCGCCGATGACCAGTGTGTAGCTGCTCTTGCCGTAGCTGCCGCGGCCGCCGCGTGAGTTGAGCAGCTCGGTGGTACCCAGGTGCCGGTGGACGCCCGCCTGGCAGAGGATGTCGGCGTCGTAGGCGCGCACGCGGTTGATCATCTCCTGGCCGAGCGCCGTCATCTGCTCGACGGCAATGCGCTCGGCCGAAGTATCGTAGAGGTCGACGGGCGTCGGCGCGATCGAGGCCGGCAGCTCGAACTTCGCCTCGGCGCCAAACGCCGAGAGCTCGATCGCCGTCTCGACCACCTGGTTCAGGTCGTCGAGCTTGGTGGTCGAGGCGAGGCCGATACGGCCATCCTTGACGACCCGCAGGGCAACCCCGCGCGCCTCCTTGGTTTCGAGCGACTTGAGCCGGTTGGCTTCGAAATCGACCGGCGTATCGGCCGACTCGAAGGCGTAGACCTCGGCCTGCTCGACACGCCCTCTGGCGCGATCCAGAATCCGTTCCGCCAGCGTCGTCAGGCTGGACGCTGTTACCGTGGCCATCACTTGCCTCCCACTACCGCCTTCTGGATCCGAATGTAGGGACTACCCTGACCAACCGGGGCGGTCTGGCCGCCCTTGCCACAGTTGCCACCCGACTCGGTCCACTCGAAGTCGCAGCCGATGAGGTCGATGTTCTGCAGTGTGCTGAACAAGTTGCCGGAGAGTGTCGTGCCGCGCAGCGGTTCGGCGAGCTTGCCGTCACGGATCATCCACGCCTCGGCGCAGCCAAATGCGAACTGTTCGTGCGTCGTCTGGCCGCCGTACCAGTCCTTGCAGAAAATGCCCAGCTTCGTATCGGCCAGCATCTCCTCAAACGACGAGTTGGCTCCTTCGATGCACGTATTGGTCATGCGCACGATCGGCTGGTGGCGGTACGACTGCGCGCGGGCGTTACCGGTCGCCGCCTCGCCCATCTTCCCGGCGGTCTCGCGCGAGTGCAGCCGGCCGACGAGCACACCTTCCTTGATCAAGTATGTCTTGCGCGAGGGCGTGCCTTCGTCGTCGTACTTGAATGAGCCGGGCTGGCCCGCAACGTCGGCGCCGTCGGCGATGTTCAAGTGCACGCCGCCGAACCGCCGGCCGAGCACCATGATCTCCCGCAGTCGTTCGTTCTCGTAAACGTTGTCGCCCTCGGAGAGATGGCCGAACGCCTCGTGCGCGAAGACGGCGGCGAGCTTGGGGTCGCAGATCACGGTGTACTCGCCGCCCGTGACGGGCTGTGCCGCCAAGAGCGCAACGGCGCGATCGGCGGCGTCGGCGACTTCGGCGTGCCGCCCGACCATCGCGTCGTAATCAGACATGCTCGAAAACGCCGCCCGCGACTGCTGGACGTTACCGTTCTCGCGCGCCAGCACCTGCACGCGCACGGTGACGCGTGAGCGCTCTTGCGTGATGAACGTGCCCTCGTTATTGGCGAACGTCACCTGGCGCCGGCCGTCGCCGTAGGCGGCGTTCGTCGTCTGGATCTTGGGCGAGCGGCTCCACGCGACGTCGATGTACTCGTCCATCAGCCGCTTCTTGTCGGCGAGCGGCACCGAGAGCAGATCGCGCTTGTGCGCGAGCGGCACGACGTCCACGACCACGGGCACCGGCGCGAGCTGCGTCGTCTCCTTGCCGACCAGCCGCGCCTGGCGCACCGCCATCTCGACCTTCTCCTCGAGACCGGCCAGGTTGTTGAACGAGACGAACCCCCAACCTCCCTTATACGCGGCGCGCACGCACCCACCGAGATCGACGGTGCGCCCGATTTCCTCGAAGTCCTTGCCTCGGTAGCTGAGATGCGTCGATTCGGTCTCTTCTACCCGAATCTCGACGTAATCGGCGTTGTGGCCCCGTAGGACCTCTTCCATCTGCTGGCGTAGCTCCATTGCTTTCCTCTTGGGGCATTCTACATCCGTCTGTTCTGCTCCTGGTCCCCCTGGTCCTGGCAGCGCGCCTCGAGCTCGTAGATCTTGGCCAGCTCGCCGGGTGCGAGGCGGTCGCCCGCGCGGATCAACTGGACGATTCTTCGTAAGAAGTCGCCCTCCCACACGGTTGCGGGCTCGATCCGCACGATACGCTGCAGCAGCGTGCGCTGCTCTTCCGGCGAGAGGCGCGGCTGCCCATGCGACCGCTGTTCATCCCTTCCGGCACCCGCATCGACGCCGCTCGAATCCGTCGCCTCCCCGGCCGGTGCGTCGCCGTCCGGCTCACGCCCTTCCGGCGCGGCGCCGACAATCGTGCTACCGGGCGGCAGCGCCGGCACCTCGATCCACACCTGGACGACCGCACGACCGCCGTTGGAGAAGATGAGCACCTCGCCCTGGTGGTCGCCGGCGCGCAGACCGGCGGTGTTGGCGATGACCTCGAACGACGCCGTGTTGCCGCGGAAGCGGCTCTCCGTGACCGCGAGCCAGCTCCCCTTCACGGCAACGCTGCCGATCAACACACCGGTGCCGGCGTTGGTCAGCTTGATCGTCCGCGCCTTGGTCGAGCCCGGCTGCGCGACGCCGAAATCGAGCAGCGATGGCGCGCCGGCCAGGATCGGCTCCGGCTGGCCGGAGACGAGCACGACCACCGGCACCATCTGGTCGCCGCCGTTGAGCGTCGTCACGGCGAGTGAGCCGGCGTATTCTTCACCAGGCCGCAGACCCGACGTGTCGATCGAGACGAACAGGATGGCCGAGCTGCTGATGAACGACCGGCGGTTAACCGAGAGCCACGCGCGGTTGGATGTGATCTCGCCGAACAAGGTGCGACCGCCGGCGTTGGCGATCTTGAGAGGGAGCTGCTTCGTCGTCCCCAGCGCCATCGTGCCGAAGTCGAGCTTCTCTGGGCGGACGACGAGCAGCGGATCGCGCTCGCGCGGGCGAGGTGGCGCCGCACCCGCTGCGCGCCGGCCGGAGGCGCGTGCCGCGCGCGGCGCTTCCTCGGTTGCGGTGGCACGACTTGCGCCGCGCCCGCTGCGCGCGGCGCGGCGCGGCGTAGGGCCCCCGGCGCGGCGCTCGCGCATGCTCGACCCCACCGGATTCAACGCGCGGTCGTGCGCCGCCCGCTTGGCAGGGTCGCGCAGCACATCGTACGCGGTGGTGATCTTCTTGAATTCCTTGGCGGCCTCTGACTTGAGCTGCGTGCGCAGCGGCTCCGGATAGTTCTCGTACTTATCCGGGTGGAACATGTGCGAGCGCAGGCGGTAGGCATTCTTGACCTCCTCCGCCGTCGCCCCTCGCTCGAGGCCGAGCGTGTCGTAGTAATCTGGGGGGTGGCCGGCAAAATCACCCACTGGGCCTATGATCCCTTGTAACGCTGCGCTTGCTGTGCTTACTGAGACGTGGAAGAACAGGTGAACGAGTAACCGGAGATTCTAACAATCGCACCCGTCGTCTCGGACCGTTCTGTATCGCTCGTACCGGCCTTTACAGGCCTTGTACAATGCGGGGTTACGAGCAGAGGGAGAGCATAACCATGGCAGTGCGGATCGGTTTTGCCGGCACCGGCGGCATCGCGGGAGCGCATCTCATCAACCTGGTACGCATTCCAGAGGCGGAAGTCGTCGCGCTCTACGACGTCGACCGAGTGCGATGTGCGCTCGCCACCCGGCGCATCAACGGCCAGCAAGACCAGGCCGCGCGGCCCGGCGGCCAGGAGCCGCGCAAGCTCCAGGCCAAAATCTACACTGATTACCACGCGATGCTCGACGAGGCCGGCCTGCACGCGCTCTACATTTGCGTGCCGCCGTTCGCCCACGGCGAGCTCGAGCGCGCGGCGATCGACGCGGGGGTGGCGCTCTTCGTCGAGAAACCCGTGGCGCTGACGATGGATCTGGCCCGCCAGGTAGCCGAGGCGATCCAGCGCAAGGGGCTCGTCTCGGCGTCCGGCTACCAGACGCGCTACTCGGAGGCCGCCGACAAGGCGCGCGAGCTGCTCGCCAACCGGACGATCGGCATGGCGCTCGGCTTCTACCTCGGAGGCATGCCGGGCACGCCGTGGTGGCGCGTTCAGGCGCAGAGCGGCGGCCAGCTCGTTGAGCAGGCGACGCACACCGTCGACCTGATGCGCTGGCTACTCGGCGACGTCGCGCGCGTCTACGGCGTGGGGGCGCTGCGCGTGTCCAAGGAAGTGCCGAACTACGACATCTTCGACGTGGCGACGACGATCCTCCACTTCACGTCGGGCGCCATCGGCAACATCGCGAACACCTCGATCCTGGGCAGCGGCACGGCGACCGGCGCGCCTTCGGGCGTGCACGTCATGGCACAGGACTTCCGGCTGGAGGTCTGGGGCACCACGCTAAAGGTGGTCACCGCCGGCCGGACGGTCGAGCAGCGGTGGAACACCAACACGATGCTGGCCGAGGACCAGGCGTTCGTCGAGGCCGTCGCCCGGCGCGATCCCGGCCGCGTGCGCTCCTCCTACCCCGACGCCGCGCGCACACTCGCGGTCACCCTCGCCGCCGAAGAAAGCGCCCGCACGGGCCAGCCGGTCGACGTACCAAAGGTGTAAACCAAGTGCAAAGTGCAAAGTGGGGCGGCCGGCGGATTCCGCGCAAATGGTTGAAGAGACACTCTCCATCTCCGGGCTGAGGGCACCGGTCACGATCTACCGCGATTCGTACGGTGTCGCGCACGTGCGCGCGGCGAACGAGCACGACGCGTGGTTCGGGCAGGGGTTGGCCGCCGCGCACGACCGGCTGTGGCAGATGGAGTACGACCGGCGGCGCGCCGCCGGCCGCTGGGCGGAGGTCGTCGGACGATCCGGCGTT
Source organism: Chloroflexota bacterium (assembly GCA_016199265.1). Classification (GTDB taxonomy): domain Bacteria; phylum Chloroflexota; class UBA11872; order UBA12225; family UBA12225; genus JACQGX01. The sequence continues at coordinate 5,960 of JACQGX010000398.1, read as the reverse complement.
GCCGGCGACACGTTGGCGCGGCGGCTGCAGCTCGAACGCGCCGCGCGGGACGACGTCGAGGCGATGAGCGCCCAGACGCGGGCGATGTTTGAAGCCTACGCGGCCGGTGTCAACGCTTTCATCGGCTCCGAGCGCCCACTGCCCCTGGAATACGCGCTCGTTGGGCTAGCGCCCGAGCGATGGGAGCCGTGGCATTCGGTGGCGTCGTTCAAGGTCCGCCACGTGCTGATGGGCGTGTGGCAGAAGAAACTCGCGCAGGCGCAGCTCCTGGCCAGGGTCGGCCCGGACACGTACGCCCGGCTCGACGGCCGCCCGCCGGCGGGCTCGCCCGTGATTCTGCCACCCGGCGCGCCGTACCGGCGTCTGCTCGACGAGGCGATTGACGACATACGGCAGGCAGCGGCGCACCTGGGCTTTCTGGCCGAAGCCGAGGCGGGTTCGAACTCGTGGGCGGTGCACGGCTCGCGAACGACGACCGGCACGCCGGTGCTGTGCAACGACTCGCACCGTGCCCTCGACGTGCCCAACGTGTACTGGCAGGTACACGTCGCCTGCCCGGCGTTCGACGTCATCGGCGCGACGTTCCCCGGCGTGCCGGGCTTTCCGCACTTCGGCCACAACGGCAGCGTCGCCTGGTCGATCACCCACACCGGAGCCGACTACCAAGACCTGTACATCGAGGCCTTCGACCCGGAACATCCCGGGCGCTACCGGACGCCGGACGGCTGGGCCGGCGCGGAGCGCACCGTCGAGCGCATCGAAGTGGCCGGCGGCGCACCCGTCGAAATCGAGGTCTGGCGCACGCGAGACGGCCCCATCGTCCACGGCGATCCGCGCCGTGGCATGGCGCTCGCGCTGCGCTACACCGCGACCGACGAGCCGTGCCGCGGGTTCGAGGCACTGCGCCCGATGCTGCTGGCGAAGACTGTGGCCGAGCTCCACGAAACGCAGCGGCCGTGGGTCGACCCGGTCAACAATCTCGTCTCGGCCGACACAAGCGGTAACATCGGCTACCTGACGCGGGGGTTTCTGCCGCTGCGGTCGCCGGCAACCTCCCGGGCACACCGCCAGTTCCCCGCGCCGGGCTGGACGGGCGAGTGTAGATGGATCGGTCGCGTGCCGTTCGAACAGTTGCCGCAGGCGATCAACCCACCGGAGGGGTCCATCGTCACCGCCAACCAGGCGGTCGTTTCCGGCGACGAGCCGTATATCGCGGACTCGTTCTCCCCGCCATCGCGGGCGGAGCGCATCGTCGAGCTCCTGAGCGCCAATGGCCGCATGACGCCCGCGCAGATCATCGCGATGCAGGGAGACACGACGTCGCGCCCCGCACAGACGTGGGTACGCCTGCTGGGCCGCTCGGGCCCGTTCGACGGCGACGCCGAGCGGGCGCGCTCGCTGCTGGCCGGCTGGGACGGCAACGTGCTACCCGAGAGCGGTCCGGCGCTGCTCTACGGGTACTTTCGCCGGGCGCTCGCGCGTGCGCTGTTCGAGCCAATCGTCGGCGCCGATACCTGGCGATGGCTGACCAGCGGTGAATCGCCCGCGACCCATGCGTTGGTCTCGCGGTGGATGGCGAACGCGGTGGCGGCGGTGGAGAGGGATCAGGCGTCAGAGCGCAGGGCTGAGGGGGAGGCGACACCGCGACACGGGGACGCGGAGACGCTGGGGGAGGGAGCGCCTACCGCACCGGCAGGCCCCCCGCGCGTGCGGGTCCGGGAGGACGCGGTAATGCGGGCGCTCGAGGAGGGATGGCAGCAGGCGGCGGTCCGCTTCGGGGCCGATCCGGCGCGCTGGACGTGGGCGGCAGCACACGCGACCGACGCGCGGCACACGCTCGCGGCGCGCTCTCCCGAGCGCGCCGCGCGATTTGATCCGCCGCGCGTCGGGATGGGCGGCGACGGCGATACGATCCAGGCAGCGTCATACCTGTGGGGCGAGCGGCCCGAGTTCCCGATCACCGGACTCTCGGTCTACCGGCAGGCAGTGGATCTGGGCGATGTCGCGTGCTCGAGCTACGTCGTTCCCGGCGGCGTGTCCGGCGAGCCGGGCACGTCCCATTTCACGGATCAGCTCGAGCGCTGGCGCACCCACCAACGCATCCCGATGCACTATGGGGAGGTCGACGTGCGCGCGGCGGCGGTGCGCGCGCTGGAGCTCAAGCCGGCGTGAGCGATTTGCCACCCCGCGACGCGCGCTCCTGGTTGACGTCGTCCTTCGCGTCGAATCCAGCTCAGATCTGATCGCCCATCGCCCAGTCCTTCCGGTTCGATGGCACTCCCGGCGCGTCAAGGAGCGTCGCCGGAACGGTCTAACCGGATGGCCTGCGCGTCGGTGAATCGCCCACCGTCGTCGGTGAGGCGCACGCCCTCGCAATAGCCGCAGGCGGGTCCCCACGTGCTGTAGTCGAGGTCGGGGAGACAGCCGACGGTGCCGGATTCGACGATCCCGCCGTGCGAGATGACCAGGGCGCGCCCGCCCTCCGGCAGCGACTCGGCGATCGAGCGCAGGAGGCGCGCCTGCTCGCGGCAGTACCGCGCCGCGATGCCATCCCGCCTCAGTGCGCGGGCGACCGCGACGAAGCCTTCCGGCCAGTCGACCTCGTCCTCGATGCCGTCGGGCATGCTGGCAAGCTCGTCGAGCTGCCGGTCGACGGCGAAGCCCATGGCGATGGCCGTCTCGTAGGCGCGCGGCAGCGTGCTGGTGACGATCAGGTCGAACGGGCCGATCGTATCGCCGATGCGCCGGGCCAGATCGACCCCCGCCTGCGAAAGGTGCTGGCCCGGCGTGGTGCGCATCGTGTGGCGGCGGTGCTCAATCAGGCGCATCATGCCGCTCAGTACGCCCGCTCGAACAGGCCGATGATCTCGTTGATCGTCGTCTTGCGCGGGTTGATCGCGATGTTGGCGCTCTTCATCGCGTCGGTGGCCATCTCGGGGATTGACGCTTTGTCGACGCCGAGGTCGCGCAGGCGCGCCGGGATGCCGATGTCGCTCTCCAGGCGGCGCACCGCGGCGGCGGCGCGCAGCGCGGCATCGTACTCGGTCGTGCCGCTCATGCTCATCGCCGCCACCGGCTCGCCCATCGCCTGCGCGATCTCGATCATCTTCATCGGGCACGCCATGGCATTGAACTCCATCACGTGCGGCAGCATCAGCGCGTTGGCCACGCCGTGCGGGATCTTCCAAAAGGCGCCAAGCGGGTGCGCCACGGCGTGCACGTTCCCGAGGCGCGTGTTCGAGAACGCCAGGCCGGCGATGTTCGCGCCGAGCAGCAGCGCCGTCATTGCCGGCAGGTTGTGGCTGTTCGCCACGCCGGCGCGGAGGTTGGCGGAGATCAGCCGGATCGCCTGGAGCGCGAGCCCTTCGGAAAGGGGATTCGACAGCAGCGACGTGTAGCTCTCGATCGCGTGCGTCAGCGCGTCCATGCCCGTTGCCGCTGTCACGTTACCCGGCAGGCCCAGCACCACCAACGGATCGAGGAACGCGATACGCGGCGCGGCCAGCGGCGAGCCGATGGTGAACTTGAAGCGGGCCTCCTTGTCGGTGATGACGAGAAACGGCGTCACTTCGCTGGCCGTGCCGACCGTCGTCGGCACGGCGAAGAGCGGCACCGGCGGGTTCTTGAACTTCTCCCAGCCCTCGTACGAGCGCAGCTTGCCGGGGTTGGTCGCCAGAATCGCCACCGCCTTGGCGGTATCCATCGAGCTGCCGCCGCCGATGGCGACGAGCAGGTCGCACCCGTTCGACGTGAACGCCTCCAGCGCGCGCTCGACGATCTCGATGCGCGGATCGGGCTCGACGGCGTCATAGGTAAACACGTCCAATCCGGCCTCGGCGAGCGACCCGGCCGCCGGCGCGGTCAACCCGGCGCGGACGACTCCGGGATCGGAGACGATCATTGCCCGCGCGGCGCCGGCCGGCGCCGCGTGCGGGCCGATCTGTCCGCAAGCGCCCTCTGAAAAGATGATGCGCGTGGGATTGTAGAAGGTCTGCGGGACCGCCCCGGGACGCAGCGGCGCGGCCGGCGGCAGCGGCGGCGCCGGGGCCGGTACGTTCGCCGTGGCGCCGCCGCTGCCGGCCGCGCCGGGTGCGATTGACGTGCGGGTTGCCATACGTAGTCTCCTCCTTTTGCTCAGGCTGAGTGTATGGCCTTAAACGGCAAACGGCCAGTGGGGATGGAGAAGGGCGACGAAAGCGGACGAAGCCGCCGGTATCCCGGCGGCTTCGTCTGCGCTGCTACCTGTTGGGCCGGCGTTGGTGCGGCCCCGAACGCGAGTGGAAAGAACGACGGCGACTTACTTGCCGTGATTGGGCTTGACGCCGTGGTTGGCTTTCTTGCTGCGCCAGGAGAGCTTCTGCTTATTGGCCTTTTTGCCACCTGCCATACGCATCACCTCCTCGTGCTTGCTGCAAGTATACCAGCGAAGCCGCAACGGCCCTCTTCGTTCCGGGAGAGCTTCCGGGAACGCTGCCGGGGCCGCTTCGGGAAGCACCGGCCGGGATAGCTGGGCGTAGGCGAGTAAAACGCAGGAGTGTCCTCCAGGTTGCGCTATCATCCAACCATGAGACCGAGGCGTGCGTGGCTCGCTGCCATTCTGAGCGCTTACATCGTCGCTGCGTGTACGCCTCAGCAGGCGTTCTCGCCCCAGCTTACGTCCAGTCTTCCCGAAACGCCGACACCTGTCGCCGTGCAGCAGGCCGGCGGCAGCTCGCGGTTGAGCGCCGAGCAGGGGCTGACCGTCGTCATCCAGGCGTTCGTGGTCCTGCTCGACCGGTACGTCGATTCGGTCGAACCGGCGGCGCTCCTGCGCGCTGCCTTCGAGGGGTTTGCCGCCGCGTTACCGGCAGGCCAGCCCAGAGCCGAGTCGCCGGCGTTCACCGGCACCAATCCTGCCCAAGACATTGCCGCATTTCGTAGGGCGTACCTGGACGCGGCGACGCCGGCCGGCGGGCAGGAAGCGCAGGCGAAGCTGGCGCACGCGGCGGTGCGCCGGATGGCCGAGAGTCTGGGCGACTGTCACACCGTCTTCACCGACCCGAATCAGATGCGCGAGCAGCTCGCGCGCGCCAGTGGCGAGCTGAAGTACGCCGGGATCGGGGTGCGCATCAAGCGCCAGCCGAACGAGCCCATTCTCGTGTGGGAGCTGCTCGACGGCGGCAGCGCCGGCAAGGCTGGCCTCAAGCCGGGCGATATCATCGTCAAAGTCGACGGCCGCGACACGACCTCGATGCCGCTCGATCAGGTCGCCAACCTGATCCGCGGACCGGAGGGAAGCCAGGTCAAGCTGACGATCGAGCGTCCCGGCGCGAGCCGGCCGCGCGACGTTACCGTCAAGCGCGTGAATGTCGCCGAGCCCGCGGTGCAGAGCAAGCTGCTTCCGGGCGACATCGCCTATTTCCGCCTCAATACCTTCTCCAAAGCCTCACAGACCGAACTACTGCAGGCCATCCAGGTGCTAGAGAGCAAGAACCCGAAGGGCTGGATTCTCGATCTACGGACAAACGGCGGCGGGGAACTGACGGCCGTGCTGAGCACGACGAGCCGGTTCCTCAAGGACGGCCCGTTTGGGTTTCAGGTAGAGCGAAACGGGCAGCGCGCCGCGTTGGGCCCGGATGGCACGTACCTGCCGCGACAGCACCCGCTCGTCGTGCTCGTCGGCGATAGCACCGCTTCGGGAGCGGAGTTGTTCGCCGCCGCGGTGCAGCACCACCGTGGGGGCAAGACCGTGGGCACGAAGACGGCCGGCTGCCTGGGAATCGGCAGCCGCTACCAGCTCGAAGATGGCTCGGGGCTCTCGGTCACCACCGCCAAGCTGCTCGGCCCGACCGGCGACGACGTCAACAAGATCGGCTTTACTCCCGGCGAGGTCGTCCCCATTAGCCGCGCCGATCTGGCCGCCGGGAAGGACCCGCAGCTCCAACGCGCCCTCGCTCTCCTCGGTGCGCCGACGAAGTAGG
>JACQGX010000365.1 GCA_016199265.1 Chloroflexota bacterium | reverse complement strand
TTCCTGTAGGGGCGTATAGAAATACGCCCAGGGGCGGCGGCCGGGCGTATCTCCATACGCACCTACAGACCGTGGTGGGTCCCCGGAACATGTGCCTGCACCCGTTCGCGACGAGCCGAATTGCCACAGCGGGGGAGTGTCATGAGCGTGCCGTCTGATCCGCAATCGTGTCCCACCGCCACGCTTGCTTCAGGAGGAGCTCTTGTGAGTGTTCCCTGGCAGGCGGTGGGCGCAGGCGCTGCGACCGTCGATGCCGTCTTGGAGATCAACCGGCGCCTGCGCGTTGCGCTCGACGAGGTGGTCGAGCGCGAGCGTACGATCAGCCGCCAAGCGGAGCAGTTGCGCCTGCTCAACGGGCTCGCCCGCGCTGTAGGGAGCACGCTCAAGATGCGGAGCCTCTGCACGTTGATCGTACAGCAGGTAGCGGAGTTGATGGGCGCGGCGCGCTGCGCGGTCCTGCAGTATGATCCCGTGGCCGATCGCTTTACCTATGCTGCGCTCTGGCACAACGGGAACGACGAGACCCCCCCACCGCACACCACCATCACGACCGCCGACCACGGTTCGAGTGCCGCGCGCTGCACGCGCGCGCCGTTTCTGGTGAACGACACTCGCAATCTCGCTTCCGACCCGCTGCAGAGACGGGCCGACGAGGGGATACTCTCTCAAGGGATCGTGCCGATCATCGCCGGCGATGACGTCTGGGGCACAATCAACGTTGGCTTCGACGAGATGGGACAAGTGACGCCCGATCGCATCGAGTTCCTCACGGCGATCACGTCCCACCTGGCAATTGCCATCTTCAACGCACAGTTGTACAGCGACCTCCGGGCAGCGCACCAGGCCTTGCAGGAGATGCAGGAGCAGGTCGTGCAGCAGGAGCGACTCCGCGCTTTGGGGACGATGGCGAGCCGTATCGCGCACGATCTGAACAACGCGCTGGCGCCGATCGTCGGCTTCAGCGAGCTACTGCTGCATGTGCCCGGGGCGCTCGAGGACCGCGAGAAGGCGAGAACGTACCTCGAGCTGATCCACACCGGCGCACACGATGCGGCGAGTGTCGTCCATCGGCTGCGGGGGTTCTACCGGTACCGCGACAGCCAGGAAGCAATTTCTTCGGTCGCTGGCCGTGAGCCGGACGAGCAGGTGAGCGCCTCGACGACTCCGGTTGGGCCGGCCGCGCCGGCTCGGCCAGCTGCGCCTTCCAAGTGGGAGCAGGAAAGCGAGGGGCCGCCGGCGACGCCGCCGCAACGCGGGCCGGCGAGGCCTCCGGTGTCGCTTCACGTCCTCGCGATCGACGACGAGCCGAGTCTGCGCGCGGTGGTCGAAAGCTTTCTCGGAACCGACGGGCACGTGGTGACGGCGTGGCCGATGGCAAGGAAGCGCTCCAGCGGTTCCGGGCGGGCGATTTTGACCTGGTGATTACCGACCGCACCATGCCCGGCATGAGCGGCGACCAGGTGGCCGCGGCGATCAAGCGGGCGGCCCCCGGGACACCGGTGATTCTGCTCACCGGATACGGCGACCTGATGGCCGCATCCGGCGAGCAACCGCCGGGCGTCGATCTGATACTGGCCAAGCCGCTGACGATGAGCGCGCTGCGCCAGGCGATTGCGCGGCTCACGGCGGGCCGGGGATCAGCCACGGGAGACTAACCGCCACGGCCTCACGAGGAGACCTCACGCTAACTCTGTCCCAAGAGGAGAGCGGACGGGTGCACGGGAGGGGGCCGGCTATGCCGCCGGCGCGCAGGCGCGGAGTGTGGTGAGGCCGGCTTCGGGGCCGGGGCGGGCGGGGACAACGCGGACGATGGCGACGTCGAGCCCTTGCGCGAGGCGGCGGAAGGCCGCGGCGGCGCCGGAGGCGGCGCCGAAATAGCCCACCTGCAGCAGAAAATCAGGCGGGCAGGCGTCGGCGAGTTCGTCTTCCGAGGCGCCGCGCTCGCGTCTGGTTTCGAGGTCGGTCAGCACCTCGTCAAAGCCCATGCGAGCGAAGTGGGCGCGGTAGCCTTGATCTTTACGGGCGCCGGGTCGCGCCAGGGCGTAGCCGAGCGTGGCGCGGGCCAGCGCTCGCCGGGCGGCATCGACGTCGTCGTCCACACAGACGCGAATATACTCGATCACCTGCACTTCAGATGGATCGCGGGAGGCCCTTCGTGCGCCCTCGGCGATCCGTCGCCTGCTCCAGGCGATCTGCTCGGGCGTGCACCAGTTGAGGCAGACGCCGTCGGCTGCTTCGCCGGCGAGGCGCACCATCTGCGGGCCCAGGGCGCCCAAGCACACTGGTACGTGGGGCGGCCGGAAGCCCAGTCGCGCGCCCCGGACTTGGAGCACCTTTCCTTCATGATCTACCCGATCACCCCCGAGCAGCCGGCGCACCACGACGAGGTAGTCCCGCATGAGTGCGATCGGTGGGTACGCCGGCTGGCCGTACGCGCGCTGCTGGGCGGCCACATAGGCCCCGCCCGTACCGATACCCAGGGTGAAGCGGCCGTCTGTCAGTTCGCCGACGGTGGCCGCGGACGCTGCGAGCTGCGGCGCTGTCCAGGCCCCCACGGGAACAACGGAGATGCCGGTGGTGAAGCTACCCGTCGACGCTGTGGCGCCTTGCACCGCAGCGGCCCACTGCGAACAGATATGGAAGGCATCCCTCGCGGTCGCTCCCGCCGGCGTCCAGGCGCTGGTATAGCCCAGCCTGGCGGCCTCCTGCACCACATCGCGGTGCTGCTCCCACGTGAGCTGCAACGTCTGATCCAAACCAGCACCGAACTCCATCGCATCCTCCTTGGCAGTTGCTCTGCGACTCCGTGTCAGAGACGATACCACGCTGACACTGGCGGCCTAGGCGAACTGGCCCTGTACCTGTCGCGTGATCGATGCGCAATCCCACAGGCGGCGTTTCTCAGGCAACTGCTCAAGGTATGGCATCCGTTGCTGTTGGTGGCAGTATAAGAGTGTGACACAGGAAGCGGTAGGCGAAGGATCGCCCGAGATTGGCTTGGTGTTACCCATTGGCACACATGTGGTGACGCGGGTGGAGACGAAGGATACGTCCGGCGAGAGCGTACGGCCGCGTGGCGCGGTGGGTGTCGTCGTCGATGCGCCGACGGATGCGATCCACGCCTACCGCGTGCGCTTCGTGGACGGCGGCGAGGCGTGGCTGTGCCGGCAAGAGCTGTCGATCCGCAAGCACGTCCAACGGTTCGGTCTCGAACAAGCGGAGTCGCCGCTCGCCGAATATGATCTCCAGCAGTACGTGATCTACCGGTGCGTCGTCGGGTCGCGGGCGTATGGGCTGGGCGAGGCGGGTTCGGACGTCGACCGGCGCGGGATCTATCTGCCGCCGGCGGAGCTGCACTGGTCTCTATGGGGCGTCCCGGAAACGCTCCAGGACAGGGGGAAGGAAGAGGTCTACCGGGAGCTCCAGAAGTTCCTGACGCTGGCGCTCAAGGCCAACCCGAACGTGCTGGAGTGCCTCTACACGCCGCTCGTGGAATACGCCGCGCCGCCGGCGGAGGAGCTGCTGGCGATGCGCGATGCCTTCCTCTCAAAGCTGGTGTACCAAACGTACAACGGTTACGTGCTCTCGCAGTTCAAGAAGCTGGAACAGGACGTGCGCACGACAGGCGCGCTCAAGTGGAAGCACGTGATGCACCTCATTCGGCTCCTGTTGTCCGGCGTAACCATCTTGAAGGAAGAGACGGTGCCAGTAAATGTGGAGGCGCACCGCGCGCGACTGCTGGCGATCCGTCGGGCCGAGGTGCCGTGGGAAGAGGTCAACGCGTGGCGGCTGAGGCTCCACCGCGAGTTCGACGCGGCGTACGCGACGACGCGCCTGCCGGAGCGGCCCGACTACGTGCGGGTCAATGCGTTTCTCGTCAAGGCGCGGCGGAGCATGGTCTAGCGCACGCGAGGAGCGCCCTTTGACAGGCTCAGGACGAGCGGAATGAGGACGGAGGACGAAGGACGAACGACGAAGGATGGAGGACGGAGTACGAATCGTGGCTGGCTCTCGTGACATGGGGATTGTGGCGAGGGAAACGGATCAGATGGGTATTAACCAGGCGGTGTTCGCGACGGTTGCCGAGCAACCGTATCCGCTGCTGTTCGTGACGATCAGCGGCGCGCACCTGTACGGCTTCCCGTCCCCCGATTCGGACTACGACGTTCGGGGCAGCCACATCCTGCCGGCGCAGGACGTACTGGGCCTCGATCCCGGGCGCGAGACGATCGAGCGGTCCCAGGTGCGGGATGGGTGCCAGATCGATCTCGTGGCGCACGACGTGAAGAAGTTCTTCTCGATGCTGCTGAAGAAGAATGGCTACGTGCTGGAGCAGTTGCATTCGCCGCTCGTCGTCCACAGTACACCGGAACACGAGGAACTGAAGCAGATCGCCAGAGGCTGCATCACGCGCCACCACAGCCACCACTACTTCGGATTCGCCGCCGCGCAGTTGCGGTTATTCGAGAAGGAGCGCCCGCGCCGCGTCAAGCCACTGCTCTACGTCTACCGGGTGCTACTGACCGGAATCCACTTGATGCGCACCGGCGAGGTGGAGGCGAACTTGGTCCGGCTCAACGAGGAGTTCAGGCTGCCGTATGTGCCGGAGCTGATTGCTCGGAAGGCAGCAGGGCCGGAGCAAGCGATGCTCGACGATGCCGACGTGGCGTTCCACGAGGCCGAGTACCACCGTTTACGTCAGGAGCTCGAGGACGCGTTCCAGGCGAGCAGCCTTCCGGAAGGCCCATCCGCCAGGCCGGCGCTCAACGAGTTGCTGGTACGGCTGAGGATGGCGACGCTGCGCGCGTGAAGGCACCTTTCGGCTCAGCGCGTCACCTGTCAAGCTGCACCTCTTTCGTCTGCCATCGCACAGCTCTTTCACACACCTCTTTCGTTTGCCATCGCACACCTCTTTCATTTGTCATCCTGAACGCAGTGAAGGACCTGGTGCGCTTGGCCATGCGAGTCGGACGGACCACCTAATTCTGCGCTGGCCCTCACGATCGACCCCATGGACGAGAGGGCAGAAAAACCTGCACCATGCTTCAGTCAAGCGCCTTTCGCAAGATCCTCCGGCAGCCGAAAGGTGCCACCGGCGTCCGGCTTGAAGGGGGTGACCTTGACGACGGCACCCGCGTTGAGGCGACCGTAGAGGTGGGGAAAGCGCTCGCCGCCGGGGATCTCGTCGTAGCGTAGCTCCGGTTGGAGGCGGTCGGTGTCGATGCAAAGGAGGACGAGATCGTGACGGCCGCGGAAGAGGGCGTTGGCGACGCGGACTACCTGGGTGGCGGTCGAGCAGTGGATGAAGCCTTCGGTGTCGAGGGTGTCGCCGCGGTATTCGCCGGACATCTGGGCCTGCTCCCATTGCCCGCTCGTCGTGATGTGGAAGATCGTCGTCATCGGCACTATGCTTCCCGATCAGCGGACCTCCCGCTGCCACGTGGGAGGTTGGGTGAAGCGCCGCATGCCCGGCCGTGCTTGCGCGTCCAGCTACGGCACCTTGCGGGCCAGAATCGCGAACAGTCCTCCTCGGGGCGCCGGCTCATCTCCGGATAGTGAGGGAAAGAACGTCACCTCACCGTAGCCGCACTCGCGCAACAGGTCGCGGTATTGCGCATCGCTATACGCTTGGAGTGACTGCGCGTGGCAGGTTACCTCGCCGGTGGCAGCATCAACCACGTAGTAGCGCATCGTGGCCGTGGCCGTTGCGGGATCCCAAGAGCGCTCTTCCAGCGAAACGTGCGGCCGATCCGAGAACAGTCCTGCCGCGGACGAATGCCACGACCTTGGCTGCTTGCCCATGTCGTGGACGGCGGCAAACGTGTGTGGCTCGAGCAGCAGCGCCCCACCCGGTTCGAGGGCAGTCTGCGCCTTGCCAAGAATCAGGCGCGCGTCGGCGGGTCGGAAGACGTTGAGTTCGCCATAGATCAGCGTAACCAGGCCGAACCCGCTGCCGTAGCCGGCCAGGCGGACGTCCTCCAGTCGGTAGGTGCAGCGCAGATTATCAGCGGTGGCTTGTCGAGTCGCGTAAGCGATCGAGGCGGGCGAATAGTCGATGCCCAGGCACTCGTGGCCGAGCCGCGCCAAGCGGGTCGTGTACAGTCCTGGGCCGCACCCCAGGTCAAGCACGCGCGTGGCGCGTCCGCCGAGCACCTCCGCGTGAACCCAGCGCACGTGTCGATCGACGGTCTCAAATCGACGGCTGGCCGCGTCGTGCGCCTGAGAAAGATGTTCGGCCAGCATCCGCCGGCTGAATGCTGGGTCGTGCCATGGGATATTGTCGCCTTCAGCCCACGGCCCAGGCTTCGCCGCCCGGCGGACGAGATCCAGGAGGTGCATCCCGAGCGATTCTCGCACATGCGCGTCGCCGTTGCGCGTGTATTGGGGATATAACTGCATACCCAGGTAAGCGGGACCGCGTCGGCGCTCCCACGGCCAGTGACCGGACGGGGAGGCGGCATCGGGCCACACATCGACCCTGTCGTTTGCGGACGGAGCGACGGATGCCGGCTCTGGAATGCGTGATAGGAGTCACCGGATACTTTGGCGATTGCCCGCGATCGTCTCGACGTTCCAGAGGTCGGCAAAGCGGAACGAGCGCGGGCAGTGGCCGTAGGCCTCTTCGACCTCGATCAGCAGGCCCTGCAGCATGACGGCGTCTTCGTCGGGATTATGGATGGAGAGGCCCTCGACGTGGCGCAGGACATCCTCCTTGTCCAGGATGCGGACGCGGCCGTTCACACGCACCGTGCGATCGCTGCCGGGAATCATGAAGAGCAGTCCGACGTGCGGGTTCTTGTCCATGTTGAGGTAAGATTGGAAGAGGCGATTGCCTTTCACGTCCGGAAGCAGCAGGTGCCGATCGTCAAGGATCTTGACGAAGCCGGGCCGGCCCCCGCGCGGTGAAGCGTTGCACCGTCCGGATGGGTCGGAGGTGGCCATGACGAGGAACGGCGACCGGGCAATGAACGCCTTGACGTCGTCGTTGAGGAAGTTCAGGACCTTCTTCTGTACGCGTTCGGCGGGCATGCCGAAGCAGCGGGTGAAGCGGTTCTCGTGGGGCGACAACTCCTCTTTCGTGAGTGCGTCGGTTGCCATTGTCGGTTCCTCTCAGCACAGGCTGGCCCCAATTATGACAGGTGCAGGAATCGACGTACGCAGCGGTAGCAGCGGGCAACAGCGCCGCTGGAAGCAAGATGACCTCCTCGGAGCTCCGAGGGGGTCATTGCTGCGGGTGCGGAAGGGGGGACTCGAACCCCCACGCCCTTGCGGGCACATGGTCCTAAGCCATGCGCGTCTGCCGTTCCGCCACTTCCGCTCGCGAGGCGCCACAAGAGCCCCACTGGAGCCATCACCCCGGCTGGGGATAGTATATCGCCCGTGGCATTCGCTTCGGCGACTCGGCACGTCGTCCGAGGGGTACTCTTCGATGCGCTTGTTGCCGCGCTGCTGATGGCGGCGGCGGTGCTGTACTGGGACGCCGGCGCCCCGCTGGCGCGGGAGCAATCGAGCGCGCCACATTATGTGCTGTTCGCAGATGCGCTGCTGAACGGACATTTGTGGGTCGATCCGGTGCGAGCGGCGCGACTGGTGGACGTGACGCCGTTAGGTGGGCGCTATTATGTCGCCTTTCCGCCGCTGGCGGCCATCCTCATGCTGCCGATTGTCGCCGTCGCCGGGCCGCGGTTCAACGACGCGCTGTTCACGCTAGTGCTGGGCGCGAGCAACGTCGGGCTCACCTACCTACTCGCGCGACGGTTGAGCCGCCCCGGCTTCGCCGGCCCAGGCCTGAAACTCGGTCGCGCCGAGGCGATTGGCGTTGCGCTGGTGCTGGGGGCCGGCACGATGCACTTCTACGCGTCGCTGATGGGACGGGTGTGGTTTACGGCGCACGTCGTGGCGGTGACGTTCCTCTTGTTGTATCTCCTGGAGTGCGCCGGACGGGGACGGCCAGTGGTCGCCGGGCTTGCCCTCGCGGCGGCGTTCCTAGCGCGGCCGCCGGCGGCTTTGGCCGCGGTCTTCTGGCTGATCCTTGCCGTTCGCTGGAATCCACCGGTAGGGCAACTGTTCGGGCACGTCCTCAAGCTCGCTGCCCCGATGGCGTTCGCCATGGCCCTGATGCTCGGCGCCAATTGGGCGCGGTTCGGCGCGCCGTTCAACTTCGGTTACCTTTCGATGCGCGTCTCGCCTAGGCTCGCACCCGACCTGCAGCGCTATGGGCAGTTCAACCTGTACTTCGTGCGACGGAACGTCGAGGCGCTCATGGTTACGCCACCGGCTATCGACTTCCCCAAACTGGTCGGGTGGATGCGCTCGCTCGATGGACCGGCTGGGTTGTTGCGCGATCTCGGCACGCCGGCGAGGCAGCGGCGAAACCCGTTTCCAGTGCAGTTCGATCCCTGGGGTACCGGAATCTGGGCCGTTTCGCCGGTGCTGCTCTTTGCCTTGCGCCCACCGCTACACGGGCAACGCGCGCTGGCGCTCGCCGCGTGGCTGAGTGTGCTCGCCGTCGCGCTGCCGAACCTGCTGTACTACAACACCGGCTGGTACCAATTCGGCTACCGCTTCTCGCTCGACTTCACGCCGTTTCTGCTGGTGCTCCTGGCGATAGGAGTGCAGCGGCCGCTGCATCCGGCTTGGTGCGGCGCGTTCTGGCTGCTGCTCGGGGTGTCGGTGCTCAGCAACGCACTTGGGGCGAGGTGGTTTCTGCGGCTGCCGCCGTATTGACCGAGGACCGACGTCGGGCGACCGGCGTCGATCCTCGATCACCGGTAAGCCGTCAGCCGAGCTCTTGGAGGCACCGGTTCAGGTAGCCGCGGGTTTCGGCGGCGATGCCCATGGCGCGGGAGAGCGGGTACTGCTTGGCGCCGATGACTTCGAGGTCGAGGACGCCCTGGTAACCGGCCTCGGCCAGGGCGCGGAGGACGGCCGGGATGTCGACCTCGCCACGGCCCGGTACCTGAAACTCGGGGGTGCCTGGGCCTCGCTCCGTACGGTTGGGGCAGTCACGGAAGTGGCTGTGGACGATCGCCCCCGCCTCCCCCATTCGGCGTGCCGCCTCGGCGACGTCCTCGCCGGCGCGGTGGAGATGGCTGGGGTCGAAGTTGAGGCCGAGGTGCGGCGAGTCGATCTCGCGCCAGGCGCGCAGCGCGGTCTCAGTGTTGTAGACGGCGGCGCCGACGTGCGGCTTCATCGCCAGCTTCGTGCCGTGGCGACCGGCGATATCTGCCAACTGCCGGCCAAGCGCGACCGACTGGCGGAACGACTCCTCGTCGCCGGTCTTGCCGCCGGAGCCGATGGCGACGATGGGGATCTCGAGATCGGCGGCGGCTTGGACGACGGCCTCGACGCGATCGGGGTTGTTCGGCGTGACTTCGATGGCATAGAGGTCGAGGCCGAGGTCGGCGGCGACGCCGCGCAGGCGCTGGGCGTAGTCTTTACCCTGGCCCACTTGAACGTGATCGGCCATGGCCGCGACGGCGGACAGCTCGGCGCCGTCGTAGCCGGCCCAGGCGAGGTGCTGGAGGGCGGTTTCTACGTCGGTCATGCCGAAGAGGACGGTATTGCAGCCTAAGCAGAACCTGGGCATTGCTCTCTCCTATATGACTACTATGTCTACCCGGCAGGGGTGGGTGTAGTCGGCGCAGTGGGTAGGGACGGCGGCGGATTCGGCGTCGCCGTCGTGGATATAGACGCGCTGGCGGAACGAGAACGGGCCGTTGGGCGCGCCGGCCGGCGGGTAGTGCGCCTGGGTGATCTGGACGGTGCCGCGGCCGCCGGCGTATTTGCCGACGACGCCGGGGTAGCCGTCGTTTCCTGGGTGGTCGAAAACGGCGATGCCGTTCCAGGGACCCTGGCCCGGGCCCTTCTTGGGGCGGCGCGCGCCGGGAAGATCGACAAGCGTTTCGGGCGGTGCGGCCGGCGGTGGCGGCGGCGGATCGCCGGTCGGGCCGGAGGCGTCGATCCACACAGCGCGGTAGTAGCGGTCTTTGGGATCAGCGGGTGGGACCGGGTGGCCGGCGGAGTTGGTGACGCGGCCGCTTGAAGGGATGTCGAAGAAGTCGGGCAGGCGCATCATGAAGAGAAATGGCTGCGGGCCACGATCGCGGGCGCTGATGACGTCGAAACGGAAGTCGAGATAGCGGGCGCTGGGGGAGGTCCACCAGCAGCGGATGGTGCGCACCTCGTCGACGATGGGGTCTCCGTAGGCGTTGACGTAGGTGAGGTCCTGGACGACTTCGCCGAACACGGGCCCGGCGGCGAGACGGCGGAAACCGCGGTGGAGCATCCGGCCCCCGGGTCCATACGGCGGCTCGTCCCAATCCGACCAGATATTGGCCGAGCCGCCTTCGCTGTGTCCGCCATAATTGAGGCCCATGCCGGTGTGGTGGGGGTGGTCGCTCGTCCCCTGGCCGCGGATGACGCTCGCGCCGGCCGGGCCGAGGACGGGCCAGAAGTACGGCCGGCGGCCGCCGTGCACGTTGTAGGTGGCGAAGGCTTCGTCGCCGACGCGGAACACGAGGCGATCAAGCTTCTGAATCACGCGGACGGGATGTGGCGCCGCCCGGGCAGCTTCGACGTGGCCGGCGCCTTCTTCGAGCACGAACCGCTGGGTGCTGCCGGCCGGCAGCGCGCCGGGGACGACGAAGGTAAGCTCTTCCCGGAACGGATCGTACTGGGCGACCACCGATGCGCCGCTGCCGGCCGCATCGCGCAAGAGGCACGCGCCACCTTCGGCCTGTTCGCCGATGGGGCCGGCGCCCAGGGCGCCCGATACGCCGGCCAGGGCGGCGGCCGGCACGCGGGCCGTGACGAGCGGCGCCACCCGCTCCAGTTCTCCGGCATGAACCGCCAATTCGATCACTCTTCTCTCCACCTTCCAGAGTCAGGCCGTATCGGCCATTGTCACCGGATGATGCCAGGTGGAGGGGGCGAGTGCCTAGCGGCGCGGTTCGTACGATGCTCCCTCGGGAAACCAGACCGGGAGCCTTTCTGCGCGTGGTCCTACCCCCCTCTTCCGCGGGTGTTAGGCTGATTCTGGGCATGGCGGCTCACGAAGCTGAACGTGCCGGCAGACGTCCGCCGGCACGCTCAGGTGGTCTACCAGGGCATCGTGCGGCCGGTGTGCTTGCGGCCGATTTCGGCGGCTTCTTGGCCGCCGGCGCCGATGAGGACGCCCTCAGCGATCATGTCGACGACGGTGTGCGGCCTGACCTGGTTGAGGAAGGCGATGCCGGCGGCTTTGCAGGCAGCGAGGACGCGGGCGCGAGCCTGCTGCATTTCGGGCGGATAGGGCGGGTCGTGGCGGTCCGTGAAGCCGAGCGACATGCCCATATCGCCGGGGCCCCATTCGGCGAAACCGATGCCGGGCACGCTGGTGCTCGCTTCGACGTTGGCGAGGGCGCGCTTGTTTTCGATCTTGAGGCCGAGGAGAATCTCGCCTTCGGGGTTGAGGGGCCACACGTCGGCCTTTTGGAGATATTCGGCGGCCGAGACTCCCCAAATGCGGGCGGCGGAGCCCTGGCCGCCCGAGCCGCGGCGGCCGTCGCCCAATCCCTCGGCCGGCTTGGCGAAGGGGTAGCGGGCTGACTCGACGAAAGCGCGGACGGCACCGGGGGTTTCGGCGTGGCAGAGCAAAATGCCGTGGACGCCGCGGGCGAGGACCTGCTTCACCATCCAGGCGTTGGCGCGCATGACTTCCTCGCTCGTGCCGTCGGTGGGCAGCGTGACGATGACGGCGGGAGTGCGGTGGCCGCTCCTTGTGGGACCGCCGTCGACCAATCCCCTCATGAAGGCGTCGAGGGCACCGAGGTCCCAGATGCCGTGTTCCATCTCATAGGAGATGTAGTCGGCCCAGGTGTGGGCGGCGTTGCGGCCGCCTTCGTAGCTGTGCTCGGCGGCGCCGGTGTAGTAGATGGGTTGTCCCTGTTCGAGCAGCTCAATGGCGCGGTTGATTCGTTTGGGCATGATGACCTCCTTTTGCAGTCGAAGCTTCTCACCACGGAGACACAGAGACACAGAGAGTAAGGAGCCCTCACCCTGACTCTCTCCCAAAGGGAGACGGACCTCGCTGTCCCTCGTGGACGAGCCGTTTCAGGCGCATGGAGCGTATCATGCGGAGCGTGAGTGACACCCATCGAATGCCAACGCGGCGGCTGGATTATCTGACGGCGCCGGTAGTTGAGGAATATCTCAAGCGGAGTGACGCGGCGATACTGCCGCTGGGGCCAACGGAGGCGCATGGCCTGCACCTGCCATTGGGGTGCGACTATCTCATCGCACTGGCGACGGCGGAGTTGGCGGCGCGGGAGGCCGACGCGCTGGTGCTGCCGCCGTTCGCGTATAGCTGGCCGGGGGCGACGGCGAAGCTGCCGGGCACGATGCGGCTGCCGCCGGACCTCGTGCAGCAGGTTCTGCTGGCGATCCTGGAGGGCGCCGTGGCGCAGGGGTTCCGGCGCCTGGCGCTGGTGTGCGCGCACGGGCCGGACGTATTCACCGCGACGGCGGCGGCGCGGCACGCGTTCGAGCGATTGGGGACGCCGGTGGCGGTGCACCACGCGGTGCCGGGCCGGGGCACGACGCCGCGCGAGCATGGGCTTGCCGAGCCGGCGTTGGCGAGAGATCGCGAAGAGCCGGGATACGGCGAGACGTCGCGCATGATGGCCGCGTTGGAGTTCTTGGCCTTGCCGTCCGAGCTCGTGGATCGGGCGGCGATCGAGCGAGGGCCGGTGCGCGTGGCGCCGCCGCCGGCAGCGCTGATCGACCCAGTAAGGTCCGGGGGCGCGGGGTTCTTCTATACCGATCTGCCGCAGCACATCCCGACACCGGGTGGCTATTCAATAGAGGATGGACGCGCCTATCTGGAGGCGGTGGCGGCGGCGATCGCGGAATCGCTGGCGGCGATGCTGGCGCTTGGATAGAGTCACTATGCAGTAGGCAGTAGGAGGGAACGTTGTTGCAGGAGACCGAGCGAGCGGGCATGCGGGAGGAGCTGCGGCAGTTGCTGGCGAAGCTGGCGGTGCGTCGCGGAACGTACACGCTGTCGTCGGGCGCGGTGAGCGATCTGTACATCGACTGCCGGGTCGTGACGACGCTGCCGCGGGGGATGAAGCTGATCGGGGCGCTGATGCTCGACGCGGTAGCCGATCTGGAGGACGTGAAGGGTGTCGGTGGGATGGCGGTGGGCGCCGATCCGATTTCCGCGGCGGTGGCAATGTCGAGCGCCGATACGCCGCACGAGATCCCCATGTTCTTCGTACGCAAGGAGGCAAAGGGGCATGGGCTACAGAAGCGGATCGACGGCGCGTTCCCGCAGGAGCCGAGGGCGAAGGTGATGGTCGTCGACGACGTAATCACCAAGGGCGGCTCGGTGCTGCAGGCGATCGAGGCAGTCGAGGGCGAAACGCAGGGGAAGGTGGCGTGTGTGGTGGTGATTATCGACCGAGAGGAAGGCGGCGCCGACATGCTGCGCGAGCGGGGGTATGACGTGCGCGCGCTGTTCACGCGCAAGGACTTTGTGCCGGATGAGGCCGAGCGCCGTCCGGCGGCGGCAACGGCGGCGAGTACGACGAGCGGGGTGACCCGATGACGCGACCGAACATGAGATGCAGGTAGATGAACGCAGATAAGTAGCGAAGGTGGCGACGATGCGATTGGGAGTCGATACGTTTAGCGTGCGGTTTCAGGGGTGGACGGCGTTCAAGGTGCTGGAGTACGCCGCGGCGCTGGAGCTGGATGTGGTGCAGTTCTCGACGCGGGAGGACCTGGCGTCGCACGATCCAGGATACCTCGCGGACCTGAAGGAGCATGCCGGCAGGCTGGGAGTGCAGATCGAGCTGGGGATGGGGAGCATCGATCGGTATTCGTC
>JACQGX010000362.1 GCA_016199265.1 Chloroflexota bacterium | reverse complement strand
TTCCGGGCCATAGACCGCTCGCCCTGAGCCGGTCGAAGGGCGCCCTTCGACCGGCTCAGGGCGAGCGGAGAACAATCCGGAACTATTGCGTGCACCCTCCGCGGCGGCCTCATCGGCCACGTCCGCCAGGTCCGCCTCGCCGGCCAGGTCCGCCTCGCCGGCCAGGTCCGCCTCGCCGGCCAGGTCCGCCTCGCCGGCGCCGGCGAGAGCATCAGTCGCTGCGCCTGGCTCGGGCTCCGGTGCCGCCTCCGGTGCCGCCTCCGGTGCTGCCGGCGCTGTGCCCGCCGGCGCTGGGGCGTCGAGGCTCTGGAGGAAGGCATAGATGGCCGCCACGTCGCTGTCGGGAAGGATCGCGGGGCGGAACGAGGCCATCATCCCCTCGGGTTGGCGTACCAGCGTGAGCACGCGCTCGAGCGGAAGCCGTGTGCCGGCCAGCTTCGGTCCTGAGTAGCCCTGCGCCTCGTCGCCGTGGCAGGCGGCACAGGAAGTACTGTAGCGCTCGCCGCCCGCCATGATCGTCGCCGGCGTGCTAGCCGGGTCGCGCGCTTGCGCTCCCGCAGGCGCCGCCTCCTGCCCGCCGGCCGTCGCCGCCAGCGCCAGGCCGGCGACGACCAGCCCGCCTGCGACCACGAGGCGCAGCAGGCGGCAGGGCCTTTCGAGCGACCCCGCGCCGATGCGTACGCTGCCTATGCGTACCAAGTATGTGCGCGCGCCCATCGCTTGACTCCTACACCACAGCCAAGGTGAAACCCGCAGGCCGCCTCACTTTGCACTTTGCACTTTGCACTTTGCACTTGCTTTAGCTGGCTCTGCTGTGCGTCAAGCCGGCCGCCTCGATCGTCCGGCCATTCGCCGCGCGGCACCCACGACGCCGGCGAGCGCGACGACCGCAGCCACCGCACCCAGCACACCGGCCGGCGACGCGGCACGCAGCGCGGGACCGGCACCCGTGCGCGGTAGCGCGGCCACCTGGGGCGAAGTGAGGCGCACCGCGAGCGCGTGCGTATCGGTGGCGCTGCCGCCGACGGGAAGGAAGAAGAGCGGCCGGCCGCTCCGCCCGCCGTCGGCCACCTGGATCACCGAGACACCGGCGCGCTCGCCGGAGGCCGATGGGCCTCCGGTGAGATTGTTCGACGGACGCAGCGTCATGAAGACACGCGAGCCACCCGGCGCGAGGCACATCACCGTGCTGGCGGGCTCACAGCGACCGATCGCCGTGCGGCTCAGCGGCCCGGGAGCAATGTCCATCAGGTCGGGCGCCGCGCCGACGCCCTCGATACGGCCGACGATCTCGTCGCGCGACGTGTCGACCACGACGACGTTGTCGCCGTCGCCGCGATTGGTCATCCACAAGAAGCGGCCGCCGCCGGTGAGCACCAGACCGTGCGCATCGGTGCCGTGCGCCGTCACCGGAATGTGCTTGAGCAGCGTATCGTTGCGGCCGTCAAAGACATACAGATCGGACGACGACGGCGTGCCCGAGTTGATGTACACCTTGTTGCCCGTCACGACGCCGCCGCAGCCTGCCGGCGCGACCTGGCTCTTGCCGAAGTCCTTGAGCACGCGCATCGGCGTCGCCGCCGTGTCGACGACATAGAGGCCGCCGCCGCGTACGGTGACGTACGCCTTGCGCCCGCCGTCGACGAACATGACCGGGCAGATCGGCGCGTTATCCGGGTGCTCGGCATCTTCGAGTGCGCCGAGGTCGAGATCGGCCGCCGCTTCGTGCACGTAGATGTCACGCGCGTAGTCGGTACGGATACGTGCCACTTTCTTCCCGTTCTGGTTCGCCACCAGCGCGATCGAGTCGTCGGGCGACGGGACCGCGCCATGGGCCTGCTCGCCGACGTCGACGCTGCCGGCGACGCGCCGGTCCGACGCCCGAATGAAGAGCACGTGGCCGCTGGCCACCGCCGCCAGAATGCCATGCGTCTGGCGGACGTTGAACAGCAGCAGGTGCGGCCGCACGCCCGGCCCGTCGCCAACACCCATGGCGGCCGCCTGCAGATCGACCACCTCAGGTGTTCCACTCGGCGTGCTGCCTTCTAACTGGCGACCCTGAAAGATATGCAACTTGCTGCCGCCGGCGTCGGCATTGGCCTGATCGACAACCCACAGCTCATACGTCGACGCCAACTGCGCGCCGGCCGCTGCCGGCAGAAGCGCTAGGCTGATAGCCGCCGCTATCAGCCACCAAACCCAACCACCTCGTTTCACTGCGTTTCCCTTTCCCTCGTTACTCTGGTCCCCCAGGGGTCTCGACGGTACTGGTCTCCGGCGCGATGGGCGCTGCGCCAGCACCCATTATTGACTAAGTCGAGTCATGCCGTCCACAATAAAGCCGGCTACCGAGTGGGGCATCAGGGAAAACCCTGATACCGGCAGCGCCACCTGGGATAGGCCGCGAATCTGCTGCGCTGATGAAATGGCCCTGCCCCCTGAATCCCTGAATACGGGCGCTTGACGCCCGCATGACCCGGCAGCTACAATGCGCGACGAGTCGCGACCACCCAGCGGGGTTGTGCGGTGGGCTGTACGGCTCCATCAACCATGTCCAGGAGGAAACCCATGCAGACCCGCTTGGATACCCGCAGCAAGGGATGGGGTCGCCGCGGCTTTATCATGCGCGGCGGGGCGGCAGTTGGCGCCGCCGCGCTTGCCGCCTGCGGCGAGGCCACGGCGCCGCCCGCCGCCCAGGCGCCCAGCGACGTCGCCGGGAGTATGGAGATCCTCTGGCCCACCGACCAGCGGACCGTCCCCTTCATCGAACAGCAGTGGATCCCCGCCTTCCGGCGTGAGTACCCGAAGGTCGACGTCTCGCTCACCACGGTGGGCGGGGGCTGGGACGGCCTCTACGAGAAGATCATCGTCACCAACGCCGGCGGCACGCCGCCCACGATCGCCCGCGGCAAGGAGTACTTCGCCGGCGACCTGGGCTATGCCGGCATCCTGGAGCCCCTCACTACCTGGATGAAAGGCCAGAAGGAGGTCACGGCCGATCAGTACTACCCCGCGGTGTGGGGGAACGTGCTCTGGCAGGGGCAACCGGTGGCCCAGCCCCTCTATATCTTCGTACGGCCGCTGTACCACAACGTGGGCCTGTTCCGCGAAGCCGGCTTGCTCGACCGGAGCGGGAAGGTGCCGGCGCCCAAAACCTGGAAGGAGTACGCCGACCTCGCCCGCAAGCTCACCGTACCCAGCAAGAACCAGTGGGGCACCCAGATCATCTACTACGGCCCCGGCGAGGACGGCACCTCGGCGTGGATGCAGTACCTCCAACAGAGCGGCGGCAGCTACGTCAACCCCGAGCGCACCAAGTACACCTTCAACAGCCCTGCTGGCATCGAGGCGCTCCAGTTCGTGGTCGACTTGATCTGGAAGGACCGAGCCTGCCGGCCGCCGGACGTCCAGGTGCCCGAAGGCGTGCGCAAGCTCGGGATGTGGAACGCCGTCGGCGACGGTAACTACAACAACTACCCCAAGAACATGCCCGAACTCGAGTACGGGCTGGCCCTCGTGCCCCGCAACAAGAGCCACAGCGTCGTCGTGCGCGGCCAGAACATCTATCTGATGAAGCACAACGCCGCCAAGGCGGCCGGTTGGCGATTCCTGCAGTTCGCGGGGCGCGACGACAACAGCCACGCTTTCACCCAGACGATCAGCCTTGGGCCGGTGAAGAAGGCCAACTTCGAGAAGGAGCCGTATGCCAGCAACCCGGAGTGGAAGGTCAACATGGACCAAATCCGGGTGAAGGAGAACACGTACCAGCCCTTCTTCCCCGGCTACGTGGAAGGCGCCCAGGCCGTGGGCGAAGAGATTTTCGGCGCATATGGGGGGAAGAAGACCCCCAAGGATGCCTTGGCCGACGCCGAGCGCCGGGCAACGCTGCTCCTGAAGACCTAGCGCCTCGCTCGAGCAGTTCCCGGCGCACACCTCCCCCAACACTCTCGCAACAGGCGCCGGACACCCTCTTCCTCTCCCGCAGCAGCCCCGCCAGCAGACGTGGACCGGGCACCAGACGTGGACCGCAAGGAGGGATCGAGATGCAGCAGAACGAGCCCACCACGGGCACCCCACCGGGAGCCGCCGGGCGTGCCCGGCGCTGGTGGCACCAGCCCTTCCGCATCGTCCAGACCAATCTCCGGGAGATCGACGCGGGCCTGGACGTCGAGCGACACCTGGATATGATCCTCGACTTCGGCGCCAACGTCTGGGAGGTGAATACCGGCGGCATCGTCTCGTTCTACCCCACCGACCTGCCGTATCAGCACCGCAGCGCCTGGCTGGCCGAGCGGCCGAGTGGCGACCTGATCGGCGATGCCGTGGCCGCCGCCCACGCGCGCGGCGTGAGGATCCTGTCCCGCCTCGATCTGTCCAAGTGCTACCCCCACGTGTTCGAGGCCCACGCCGACTGGTTCTACGTCGGTCCGCAGGGCGGGCCACAGATCTACGCCGGCCTCTACAGCACTTGCCCCAGCGGTCCGTACTACCAGGAGAAG
Organism: Chloroflexota bacterium; assembly: GCA_016199265.1. Classification (GTDB taxonomy): domain Bacteria; phylum Chloroflexota; class UBA11872; order UBA12225; family UBA12225; genus JACQGX01. The sequence goes on along the minus strand of JACQGX010000362.1, from coordinate 4,273 downwards.
ACCTGGGAGATCCTGGACGAGATCCTCGCCCGCTATCCCGTCGATGGCTTCTTCTTCAACATGTTCACGTTCCCGATGAGCACGTACGCCCGGGAGTACTACGGCATCTGCCAATGCCTCAACTGCCGGCGCCGGTTCCGCGAGTTCTCCGGCGGGATGGCGCTGCCGCGCGAGGAGCAGGCCGGCGACCCGGCCTACCGGGCCTGGCGCCGGTTCGAGGCGATGACCCGCTCGGACCTGGGACAGCGCATCCACACCTTCATCCAGAGCCGGCGCCCCGACGCCGCCTACTTCGCCCGCCAGCACGGCGACGTCGTCATGCTCGAGACCGGGAGCGCCCTGACCAGCCAGCCGCTCGTCTGGCCGTTCCGGTCGGGCGAGCAGGCCAAGGAGGCCCTGACCTCCCAGGCAGAGAAGCCGCGCGCCCAGTGCACGCACATCTTCTACGACACCGCCTATCGTCTCGGGGCGGAGCGTCCCGGCTACGTCGCCCTCCAGATGGCCGAGCAGTTCGCCCACGGCGTCAACCCCTGGCCGTACGTGACGGGCTCGATCGAGCAGCCAGACCGCAAGCACTACGCCACGGTGCGCCGCTGGCTTCGGTTCCACCGCGAGCACGAATCGTCGTTTGCCAGCCTCCGCGCGGCGGCGCAAGTGGCACTGGTAGTCGGGGCGCCGCTCACCGGCCTCAGCCGCGCGGCCGGCGCGACCGGCGACCAGGCGCGCCGCGGGGCCTACGCGGCGCTGGTGGAGGCGCACGTCCCCTTCGTGATCGTGCGCGCCGACGAGCTGCCGGCCCGGCAGCAGGACGGGAGCCTGGGGCAGTTCCGCGCCCTGGTGCTCCCCAACGTCGCGGCGCTGGACGACGCGCAGGCCGCCGTGCTCGATCGCTACGTCCGGGACGGGGGAGGGCTCGTCGCCACGTTCGACACCTCCCTCTACGCGGCCGGCGGCGAGCCCCGGCAGTCCGAGGCGGGCTGGACCTTCGGCCTGCAGAGCCTGGGTGCGGCGAGAGTGCTCCGGCGGCGCGAGCGGCGCGAGGACGTCCACTCCGCCTACCTGCGGGTCACTAGGCGTGAGGACCTGCCGGACCTCCCCGACACCAACCTGGTCGGCGTGGCCCGCGGCTTCCTGCACGTCGAGCCGCGGCTCGGCGCCGTGCCGTCGTTCACGTTCATCGGCACCTCGCCTCACGGACCGCCCGAGAAGTGCTACTGGGACCCCGTCCAGGAGACGTCGCACCCGGGGCTGCTCTGGTACACGTACGGGCGCGGCCGGACCGCGTACTTCCCCTGGCCGGTGGACGCCCTGTTCGCCGAGATGCGCCTGCCGGAGTACCGCTCGCTCCTCGCCGGCGCGGTCGAGCGTGTTGCCGCGGCTGCCGATAGCTCCGGCGGCGAAGCCGCACCTCGCTGGCGGCAGGTCGTCACCGACGCGCCCCCGTGCGTGGAGGTGATGCTCATGGCGAGGCCTGCCGGCGGCGGCGCCCACCTGCAGGTCCACCTGGTGAACCACTCGGGCTACCGCGGCCACTCCATCGACGAGCCGCTGCCGCTCTCGAACGTCGCCGTCCAGGTTCGCGACCCGCGGGTCGCGGACGCGACGCAGGCGCGGGCGTTGCACCTCGGCCGCGCACTGCCCGTCACGCCGTCCGCCGCCGGGGCGCAGTTCGTCCTTCCCGATCTGGGCCTCTACGAGTTGGTAGAGTTCCCGGTCGTATAGGCGGCAACACGCGAGCACAGACACCACAGAGCACTCGCGCCGCCCGCCGGCCGCGCGACCCAGCGCTACACCCTTCGAGGAGGAGACCGATACGCGATGGAACCCAGAGAGCAGGTGGCCTCGTCCGCCGGAGGCGGAAGCGCCACGCATTGGTGGCAGGAGCCCTTCCGGGTCGTCCAGACCAACATCCGCGAGCCCGACGCCGCCATGGACGTTCAGGCCGTCGGGCAGGATATCCTCGACTTCGGGGCGAACGCCTGGCTGCTCAACACCGCCGGCATCGTCTCGTTCTACCCCACCCAACTGGAGTACCAGTACTCCACCCCCTACCTACAGGAGCGACCCTCGGGTGACCTGATTGGCGATGCCCGGGCCTGGAGCCGGGCCCACGGCGTGCGTCTGCTCTCCCGCCTGGACATGTCCAAGGCCCACCCCCACGTCTGGGAGGCACACCGCGACTGGTTCTACGTCAGCCCCCAGGGCCAGTCCCAGATCTACAACGGCCTCTACTCCACCTGCATGAACGGGCCCTACTACCAGGAAAAGACGTTCCAGATCCTGGCGGAGATCCTGGCGCGCTACCAGCCGGACGGCGTCTTCTTCAACGCCTTCTCCTTCCCGCTGGCGGACTACTCCCGCAACTACTGGGGCATCTGCCAGTGCGTCAACTGCCAGCACCGCTTCGACGAGTGGTACAGCCTGGCGCTGCCGAAGGAGGAGAACCCCGCCGACCCCGCCTACCGCGCCTGGTTGCGGTTCCGCAACCGCGTGAGCGAAAACCTGACTTGCCGCATCCATACGTTCCTGCAGGAGCACTCGCCGGAGACAGCCTACTTTCGCGCCGGCCGCCACTCGGACGTGCCTACCCACGAGGTGAACAACGCCGTCGGCCGGCCGCTGCCGCTGTGGCGCTTCGGCGCGGGCGAAACGGCGCGCGCGTCCCGCACCGCCCGCCCCGACGCGCCGGTCGACATCCTCACCGTCTACTTCCTAGACATCCCTTACCGGTTCGCCGCCGAGCAGCCGGGGCTGGTGGGCCTGCACCATGCCCAGACGCTGGCCTCGGCCGGCACCATGCACCACTACGTCCTGGGGACCACCAAGCAGCGCGACCGCAAGGGTTTCCCCCTCGTCCGCCGCCTCTTCCAGTACCAGGCCGCGCACGCCGACCACTACCGAGGCCTGGCCTCGGCCGCCCGTGTCCTGCTCGTGCGCCCTCAGCACGGCGTCGTCACCCGGGGCGCCGAGGGCGGGGCACCCTACAGAGGCGCCTACCGGGCGCTGGTGGAGGCCCACCTTCCCTTCGACGTGCTCGACGGCGGCCTGCTCGGCGAAAAGGCGGAGCAGGGGGCGCTGGGGCAGTACCGGGCGATCGTCCTGCCCAACGCGGCCGGCCTGGACGACCGGCAGGTGGCAGCGCTGGACGCGTTCGTGCAGGCCGGCGGCGGGCTGGTGGCCACCCACGAGACGAGCCGCTACGACGGAGACGGCGCCCCCCGCCCCGTGGCGACCGACAGCGGCCGCGCCGCCCAGGCGGGGGCGTTCGGGCTGCAGTCACTCGGCGCAACGGCCGTGCTCACCCGGTCCGACGCCATGCGCGGCGCCTACCTCCAGGTGACGCCGGAGGTGGTGGCCGAGTTCGGCGCCGGGTTCGGCGCCCCCGGGGCACCGGACGGTACCGAGCTGATCGCCCTCGACCAGAGCTACCTCTACGTGGCAGCGAAGCCGCAGGCGCGGACGTCGCTGACGCTCATCCCGCCGTTCCGGTACGGGCCGCCGGAGAAGTGCTACGGGGAGACGCCGACGACCCACCCCGGGGTGCTGTGGTATCAGTACGGGCAGGGGCGGACGGCCTACTTCCCCTGGCCGGTGGACCGCCTCTTCCACGATGTCGGCATGCCCGAGTACCGGGAGCTACTCCGCGTGGCCGTGACCTGGGTGGCGGGCGGCGCGCCCAGCCCGGTGGTGATGGACCCGGCGACGCCGCCGTGCGTGGAGGTGACGGTGCACGACCAGCCGGCGACAAGCCGGCGGCTGGTGCACCTGGTGAACTTCAGCGGCCACCAGGACCGCGCCTTCCACGACCCACTGGAGATCCGGGACCTGGCGCTGCGAGTGCAGGCACCGACCGGTGGCGCCGTCCGGCGGGCCCGGGCGCTGGTGCGCGGCCAGGAGCTGCCGCTGCAGGCGGAGTCGGATGGCTGGGTGCGGCTGACCGTCCCCTCCCTGGGCCTGCTGGAGGCCATCGCCCTGGAGCCGTAGCCGCCGGTCCTGTGCGCGCCGTGTCAACTAGCTGGTTCGCGCCAAGCGCAAGATTCGAGACGCCCACATCCCGTACGAAGTTCCCCCCGATCATCTCTTGCCAGATCGGCTCGAGTCAGTCTTGGCCGTGATCTCTCTCATCTTCAACGAAGGCTACGCGGCCACCGCCGGTGAGAGTCTGATCCGTCAGGAGCTGTGCTCCGAGGCCATCCAGTTGGGCCGCATGCTCGTGTCGCTGATGCCTGACGAACCCGATGTCTACGCCTTCATGGCACTGATGCTGCTCCAC
>JACQGX010000370.1 GCA_016199265.1 Chloroflexota bacterium | reverse complement strand
GCGTACTACACGTACATCATCAACCGCTGGGCCGCCTTTCCCAACGTGCACTGGGAGGTGGGCAACGAGATTTCGAACTTCAACCGCGAGACGTACCGCGGCTTCAGCGAGCGGATGGTGCGCTTCTTCCGGGAGCGCGACCCATACGGACGCCTGGTGGTGGCGGACGAACAGGGCGACGTGATCTCCTTCCACGCGCTGCACCAGACGGACGCCGACGTGCCGCCGCTGCGCCCACCGCCCCCGGCCGCCGACCGGCGCGGGGCCGCCCGGACCTTCACCCGCCGCCTGGCCAAGACCGGGCAGCCGTGGTACCCGGCGGGCAATGCCCAGGGCGTGGACGTCGCGTTCTACCAGCGGACGCTGGAACTCGTCCAGCGGCACGGCAAGTTCGTCCAGAACGACGAGCTGATGCTGCGCGGTCGCCACTACCAGCGGATCGGCATGTGGGCCAGCTTCATGGCCGGCGGCAGCGCCACTTCGATGGACCATCCCAAGTACGAGATCCACGTCGATCCCGAGGTGATGGCCGACCACCGGCATCTGCGGCGGATTGTGGATGGGCTCGACCTGGTGCGGATGGTGCCGCGGCCGGAAGTGCCGGCGGCGTTTGACCGCGAGCGGCTGCGCGCCTACTGTCTCGGCTCGAACGATCAGTACGTCCTGTACTTCCACCACTTCGCCGACCACGCGCGGCCGTGCGTGGACGAAACCGTCGCGCTGATGCTGCCGGCGGGCCGCTACACCGTGCGGCACTACGACCCCAAGTCGGGCCGGTTCCTAGCGGAGGTGCAGCGCGAGGTCGAGCTGGACTGCGCCACTGGGAAACCGCCTTCGAGTGAAGAGGTCGCACTACCCGAGTTCAGCATCGATCACGTGCTCGTCGTGGAGCGGGTCTAGCGGCTGGGCAAGAAGCCCTGCTCGCGCAGGACAGCCCACTTGTCATGCCGGCGGTCGATCGTTTCGCGGTTCTCGCCGGCCAGCAGCGCGGCCCGGATCTGGGTTTCGACGTGCTCGCAGTGCTCCCCTGCCCGCACCACTACCTCGATCCGGCCGGCCGGGATGACCATTACACCATCGCCATCGCCCAGCACGAAGTCACCCGGCCGCAGGCGCACCGTGCCGCCGGTCTGGGCCGGCAGATCGAGCGGAACCTCGACCGCCTCGACGGCGTAGCGGCCGTGGGCTCGCAGGGGTGTGACGTAGCGCGCGAAGGTGGGAAAGCGGATCGCCTTGAGCGCCGTGCGGTCCCGCGTCCCCCCGTTGATCACCACGCCAGCGCAGCCGGCGTTGCGCGCCCCCAGCGCCACGTTTTCGCCCCAGGGGCCGGACGCCGCGTGCCCCTGCGTGTCCATGACCAGGACACAGCCGGGGTACAGGGCGCGGAAGAGGTCATACGAGAGCGGGAAGGCGGCCCCCGCGCCGCCGGCCACCGTCCGTCCGCGCGCCGTGACGGCCGGACCGGCCAGCCGGGCGCCCGGCCACACCGGCGCGATCGCCGCCGCCAGCACCTGGTTGGGCAATCCCAGCAGGTCCAGGATGTCCGCCGCCGTTGGCGTCGAGACGGCGCCCAGCCGGCGGATCAGGCTGGCATCGTCCGCGGGGCCGTCTGGCGTGCCGGCCGCGTCTGCGCCGCGTGTTGCGCTGGGTGTGCGCATCGTGTTGCTCGTGTTGGTCATCCTATCCAATACCTCGTGGTCTGGCTATTTTCCATGGTGCGGTGGGCACACTGCAAACGATTGCGCAATCATTTGTGGCCACTACATGGACAATTCCGCCCACACCGGCGACGCAGCAGACCATCAGTGCGGGATGGGCCCTGGGACCTGTTGCCTGCGCCATCACCTCAGAGCATGCCGCGGAAGAGGGTCGGCGCTGTCGGGCGAAAGGCCGGCTCGCGCTCGACCGTCTGCAGCCAGCCGGCCAGCTCGGCGTTCTGCTCGGCCATCCAGCCGAGGTAGGCGGCGCGGAGCTCGCGCGCGATTTCGGGTTCCTCGGCGCGCAGATCGCGCTGCTGCCCGGGGTCGCCGGACAGCCGGTACAGCCGCTCCTTCTCCGGCGCACCCGGCCAATATTGGTAGCTCCACTCCTCGGTCGTGATCGCGCAGGGCGTCACTTCCCCCGCCAGGATGGGATAGCGGCTGGTAAACGCTATCTCGCGCACCGGCTCGCCGCCGTCGATCGCCGGCACCAGCGAACGCCCCTGCAAGCCGGGCAGATCGGCGCCGGTCAGCGCGACGATCGTCGCCGTCACGTCGGGCGGCAGCGCTGGCGACGTTACCCGGCGCCCTCCGCCTCTCCCCTCGGGCAGCCGGACGGCCAGCGCCGACTGGATCAAGCCCTCGTAGAGCCACAGGAGCTCGCGGAACGGCTTGCCCTGCAGGCCGTGGTCGCCGAAGTAGTGGCCGTGGTCGGAGAGGTGGATTACCGCCGTGTTCTCGCGGAAGCCCAGGTCGTCGACCTGCTGGAGCAGCCGCCCGATCCACTTGTCCACCATGCTTACCTCGGCGGCGTAGATGGCCTTGACGTGCTGAAGCTCGGCCGGCGTCATGTAGTCGCTGCGCCCGTAGTTGGCGTGCGCCAGCACCTCGCCGGTGTAGCCGGGGTCGTACCAGTCGGCGTAGTACGGCGGCGCGTCCCACGGCTCGTGGGGGTCGAACGTGTCCAGCCACAGGAAGAAGGGTTGGTGGTCTCCCCACCCACTGCCCGAACCCTTCCCGCCCTGCCCACTGCCCGGACCCTTCCCGCGCTCGGCCTCGTAGTGCTGCTGCAGCCACGCCATCCCGCTACGGATGGTGCGCGGTGCGAAATGATCCTCCTCGCTCTGCCAAGATGCGCGGTTCTTGAGGTACTGCCGGTAGGCGTTGCCGTTGCCGCGCAGCTTTTCGGGCGGACACCCCAGGTCGACCTCGATCCGTGGATCGGTGACGAATCGATCCCCCTCCTGGCCGCGGTGCCATTCCCAGCCCGCAAAGCCGCGGTGCAGCCCCATCGGCACCTGGTTCGGCGTGTCGCAGTAGAACTGCGTCGCGTAGCCGGCGCGGGAGACGGCCTCCGCCAGGCACGGCACGTTGGCCGGCAGCGCCGACCAGCCGCGATGCGGGAACGTAAACCGTCCGGTGTGCAGGTCGTTGCGGTTCGGGACGGTCGGGAACGAGGCGGCGTAGGCCCGCTCGAACACCGTCGACTCGGCGGCAAAACGGTCGAGCGCCGGCGTGCGCGCGCCGATGCCGGCCCGCGACTGCAACTGGCCCGGCAGTCCGGCCGCGTCGGACGGGCGGCGGTAGCCGGCGACGTAGTCCGGCCGCAGCGTATCGGTCATGATCACGAGGACGTTCATTTCGGTTCCCGCTTCTCTCTGCGCTCTCTGCGCCCCTCTCTGCGTCTCTGCGGTGAACTCACCTCGTCGATGGGGTTGTGCGTCGTCTCGGCCAGCCTCCCAGGCAGCTCGGTGAGCGCCGTCACCACCACGTCGGGCGGCGGTGCCAGTGTATCGAACACGGCACGCGAGCGGTTGATCCAGGCCGCACGCAGGCCGGCTGCCTGGGCACCCACCACGTCAAAGGGGTTCGAGGAGACCAGGTACACGGCGTCTGGCGGTAGGCCAAGCCGCCGCGCTGCGTGCCGGTAGACGCGCGGCGATGGCTTATAGGTGCGTACCTCGTCCACGCTGATGACCATCCCAAAGTAGGGCCGCAGCCCGCTGCGATCCAACACTGCGTCAAGCATCGGCGGCGTGCCGTTGGAGAACACCGCCAGCCCGCAGCCGGCCGTCTGAAGCTGGCGCAAACCCGCATGGACGTCGGCGAAGCATTCGAGGTCGTCGTACGCCGCCATCAGAGCTGCCCGGCCGGTCTCGTCGAGTGACTGCCCCGTCGCGGCCAGGGCAAATTCGAGCGCACGACGGGTGACCCAGGCAAAGTCCAGGTACTGCCCCATCGCCGTCAGGCGAAAGGTGTATTCGAGCTGGGTCTGCCGCCACAGCGCCGCGACGCGTGTGGCTTCGTCCAGGAGCAGTTGTTTTAGGTGTTGTCTGATCCCGATTGGGTCGACCAGCGTGCCGTAGACGTCGAGCGCCAGCGCCACACGGGATGTCATGGCTCGGGCCTTGCTGTTCCTCCGGCCCCTAAATGGCGCGCGGCGTTGCCACCGCCGATCGCTGCCACCGTCTGGGCCGGCAGGTCCGAGTGTGCCAGCGCCAGCGCCGGTGACTCCGGCGCCGTCAGCGGCAGGTTCGTCCCGAACGCCAGCCGCTCCGCCCCCACCGCCTCGACCAGCAGCCGGCACTCGTCGATCGGCCCCTGCACGAGCGAGAGATCAAAGAGCACCCGCGCCCGCGCTGCCGCCCTCTGCTGCTGCAACGCGCGCCAGACCACCCGGATCTGCGGCGCGCGCAGCCCGGCGATCACCCAGCGTACGGCCTGGTGGGCCGCGATCGCGGCGGCGAGCTGGTCGTGTGGGACCGCCGGCACCTTCACCAGCCAGTGGTGCGTGCGCTCGTCCTCCAGGCGGGCGGTGGCGACGACCGGCACGTTCAGCGCCTGCGCCCGTTCCAGCAGGGCTGCCGCCTGCGGGCCATCCAGCGGATAGGCGTGGTAGCTGGGGTACAGCCGGATGCCGCCGCGGCCGGCGGCCAGGCCGAGCTCGTCCACGCAGATGTCGAGATCGACGTCCCAGCCGGGGAAGGCGGGATTGACCGTGTACAAGGGAAAGAAGCGCCCTGGGTGCGGCGTGATCAGCGCCGCGAGCTCCCGGTTGCCAACCAGGCAGTCTTTGAAGAAGACGTTCTCGAGCCGGGAAAGGGCGGCACGCCGGATCCCCAGGCGATCCATCCGATCCAGCAGGCGGTCAATCGTGTTGCAGGGCACGCGCCGAAACGGCCACTCGCCCACGGCGCAGTTGACGTCAAACAGTTCTGATAGCGATGTATTCGATGTGTTCATGGATTGCGGGCGGCAAGGATGCGGGCCATATTGCCGTGGAGGATCTGCTCTTTCTGGGCGTCAGAGAGCCGGGCGCCATGGACTTTACTCAGTTGGGAGGTGAGGGAACGTCCCGGCAGGTCTGACCCGAAGACGACGTGATCGGCGCCGACGTGCTCGACGAGGTGCTCGAGGACACCGTCGACGGCGTCGGCGCCGCCGATGTCGCAGTAGACGTTGTCGAGGCCGCGCGCCGCCTTGGCGCCGTACACGAAGTCGCCGCCGGTGTGGTACATCACCAGCGTCGCGTCCGGGTGGCGGCGGGCCAGCTCGGCGAGCATCATCGGCGTCGACTCGTTCGGGCCATTCCCATTGGCTTTGTTCCAGGTGTGCTGGCAGATAGGCACGCGGCGCTGGGCGCACCAGTCGACGATCGGGTCCAGCAGCGGATCGTTGCAGTGCACGCCGGTGAGCAGCTTGAGGCCGACGAAGCCCCGCCGCCCGATCCACTCCTCCATCTCGGCGAAGGCCGACTCCTGGTATCTGGGGTTGACGTAGCAGAGGCCGATGGCGCGTCCCTTCATCTGCCGCACGAAGTCGAAGGTCTCCTGGTTGGCGGCGTGGAGGAAGCCGGGGTCTGGCTCCTCACCCGGCCTGCGGCCGATCGGCTTGGGGCAACTGACGACGTAGGTGACGTCGAGCTGCTCCGCCCAGGCGCGGCAGCGGTCCCAGTAGGCCGGGCCTTCACCGCCGCGGGTGAAGCCCAACCAGTCCCAGGTGTGAACGTGACAGTCGATAGTGGGCATTACGTTGTGTCCTTCTTCGCTAGAGCCCGATCTGCTGGCCGCGGCCGGAGACGGCGCCAGCGAGTTGGCGCTCCTGGCCGGGCTGGCCGCCGGCAGCAGTGTAGCCGGCGTCGCGCAGGACGCGGAACGCCTGGGCGCAGGCGTCGATCGTCTGGTCGATGTCTGCGGAAGTGTGAGAGTAGGTGACGAAGTTGAGCCCGCCCCGGCGGATCAGCACGCCGCGCTTGGCACACTCCGCCAGCCAGAGCTCCCAGGCCGGCGCGACCTGTTCCGAGGGCAGATCAAAGCGCATCGCCGAGATCGGCGCCTGGCCGGCACAGCGGAACGGTACGCCGGCCTCGCGCGCGGCAGCGTCCAACCCCTCCATCAGGCGCCGGCCCATTGCCCAGAGATGGGCGGTGACGTTCTGCTCACGGTAGACACGGACGGTCGCGACACAGGCGGCGAGCGAGAGCGCCTCGCCGCCGTAGGTAACGCTGATCAGCGCGTCGGCGGCCGCCTGCATCACCTCGCGCCGCCCGACGACGGCGGCGAGTGGCATACCGTTGGCCATACCCTTGGCGAAGCAGGCCAGGTCGGGGAGCACGCCGTAGTGCTCGTGTGCGCCACCCGGGGCCAGACGGAAGCCGTTGACGATCTCGTCCATCATGAACAGCGCGCCGTGCGCGTGCGCCAGATCGCGAATCGCCGCCAGGTGCCCGCTCGGCAGCACGTCGGAATGGGGCGCGTCCATGCAGACGGCCGCGACCTGGCCGCGGTGCTGATCGAGGAGCGACGCGAGCTTGTCCAGGTCGTGGGACGGAAACGAGACGACGTACTTGGCCAGGTCAGGCGGTACGGCGGGATCGCGCCCTGCCGACCAGGTATCGGGCCAGCCACGATAGCCGGCGTTGAGCAGCAGGTGGCGCCCGGTGTAGGCGCGGGCGATGCGCGCCGCGGCGGCGGTGGCCTCGCCGCCACCCTTGAGGAAACGCACCATCTCGGCGCATGGGATGGTTTCCACCAGGGCACGCGCCGCCTCGACCTCGAGCGGCCAGAGCAGGCCGGAGATGATGCCGCGGTCGAGTTGGGCGCGGATGGCATCGTCGACCGCCGGAAAACGGTAGCCGAGGCTAATCGGCCCCAGGCCGTTGACGTAATCGACGTACTCGTTGCCGTCGACGTCCCAGATACGGCACCCCTCGGCATGGGACGCATAGATCGGATATTTGCCCAAGGCGTAGTTCTGCGGCCGCTTGCTGTTGGTCTGCGATCCGCCGGGGATGAGGCGCTGAGCCTCCTCCCAGAGGCGCAGCGACTCAGTCACGGCGAAGGTGCTGCTCGCTTGCTGGTTCCCATCCGCGCCCATCGACGATTCCTTTCCTTCCCTTGTAGGCTCTTGCGTAGTGCCGGCGCGTCGGGCGCTCCGTCCGCGGCGCAGTGATGGTACCCCAGCGGCAACGGCAGACGACGGATTGTATACGGTTGACCGCCCAAAGAACTATACTTTATCATCTTTCCCGGCCACAAGTAGGCCGGGGAGGGCCCGCGCCGGTGGCCGGCAGCGCAACAGGCGTCATGACAATAGGGGGTTTGGTCACAT
>JACQGX010000359.1 GCA_016199265.1 Chloroflexota bacterium | reverse complement strand
CACAACCACCGGCGACCCGCTACGCTCATCGCAGCCGGGGGTGCAGGCAAATCTTCCGGGGACCGCCACCGGCTGTTGGGGCGTATAGAGATACGCCCGGCCGCCGCCCCTGGGCGTATGTCGATACGCCCCTACACGTCCTCCCCGCATCCGGAACTCTTGCCTGCACCCCGCGAGTCGAACACATGGGCAATGACCGTCTCAAGGTAGGAGTCATCGGCACGGGGCGGATGGGGCGCCTGTACGCGCGCATCATCACCGAGCTACCCCAGACCGAGCTGCGTGCCGTCTGCGGCCGGAGCGAAGCACCGGTAGCGGAGCTCGCTCTCCAATGGAACGTCGCCGGCTACGCCGGTGGCGACTACCGGCGCATGCTCGAGGCGCACCCCGACCTGGACGCGGTGGTGGTCGCGACGCCGGAGTGGCTGCATCTCGGACCGGCGCTGGCGGTGATGGGCGCGGGCAGGCACCTGCTGCTGGAAAAGCCGATGGCGGCGTCGGTGCTCGACGCCGAGCGCATCGCGACGGCTGCCGAGTCCGCCGGTGTCACGTTGATGCTGTGCCACCAGTCGCGATTCGACCCGCGTTTCGCGCTGCTCAAGGAGGCGGTGGACCGAGGCGAAATCGGCGAGGTGCTCCACGTCTACGCGCGCCGTAACACGACTGCCGTCGCGGCCGCACGAGTCGAGGGGCGCATCCCGCTCACCTGCTGGATCAGTCCGCACGACCTCGACCTGCTCCTGTGGATCACCGGCAGTCGTGTGACCAGCGTGGCGGCGCGGACTCATGGCGGAGCGCGCGCCCCGGATGCGTACTTCGTCGCGACGCTGGGGTTCGCCAACGGGGTGACGGCGGTATTCGAACAGTCGTGGGGGGCGCCGCCGCTCGATGGCCGGCCGCGACAAGCCCAGTTCGACGTCAGGGGCACCGCGGGTGTGATCGAAGTGAGCGTGAACGAGCACGGGCTGGGCATCTTCAAGCCGGACAGCGCAGTGTACCCCCCGCTATTCGAATCGCCGATCGTGCACGGCAAGGTCTTCGGCGTCTTTCCCGCGATGGTCGCACACTTCGCGGACTGCGTCTTGAGCGGCCGTCGCCCGTTGATTGACGGGCGGGACGGCCTGGCTACCGTCGTCGTCGCCGATGCCATCGCGCGGGCGTTGCGGGAGGGAAAGGAGGACAGATAGCCATGATTCGCGCCGTCGAGCACATTGCCATCGTCGCCAGAGATACCGAGGCGCTGGCCCGCTGGTATCGCGACACGCTCGGCTTTAGGGTCGTCGTCGCCGGGAAGGGGCAGAGCACCTGGTTCGTCGGTCCCCCGACCGGCGCCGTGATCGAGATTCTCCCTGCCGGCGATGCAGCCGGCGAGGCACCGCTTGCGCCGTACGCCCAGAATGAACCGGGGCTGCGGCACCTCGCCTTCACCGTCGACGATTTCGACGCGACGTGCGCGGCGCTCAAGGCCGAGGGCGTCGAGTTCGTCGGCGAGATGATCGGCTCGCCGGGAGGCCGGCGGCTGGTATTTATCGCCGATCCCGAGGGCAACCTGCTTCAGCTCGTGTACCGTCCGCAGCCGCTGGGGAGTGAAACGGCACGATGATGGCTGTGACCACGACGAAACGCGTCGGCTGGGGCGTGATCGGCTGCAGCGATATCGTGGAGCGCCGAGCGGGCCAAGCGATCATCGGGCAGGAATACAGCGATCTCGTCGCTTTTCACTCGCGGCAGCGGGCACGGGGGGAGGCGTTTGCCCGTCGCTTCGGTGCAAAGCACGCCGACGACGACCTCGCGCGCTTCCTGGCGCGCGACGCGATCGACGTTGTGTACGTCGCGACCGAGGTCGACCGGCACGCCGAGCTGGCGATCGCGGCGGCGAACGCCGGCAAGCACGTGCTCGTCGAGAAACCGATGGCGCTCAATGTGGACAAGTGCCGCCGGATGATCGACGCGGCGGCGCGGAACGGCGTCAAGTTGGCAGTTGCCTACTACGTACGGTTTTTCGAGAAGTCGCTCGCGATGAAGCGGGCGATCGACGGCGGCGCCCTAGGGGACGTCGTTCGGGCGAACGTGCGTGTCATGGGCCACTATAATCCCGATCCGGCCGACCCGAAGGCGTGGCGCGTGACGGCGCGCGGGGGAGGCAACCAGCTTGCCGACATCGGCAGCCACCGGCTCGACCTGTTGGCGTACTTCCTGGGCCGGCCGCGCCGCGTCTGCGGCTTCGCCGACCGGCTGACGATGGACTACGAAGCGGCCGACACCGAGACCGCGCTGGTGCAATGGGAGAACGGCGCGCACGTCACCGTCCTGGCCAACGCCAATGTTGCCCGTCTTCCTGCTTCGCCGAATGCAACCACGCTGGAGATCTACGGCACACGCGGCGCACTGCTCACCGATCCATGGTCGGATACCCCGATCGAAGTGCTGGGCACCGACCTGCCGCCGGTACAAACTCGGCGTCCGGAGAACGCGCACTTCCCGATGATCGACGACTTTGCCCGCGCCATCGCCGAGCAGCGGCCGCCGCGATTCACCGGCGTCGACGGCCTGTGGGCGACGGCGGTCATCGACGGGGTCTACCGGTCGGCACGCACGGGGCGGATCGTCGAGATCGAGCAGATAGCATAGGGCGGCGCTAACCCGGATCACTCATCGATCCTGGCTAGCACGTGCCCGTCTTTCGACAGGCTCAGGATGAGCGGGCACCGCACTAATGATCCGGGCTAGTGCTTCGGCCCCAATCCGCCGAAGCGCGTCAGGCGCGAGCGCACGCACGTGTCGCAAAGCACCTCTTCCCACGCCCAGAGCCGGGCCTCGACGATCTGATAGCTCGGCAGGTTCGCCGCCGGCGTGATCCGCTTGCCGCAGTCCCAGCAGCGGTCGCCGGCCAGCGCGACGAACGCCGGCATGATCCGCCGGGCGAGACGTACGATGCCGACGGTAAGCGCGCGGCGAAGCGCCCCAAGCGGCTGCGGCGCATGCCGAACTCGTGTACGAGGTTGAACCGCTGCCACGCCGCCACTTGCTGCCGTAGACACTTGTGGAAGCATAGTTGTGCAGAGCTACCGACCTACGCCTTCTGGTGCGACTCCTGCCCTAAGCTGCTGCAGTCTGGCCAGCAGCTGCCTGGCCAGGGCACGGTCGTCCTTCAGCGCCTGCCGCATGTCATAGCTGTCGGTGTGAGTGATCTCCATGTGCAGATCGGACAGGTAGTTGTTCAGGATCCGCTCGAGCAGCGCCGCTTCGTCTGGCTGCAAGACCAGCTCAACGCCACGCGCCGTCTCGTTCCCGATTGGGCCGAGGGACGTTTGGTGCGCGGGCTGTGAAAAAGACCCGGGTTGCAGACTCATGATGACGGTTCTACCCCCCTTCCTGCAATCAAGGCTCGGCTCGACCGGCTGGGATATGACGGCCGACCTCCGCTCATCTAAAGTATCGCGCGGCGTGCATCCTGGCGGCATCGGGCTTTCCCCGATAGTTCTCTCTTCCATCGGCTCTCTCACGACGTGCCCTTCTCCCGTTCTCCCCTGGGTGGGAGAAGGGGCTAGGGGATGAGGGTTTTGGCCTGCGAGGACATAGCGCGTGCCCGGAGCCGTGCGCCCGATCTGCTTGATCAAACCGCGCTTACGATCCCTTGACAGGGTGTGGAACGGTGTTGCCGGCGATTGAGGGCGCCGGGCTATTCGTACTTGACAGCCACGCCGCCGCCGTCTACGATGGGCAGGGGGCGGTGGGTCCCGCATTGCACAAAGGCCTCTCATGGCGGATTCCTGGCGCTGGACACCAACTCGATCACCAAGTCGTCGCACTACCCGGCCGAAGCGTGGGAGGTGCTCAAGTGGCTGGCCAACCGGGATACCAGCTACACGCTGGCCACGCAGCAGACCGGCTCCAACACGCCCAACTTCCGCAAGGACACCTATTGCGACGAGCGTCTGCTCAACGATCCACGCTTCTCGCGCAAGTCGATGGACGCCATCTGCAAGGGCGCGGAGCTCCCCGAGCCCGATGCGCTGATCTGGAACCTGCGCTTCGACGAGTTCAACCGGGCGCTGACGACGCGCATGACCGAGATTCGCGACCACAAGGCGGAGCCGACGACGGGCTGGCTCAACACGCTGCGAACGGAGTTCCAGGCGATCCTCGATCTACCGCGCGATACCGGTCTGGGCGGCGGCCGATAGCAGACGGCGCTCACGACTCGAGCGGTTCGGCCGCTGCGCCGAGGGCCGTATTGCCGATGACGCACTCTCGTACCTGGACGAGCGCGCCGCGGCGGGTGGTCCCACT
>JACQGX010000366.1 GCA_016199265.1 Chloroflexota bacterium | reverse complement strand
TCGGTTCACAAAGTGTGTTGGTGAGTTGGGGGAGGACAATTGCTTTGGGAGACGCTCTGCCGTACAATGGCGGCAGCCGGGGCATTGGCTCCTCGCCTGTACGATCACTATTTGGAGTATTTAAGGAGAGTACCGCCATGGCATCTAACGCAATCGTCCAGCGCCCACTCAGCATTCCTCGCGGTGCAGATGCAGGTCCGCCACGACTTGGCAGACGGGCGCTCCAGTTGGGTGCGGCGCGACTTGCGGCCGGTGCGGCCGGCGCGGCGGCGGTGGCTGCCTGCGGGCCGCTGCCCGGCGGCGACGGCGCGCCCAAGGCGCTCGATGCGCCCGTGACGCTCGAGGCGTGGACACCCTGGACCGACGCGGGAAGCTGGGAACAGGCGGCGACCGCTTACAAGTCGGTCCAGCCAAATATCACCATCCAGTGGACGCCAATCGGATTCGGGCCCTATCTCGACAAGGTGACCACGGCGACGGCGAGCGGCACACCGCCGGATCTGCCCTACCTGGACAACCAGCACCAGGGCTTCTTTGGTAAGAACAACCTGCTGCTCGACCAGGGACCGCTCGGCAAGAAGGACCGCGGGTTCCGCGCCGACATGATCGAGCCCAAGGCGCTGGCGCTGTACACCTACGACGGTGCCGTCCTCGGCTACCCCGTGAGCCTCACCACCGGCCAGGTGTTTTTCAACCGGGCCATCTTCGCCGCCGGCGGGCGACCGATGCCCGACCAGTTGTACAAGGAGGGTCGCTGGACCTGGGCCACGATGACGGAGGCCGCCGTGGCGCTTACCCGGCGCGACGCAGCCGGCACGATCCAGACCCTGGGGCTGTCGCACATGTCGATCTGGCGGCTGGCGCTGAACAGCAACGGCACCGACATGTACGATAACTTCGCACGGCCGAAGAAGTCGCGACTCGACGAACCCCCTGCCATCGCCGCCATCGAGTGGGTGCACGACGTGGCCCACAAGCATCGAGCGGCATGGAAGCAGCCGGAGGCGAAAGATCTGGGTGGCGACGCCAACAAGGCGATGAACGCGGGCAAGCTGGCGATGCACGTCTCCTGGGGCGTCCCGCACGCCTTGAATGCCCGCTACGACCAGGTCTGGGACAAGATGGGGTGGGTACCCTTCCCCAAGGGACCCGCTCCGGGGGGCAAGCCGGTGGCCGACCTGACGACCGAGGCGCAGGGCATCATGCAGGCCTCGAAGCAACACGACACGGCCTGGCTCTACTGCCGGTGGTACCAGAAGGACTGGCAGCGCACCAGGTTGGAGGACAAGGCCAATCCGCGCGTGGCATCGCGCACGGACTTGCTGGACCTCTCAAAGGCCTCGCTGCCGCCGCCACAGGACATGTGGTTCGAGATGGCCAAGAACGGCGTGGCGCGACCCGTCTTCCCAGACTTGAGCGCAGTGACCCGGGACATCATCAACCCGGCGCTCAACCCGGTGTGGGCGGGCGAGGCGGCGCCGCGGGCCGCAGCGTTAGCTGTCGCCAAGCAGCTCAACGACTTCTTCGCGGCGACTCCACAATAGTGGGCCGGCATCCTTGACCTCGTCTGCATCCTCGCCGTCCGCGTTGACGACATTGATGACGGCGAACTCGCCGATCTGTTCCGGCTCCAAGCGCTGCCTCAAGTCCCACGGGATGCAGCAGCGAGCGGTCGCTGCCCGGTCGGAGCCGCCGGCGCGTTCGTGTCGACTCGCGTTCTGGCGGGGAAGAACGCCGCCGGAGAGACGTGGAAGTAAGCGGCGAGCCCCTCGATATGTCTCCGCTGCAGCTCGCGCTTCCCCGCGAGCACCTCGGACACCACCGATGGTGTGCCAAAGATGGGCACGAGCGCCCGTTGCGGCATGCCGTGCATCTCGCAAAGGAACTTCACGAGCTCAACGCCCGAGACCGGAGGAATGTCGACGTGATCGGCCTCCCACTCCTGGACCAGCGTGCTCAGCAGGTCCAGGTACGCGTCCTGCGCCGGAGTACGCTCCGCTAGCGCCAGAAGTTCATCAATCCGGCGCTCCGTTGCCGCCAACTGGTGCTCGTCGTGGATAACACGGGGAGGGAAGGACCGGACCAACGCCACGTAGTCGGCCTCGTCAAAACCAGGGGTCACGTTTCCAAGCATCAGTGTTGTACTCCGAGTGCGTCAGCACCTGTCGAATGTAGACCCGGCGCCACTTGAACTCGATACGGGTGATCACGCGATAGTTGTTGCCACCCACGTTGAATACGGCGAAGCGTCCGACCAGATCTGCCGCGGGAAACGTCCGCCGCACGTCGTCCCACGTGCCCCACTCTGCGGCATCCACCACTTGGTACCAGAGTCGGAGGCGCCGCTCGGCCTCCGGGTGTCGCTCCCAGAATTCCCGAAGCGCCCTCTTGCTGATGATCCGCACCCGCACCTATTTTCGCAAATTGCGAACTGCGGCGCCAAGCCTGGTCCGCGCAGCACGTGCTGGACTCCCGGTTGCCCCGTGCTCTACCATCACCCGGCGTGTTCGGCCGTGGACAACCAGCCCGTGCTCACACGCCGTACCGGCCGGTCGCGCCAAGGGGGAGGAGAGCACACCGATGGCCATGCGGATCACGCAGATCGAGACCATCCGGGTCAAAGAGCAGCGCCACATCATCTGGGTTCACGTCCACACCGACTCCGGTATCGTCGGCTTGGGCGAAACCTTCTACGCCCCGTCGGTCGTCCAGGCCGCCATTCACGACCACTTCGGTCCGCTCCTCATCGGCCGCGATCCCTTCGAGATCGAGCGCCACTGGGAAGCCATGTTCCGCCTCTCCGATCACGCCGGGTACGGCGGCGCCGAGATGCGCGCCATCTCCGCCCTCGATATGGCGCTCTGGGACATAAAGGGTCAGGCCGCCGGCCTCCCCGTCTACGAGTTGCTCGGCGGCGCCGTGCGCCGGCGCATCCGCGTCTACGCCACCGGCATGCCTCACACCGGCGCCGCCGATGCGGCCAAGCGACTACTCGACGAAGGCATCACCGCCATGAAGGGCGGCCCCACCATCCCGCTGGCGCCGGCCAGCGACGGCCAGTACCTGCATCCAAAGGACCTCAACCACGCGCTTGCGCCCATCCGCGAGATCCGTGACGCCGTCGGCATGGACATGCAGATCGCCAACGACGGCCACGGCAAGTGGGCGCTCCCCGTGGCCATCCAGATCGCCCAGGCGATGGAGCCATACGACCTCATGTGGCAAGAGGACCTCATGCCCCTGCTCAACCCCGAGGCGCTCCGCCGCCTCCAGGAGGCGACCAAGACTCCGGTATGCATCTCCGAGCGCCTCCTTACCCGCTGGCAGCACCGCCAGTTCATCGAAAACGGCTCCGCCCGCATCGTCATGCCCGACCTCATCTGGACCGGCGGCATCTCCGAGACCCACAAGGTCACCATCCTTGCCTCAGTTCATCAAGTACCCATCGCCCCGCACGACGCTTCCGGGCCCGTCAACATCTTCGCCTGCGCGCAGATCTGCATGAGTGCCCCCAACGCCATGATCCAGGAACACGTCCCCTCGTTCTACAAAGGCTGGTACAACGACTTCGTCGATCCCAACCTCGACATTCGCGACGGCTACCTCCACGCGCCGCAGCGGCCGGGCATCGGCACCCGCCTCAAACCCGGCGTGCGCGAGCGGCCCGACGCCATCGTCGCCGTCAGCGACGAGCCCGGCGAGAGCCACATCGACCATTGGGGCCGCACGCCGCTGCGAACCGAAGCGATGCAAGCCGAAGTCGATCGCCTCCGCCTCGAGCGCGGCCCGCACAGCCCACCCCGCGCACCCTGATGTTCAATGCCAGCAACTCGAGTACCTCGCGCCGTTCCAGCATCGACGTTCCCCCACGACCGCGGTCGCACCGCCCCAGACGCAGCCGTCGAGCAGGAGCTTCACCCACCAGCCTCGACCAGAGGCGGCTCAACGCGTTCGTGGCCGACCAGCCGGCGGGCGTAGACCAGGCAGGCCTGGATGTCTTCGCGTTCCAGCCACGGATACCCCTCCAGAATGGTTTCCACGGTATCGCCGGCGGCGAGCAGGCCCAGCACGTGCTCCACGGCCAAACGCCGGCCGCGGACGATGGGTTTTCCGCCAAAGATGCGTGGGTCGACGGTAATCCGTTCGAGCAGCTTCGCGTCGTCCATGACAGCAGGCCTCCCCGACGGGATTCTAAACCGGTATCCGATGGCTACGGCCCCGTCGGCGAATTGGTCCTGCTACACGCGCTCGTCGGCAGGCAGCACAACGAAGACCCCACCGTCGAGCGGCCGCAACGCACGGAAGTGTCGTTGGTCGAACGTGAGAATACGATGCGTCCTGAACCTGGCCGCGAGGATGGCGATCGAAAGATCCGCCAGACCCACGTCCAGGTCGGCGTACTGCGCATCGTAGCGCTCGGCGACCGCGTAATCCGCATCGTCCAGGCAGACCACCCGGAACCGCCCGGCGGCCAAATCGGCCAAGAACGCCCGCCGTGCGCTGCGGCCCAAGCGCTGGCCGAGCAGATAGTCCACTTCGGCGGAAACCGGGGCGGGCAGAATGAGCTGCCCGGGCTCGTCGCGAAGGAGCCGCTCGACGACGGGTTGCAACCGATCCCTGCGATCCGCGAGCGCAACCATCGGCCCCGTATCGACCAGGAGCGTCACGCGCCGAACCCCTTCAGGAGTTCCTCCTCCGGGATATCGGCAACCGAATCGCCCGGGCCTTCGGCCACACCCGCCATGACAAAGTCACGCTCGCGCGCTGCCCGTTCCACGTACGCCTTGATCGCGTCCCGCAACACCTCCGCCTGCGATCGCCTCTCTCGTTCGGCCACACGCCGCAATTGCTGCACCTGGTTGTCTTCCAGATAGACGCTCGTCTTGCGCACGTACGTAGGGTATCACAGTTGCAGGCCTGTACCTCGATCCCGCTACCTACCAGCGCTTGCTGATGCTGGCAGGAGAGGCTGATCTGGGTCTTCCCGCCTGACTCGTGGAAGAGCCCTTCCGGCACGAGCGGAGAACGTCCGCCAGATACGGCATGGAATCACGCGACATACAGCGCATCCGCCTCGACATACGGTCTGAGCGCCGGCCGCAGCGCCTTCCGCGTCACCAGATCCACTGGCCGCTTCAGCAAGTCCTCAAGGTACAGCTTGAGCGTGATGTAGCGGTCGAACGTCGTCTCGCCCTCGAACTCCACCAGCAGATCGACGTCACTCTCCGGCGTCGCCGTGCCTCGCGCGGTCGACCCAAACACCGCGAGCGACCTCACGCCCAGCGCGCGCAGGTCTGCTCGATGGCTCGCCAGTGCGTCCAATTCTTCGCGCCGCTGCATCGCTCGTTGTCCCCAATCTCATCATAGCGCCTGTATGATCTTCGTGATCTGCTGCCATGCCACGCACCGGACTGGAAGAGCGTACGACACCGACCGAAGCCGAGGTCGTGCTCTGGCGCAAGCGCGCGCTGGTGCGGCACGGCCTGGCCGGCCGCGCGGGGCGCAACATCCTCGTCGACGCCGACCGCAGCTACCTCCGCGCGCCGTTCCGGCGCCAGCTCGAGCCGACCGGCACCATCCGGATCGGCGAGTGGGAACCCGACCTCGTCTGCGTGCTGGACGCCGGCGGCGCCGAGCGGCTGGCCGGCTGCGAGGTGAAGGCCACCACCGACCACGAGCGGGGCATCATCCAGGCCAATCGCTACCGCGACGGCGTGCACGCGGCGTACCTCTGCATCCCCGCGCTCTAGCGGCGGCCGCCCGACTGGATCCGGCAGAGTGCCTACCAGACCGACGTCGGCCTGGTCGACACTCGTCTGGCCAGGGGAGCGAGCGGCCCGCAGCGACCGGGCGGCTACGACCCGCGCACCGACGTGTGGCAGTTGGGCATGGTCTGCCAGCCGAGTCGCCCCTAGGAGCCATCGACGGACCGAGAGCGCGTGGCCGGATCACCTCACTCTCTAAACTTGTGATTTAACTGTGCGGGGTGGCGGGGCGGCACGAGGCGGCCTGCGTGCGGCACCATGTCGCCATGATGATGGATGTGACCGTGGGGCCGCGCACGCCGGTGCTCCCCAGCCGAGCGGCAC
>JACQGX010000361.1 GCA_016199265.1 Chloroflexota bacterium | reverse complement strand
GGGGCGTATCGCCATACGCCCGGCCGCCGCCCCTGGGCGTATGGCGATACGCCCCTACACGTCCTCCCCACATCCGGAAGTGCTGCCTGCACTGAAGGGTGAACGGAGGGTGAGATGTGGTCTAGAACAGACAGACGCCGCCGCACACGGGAATGATCTGTCCGGTGACGTAGTCGGAAAGGTCGGTCACCAGGAACTCGACGACCTTAGCGCAGTCTTCGGGCTCGCCGAGGCGCTTGAGGGCGATCTCTTGTTCGAGCCTGGCGCGCGACTCGGTCGAGCCGCGGCCGCTGGCGATCGCGCGCGACGACAGGATCCAGCCCGGCGCGATGCAGTTGACGTTGACGCCAAACGGCCCCAGCTCGGCGGCCAGCTTGCGCGTGTACTGGTGAATCGCGGCCTTGGCCACCGAGTACGACGTGCCCCCACCCCCACCCTGCGCGCGTAAGCCCGATTGCGAGCCGACGGTGACGATCTTGCCGCGGCGCTGCGCCTTCATCACCGGCGCGACCGCCTGGCAGGCGTGGATCGTGCCGATCAAATTGATGTCCATCATCCGCTTGAAATCGACGATCGGCACCTCGCTCGCGAGGGCGGGGCCGCGCACCAGCGCGCCGCCGGCGTTACAGACCAAGATGTCGATCGTCCCCAGCTCGGCAACTACCTGCTCGACCATGCCGCGCACCTGCGTTTCATCGGTCACGTCGGCGACCAGACCGAGCGCTCGCCGGTCGAGCGCGCGAACCTCGTCGACGACCGATTCGCACCCCGGCGTCAGCGCCTCATCGTACTCCCGGTTGGCGCGCAGGTCGACGTCGTTGACGACCACGTCGGCGCCTAATCGGGCAAGCCGGAGCGCGTAGGCGCGGCCCAGGCCGCGCGCGGCGCCGGTCACCAGGGCAACGTGCCCGGCAAGCGTCTGGGGCAACGGCTCGAGAGTCGTTACGTCAATGGTCATGGGGTGCTCCGCTCTCCTTCCGCAGCAGCACCCATGATACACGCTTGAGCAGGTGCCGCCGGCCTGAGCGCTTCGCTATCCTCCCGGAGATTATGGCACTCACCGATCTCCGCGCTTACGTCGATCTGCTGCGCCGCGAGCGCGAGCTGGTCGAGGTGACGGCGCCCGTCGACCCGTACCTCGAGATCGCCGAGGTCCACCGGCGCGTCATCGCCGCCGGCGGCCCGACGCTGCTCTTCACGCGCGTCACGGGCAGTCCGTACCCGGTGGTCACCAACCTGTTCGGCACCGCCCGGCGCATCGACCTCGCCTTCGGCCGCCGGCCACATGAGTTCGTCAGGCAGGCCGTCCGCGTGGCGCAGGAGCTAATGCCGCCCACGCCGGCCAAGATCTGGAAGTTTCGCGGCTTCGCGCGCGAGGCGCTGCGCGTCGGCGTGGCGCGGCGCGGCGGCGGCCCGGTCCTCGAGGCGATGGAGAGCCCCCCCGACCTTTCGCGATTGCCGGTAACTACGTCGTGGCCCCAAGACGGCGGGCCGTTCATCACGCTGCCGCTGGTTTACACCGAACATCCCGGTCCCGACGGGCACGGCCATAATCTGGGCATGTACCGCATGCACGTCTACGACGCGCGCGCCACCGGCATGCACTGGCAGATCCAGAAAGGCGGTGGTTTCCATTACGCGGCGGCCGAGCGCCAGGGACGCGCGCTGCCGGTCACCGTCTTTCTTGGTGGGCCGCCGGCGCTGATGCTCGCCGCGATCGCGCCGCTGCCGGAGAACGTTCCCGAGCTGCTGCTCGCATCGCTTCTGATGGGGAGCCGGCTGCCGCGCGTGCCCGACCCGCGGGGCGGCTATCCCTTGCTCGCCAATGCCGAGTTTGCCATTGCCGGCGAGGTGCATCCCCACGAACGCCGGCCCGAAGGCCCGTTCGGCGACCACTATGGCTACTACTCGCTGGCGCACGATTTCCCAGTTTTTCGCGCCCAGCGCCTCTATCACCGGCGCGAGGCCATCTATCCGGCGACGGTTGTCGGCAAGCCGCGCCAGGAGGACTTCTTCATCGGCGATTACCTCCAAGAGCTGCTCAGCCCGCTCTTTCCCATGGTGATGCCCAGCGTACGCGACATTTGGAGCTACGGCGAAACGGGATTCCATTCACTCGCCGCCGCCGTCGTCCACGAGCGCTATACGCGAGAGGCGCTCGTCTCGGCGTTCCGTATTCTGGGGGAGGGGCAGCTCTCGCTGACGAAGTTTCTGCTCGTCACCGACACGCCGCGCGACCTGCGCGACTTCAAGGGCACCCTCGAGCACGTTTTGGCACGCGCCGTCTGGGAGCGCGATCTCTTCATTTTCGATCAGACGTCGATGGACACCCTCGACTACACCGGCACCGCGCTCAACCGCGGGAGCAAGGGCGTCCTGCTCGGCCTCGGTGAGGCGAAGCGCGAGCTGCCGCGCGAGCTCCGCTTGCCCGAAGGGTCGGCGCTGCCGCCGGAAGTGGCCGCCGCGCGCCCGTTCTGCGCCGGTTGCCTCGTCGTGCAGCCGCGCCGGCATTCCGAAGCGCCCAAGCTCGCCGCGCGTTTGTGCCGGGAGCCCGGCTTCGCCGAATGGCCGCTTATTGTCGTCGCGGACGACGTGTCGATCGCCGATTCGAGCGAGCGGTTTCTCTGGGTGACCTTCACGCGCTTTGAGCCGGCCGGCGACATCCACTCCGCCGGACAGGAGGTGCGCCGGCACCACGTCTCGTACCGGCCGCCGATCGTCGTCGACGCTCGTATCAAGCTGAGTTACCCACCCGAGGTCCGTCCCGCCCGTGCCACCGTCGATCTCGTCGACCGCCGCTGGCGCGAGTACTTCCCCACCGGCATGGCGCAGGATCCGCGGCCGTCCGGAGAACCGGTGTAGGACAGGTGATTCCGATTGGGTCAAGGGTCGCCTTGTCGCAATGGCAGCGGCGCTGGCACGTGAAACGTGAAACGTGACTTTCAGGGCCGCACAATGCGGCCAACGGCACACGTTCACCGAAGAGCGACGCAACCAAGCTCACGTTTCGCCTTTCACGTTCATCGCCAGCGCGAACGCGCCCATGAGCCCGGCATCCTGCCCGAAGTGCGGCGCGACGACGTAGCGCTCGACCGCGGCGTCCACTTCGGCGCGCTTGACGTAGCCGGCGAGCACCTCCGGCAGGCGTTGGCGCACCCGGTCGATCAGGTGCGCCTGCTGCATGACGCCGCCGCCGGCAACCAGCCGTTGGGGAGAGAGCACGAGCACATACGTCGCCACGGCAGAGGCGATGTAGCCGGCTTCGAGGTCCCACACCGGGTGCTCGGGCCCTGCCGTCTCGGCCGGGGCGCCCAGCCTGGCCTGGAGTGCGGGACCAGAGGCCATACCCTCGAAGCAGTTGCCGTGGAAGGGGCAGACGCCGGGAAAGTCGTCGGGACGGCCATCCGGCCACGCCAGTCGTGGCGCGGGGATGTGCCCCATCTCCGGATGCAGCAGGCCGTGGAGTGGCCGGCCGCCCACGACCGCGCCGCCGCCGATTCCCGTGCCTACCGTCAGATAGAGCGCCGGATCACACCCTTGTGCCGCGCCCCAGCGCCATTCGGCCAGCGCCGCGCCGCTCACATCGGTATCAAGTGCGACCGGCACGCCAAGACGCTGCCGCAGCGGCGCGATGATTGGGGCGCCGCTCCACCCGGGCTTCGGCGTCTCGAGCATCGTGCCGTACGCGGGCGATCGCTCGTCGAGCTCGAGCGGCCCGAAGCAGGCGACGCCCACCGCCGCCAGTCGATACCCGCGAGACGCCTCGCGCAAGAAATCGGCGACGCGTCCAAGCGTCTCGGCGGGACCGGTCGTATCGATCCGCGTGCGCGCCACGATCTGATCCGGCCCGTTTCCCAGCGCGCAGACGAATTTCGTCCCGCCGCCTTCGACGGCGCCGTAGAGGGGCGTGTTCATCATCGTGCCAGCGGCAGGCTCACCTCCCGACCCTCGCGCGACGATTGGTAGCCGGCGAGCACCATCTCCACCGCCGTTCGCGCGGTGCGCGCGTCGCACGGCGATGGCCCGCCGCCGGCCAGCAGGTCGACGAACGCGGTGGCCGTGCCGGCCAGGCGGCTCTGCGCCAACGGCACGTCCGGTACGTGCCATTCGCCGGTGGCGTTGGGCACGGCGCTGGGCGGGCGGTCGCCGGCTGGGCCGCTGGGATCGTGGCGCCAGACTCGCAGCGGCGCCTCGTTCGGAGTCCTGCTGCGAGAGGACGAGATGTCGGTGCCGCTGGCGACGACGACGCCGCGGTCGCCGAAGAGCTCGATGGTGCTCGTCGACGCCAGCTCGACCCAGCTCGATTGGTGGACGCCGATCAGTCCGCCGGCGTACCGGTACAGCAACACACCCTGGTCCTCGACCCCCGGCTTCTGCTCGGTCAGCGCCGTCGTGACGACGCCGGTGACCGATTCAGGGGCGCCGAACATCCACAAGAACCAGAGCGCGACGTGCGCGCCCTCGTCCATAAAGGCGCCGCCTCCGCCGTGGAGCGGATCGCTCATCCATTCCAGGACTTTGGCATTGAGCAGTGCGAAAGCGTGCGAGTGCCGCCGGCGCGCGAGTCCGATTCGGCCGATCTCGCCGGCATCGACCAGCCGCTTGATCTCCTGGTGCACCGGATCGAAGCGCAGATTGTGCGACTGGTAGTAGCGCACTCCCGCGGCCTCGACGGCGTCGACGATTCGGTCGCAGTCGAACCGCGTCGTCGCCATCGGCTTCTGCATCATGATGTGCTTGCCCGCCCGCGCGGCGGCGACCGCCAGGCCGGCGTGGGTGTCGTTCGTCGAGCAGATCGTCACCGCGGCAACGTCGCGGCGGCTCAGCACGTCGTCCAGCGACGGGATGAACGGCACGTCCAGGCGCCCCGCGGCGGCCGCGCCACGCGCAGCGTCGGAGTCCCACGCGCACACCACATTCACGCGCCCATCGGCGCGGAAGACGTTCGCCCAGCCCGGCTGGTGGCCGTGCGCGAAGCTCAGGAGCGCGATACCCGGTTTGTCCGGCCCGGCGGTGTGGTTCTGACATGGTGCTCGGTCGTTCACAGTACTCGTGCCATCCCTCTGCGGCGAATGGTACCGACCCGAAGGTCGGGAACGGGCAAGCTCCTCAGTCGCTGCGCTGGCCGCGGCTCGTCGCACTACGT
>JACQGX010000374.1 GCA_016199265.1 Chloroflexota bacterium | reverse complement strand
TACGGGCGAGGCATGCCTCGCCCGTACACCGCCCACCCCTGCAGAAAACTCGGGCAGCAAGCTCCTCCCCTGCGGCGGCGGTGAACCGGGCACCGGTTCGATTCCGGCGAGCTCGAGCACGGTTGGCACGACGTCGACGTGGCGCACCAACGCCTCGTTCGGCCCGTCGCGCGCGTCGATGAACCCCGGCCGGCGCCAGACAAACGGCACGCGCATCACGTCGTCGTAGAAATAGGGGCCCTTATCGAACATGCGGTGGTGGCCGGCCATCTCCCCATGATCGGCGGTCGCCATCACGATAGTGCGCTCGGCCAACCTGGTCTCGTCGAGGACGTCGAGCACTCGCCCCATCAGCGCGTCGACGAACGTGGCGAACCCCCAGTAGTGGGCGATCACCCGCTGCCATTCCGGCCACGAGAGATGGGCGGCGAGCTGCAGCCAGGGATGACTCCGTTGGCCCTGGGGCTTGCCTTCGAAGGTGTCTTCGAACGAGGCCAGCATCGGCACGTCCTCCGGTCGGTAGAGGCTGGCGTACGGCTCCGGCGGCTCGATGGGGAAGTGTGGCCCGGGAAACGAGCAGATGATGGCAAAGGGCCGTTCGGATGTGCCCAGGCGCTGCTCCCGGTAGTGGCGCAGCAGCTCGATCGCCTGCCCGGCGACGCCCGCATCGGTAGCGTACTCCGCCGGGTACGGCGCCACACCGGACATCGGCGGATGCGGTCCTTCCATAGTCCGCGCCCGGGACTTACCCAAATCGTCGCGTAGGGCCAGCCCGAGGCGCTCCCGGTGCAGGGCGGCCGCCTGCCGCGCGTTGAGGAAATCGGCCACACCACGGCGGCGTGCCTCGGCCGCTTCATCACCGACGCTGAGGTGCCACTTGCCGACGTAACCACAGTGGTAGCCCGCGGCGGCCAGGTGCTCGAAG
Organism: Chloroflexota bacterium; assembly: GCA_016199265.1. Classification (GTDB taxonomy): domain Bacteria; phylum Chloroflexota; class UBA11872; order UBA12225; family UBA12225; genus JACQGX01. The sequence goes on along the minus strand of JACQGX010000374.1, from coordinate 6,045 downwards.
AGCAGCCGCTCCCCTTCGCGCAGGCGCGGCGTCGGCGTATCCGGATACTGGGTGTTCGCCGTCAGGCCATTACTGTGCGGATAGCGGCCGGTGAACAGCGCGCCGCGGGCGGGCGTGCACAGTGGCGTAGTGCAGTAGGCGCGGGTAAAGGTCACCCCGCCCGCGGCCAGCTTGTCTAGATATGGCGTACGGCAGATCGCCGAGCCGTTGGCGCCGATTAGGTCCGACCGGAACTGGTCGGCCATCAGGATGAGGATGTTGGGACGGCTCATCTCCTCGTGTCTCCTTTCCCTATGGGTTTGCCTGTCCCAATGGGCTCGTCGGTGAGCCGTCCGACCCGACGTAGCATCTCCTCTGTGGCCATCAGGTGCGTCGCCACGGCCTGCCGTGCCGCCTCGACATCGTGCGCGCGTACGGCCATCAGGATCCGTTCGTGGCCTTGCAGCCGCTGCTCGGTACGGCCGTCGACCTGGAAGGTAGCCGCGATCGACTCGTGCAGCGCGCTGCGCAGGCTCTCGGCGAGCGCTGCCAGGACGCTGTTGTGGCTCGCCAGCGCCAGTGTCAGGTGGAACCGGAGGTCGCCGGCGATGTATTCATCCGGAGAGGTGGTAAGCCGGCGCATCGCTTCGAGCGCCTCGTCCAGCGCGGCCAGGTCGTCCGCGGTAGCGCGCGCTGCTGCCAGCGCGGCGGCTTCGGTTTCCAAGACACGTCGCGCCTCCAGCAGATCAGCGGCCGAATCGCGGCGTCGCTGTAGCATAAGGCCGAGCGTGCCCGCCACGGCCTCCCGCGAGCGATCGGTCACCCGGGTTCCCACGCCGTGCCGGATTTCGACAAGGCCCTGCGCCTCCAGCCGGCTGAGCGCCTCACGATAGGCCGTCCGGTCGCGCAACGTCCCTTCGAGTCGTAACGTGGGTCCCATCGCCGCAGACATACTACCACAGAGCTGTGAGGTGTGTCATATGATCTCTTGCGCCATGGTATCCTGACCCACGACCATGAAGATCACCCGCATCACCATCCACGCCCTGCACGCCCCCATCACGAACACGTTCTTCTACTCGCAGGGGTACTACCCCGGCCGCGACGCCGTTCTAGTCGAGCTGCACACCGACGAGGGGCTGGCCGGCTGGGGCCAGTGCTCGGGGGCGCCGACCACCACACCGGCGGTGATCGAATGCCAGTACGCGCCGCGGTTGTTGGGGAAGGACCCGCGCGACTGGAACGTGCACTGGCACGCGCTCGGCGGCCTGCGCGGCGGGCACTACGGGATCGTGAGCGGGCTGGAGATGGCGCTGCTCGACCTCGCCGGCAAGGCGGCGGGGCTACCTATCTATAAGTTGCTCGGCGGCGCAGTGCGCGACCGGGTGAAGGTCTACGCCACCGGTCTGTACAAGCTCGAGCGGTGGACCTCGTTCGAGGCGTGGCGCGAAGGGCTGATCGAGGAGGCACTCGGCTACCGTGACGAGGGCTTTTCGCTGTGCAAGCTCAAGATCGGGTTCGTGCCTGTGAAGGACGCACAGTTGGTCCACGCCGTACGCGAGGCCATCGGGCCGGAGATGGGCCTCGCCGTCGACGCCAATTGCGCCTGGGACGCCGCCACCGCCATCCAGGTTGGCAAGGCCATCGAGAGCGCCCATATCGCCTGGTACGAAGAGCCGCTGCCGCCGACCAACCTCGAGGGCTACCGCGAGGTGCGCCGGGCAGTGGCGATTCCCGTCTCCGGCGGCGAGGGCTTGGGCGGGCTGTATGCGTTTCGGGACATGATCCAGACCCGCTCGGTCGACATCATCCAGCCGGACATCATCATTTGCGGCGGCTTCTCGGCGATGCAGCGCATCCAGGTGCTGGCGGATGCCAACCACGTGCGGCTGCTGCCCCACTGCTGGGGCTCGGCGCTCTCGCTCGCTGCCTCGCTGCACTTCCTGGCGACGATCCCCGACGGCGCGCCGTCGATCACCCCCACCGAGCCGCTGCTCGAGTTCGACCGCAGCGACAACCCGCTCCGCGAGAACCTGCTCGTCGAGCCGCTGCGGCAGCAGGGCGGCTATCTGCCGGTGCCGCAGGGCCCTGGCCTCGGCGTGGAGATCGATTCCGACTCTCTCACCCGCTTCAGGGTTGCCAAAGTTATGGCCCAAGTGGGCGGTTGAGCCAGTCCGTACGGCGCAGCTCCAGTATGCTTGCAGGCATGACTCCAGATGAAGCGCTCCAACAGTTGTTAGATGGTAATCGTCGCTTCTCCACGGGTGAGCCACGTCACCCGCACCAGGAGGCGTCGCACCGCCAACATCTGGCTTCCGGCCAGCATCCCTTCGCCGTGATTGTCGGTTGCGCCGACTCACGCGTCCCGCCGGAGATCGTTTTCGATCTGGGACTGGGGGACCTCTTTGTCGTCCGGTCCGCCGGCAATATCGTCGACGAGGCAATCATTGGCAGCATCGAGTACGCCGTTCATGAGTTTGAAACGCCGCTCATCGTCGTGCTCGGCCACGAGAGCTGCGGCGCCGTGAAGGCGGCGCTTAGCGCCGTCACCGAGGAGGAGCACACCATCGGCCACATCGGCGCCGTCGTCGAGGCCATTGTCCCAGCCGCGCGGCGCGCAATTCACCACTCCGGCGATTGGGTCGACCACGCCGTCCGGGGCAACATCGAGATGGTCGCCGCTACCCTCCGGTCGAGCGAGCCAATCATCACCGAGCGTGTGCGGCGCGGTAGCCTCAAAGTTCTCGGCGCCCGGTATGACCTGGACGATGGCGTGGTCGAGGTGTTCGACTACTGAGCGAAGGACGAAGGACGAACGACGAAGCAGGTAGTACGTCGACGATCTCTTCGTCGTTCGTCCTTCGTCCTTCGCTCAGTACTGCGGCGGCACCGTTCGGTTGCTGACGGGTTGCGGGCGGTAGCGGTAGGCCTCGCCCCCAGCTTCGAGCACCTCCAGCTTGAGGTCGGTGCCGATGCCGGGCTCGACGGGCAGGTTGAAGTAGCCGTCGACGATGGGCGCAGGGTGCGTCGACACCTGGTTGCGCAGCTCGCTCTCGTACTCGATCTCCTCCAAGATGAGGAAGTTCGGAATGGCGGCGCACAAGTGGACCGACATCAGCGTCGCGATCGGGCCGCTCGAGTTGTGCGGCGCCACCGGTACGTAGTAGGTGTCGGCCAGCGAGGCGATCTTGCGCACCTCGGTAATGCCGCCGGCGTGGATCAGATCGGGTTGGATGATGTCGGCGCCCTGCAGCTCGAGCAGCTCGCGGAACTGCCAGCGATCGAGCAGCCGCTCGCCCGTCGCCAGCGGCACACCCAGCTCCGGGCGAAGCACGGCCATCGCCTTGGGGTTCTCGAACGGGATCGGCTCCTCGAACCAGTACGGGCGGTACGGCTCGAGCGCCTTGGCCATCAGCTTCGCCTGGCGCGGCGTAAAGTGCTCGGCGCACTCGATCATGATCTCGGTGCTTGGCCCCGCCGCCTCCCGGATCAGCGCCATCCGCTGGCGCGTCTTGGCGATCGCGCCGGCCTCGTCCTCGCGCAGCTCGCGGACGTTGAACGGCGTACACTTGAACGCGGTAAACCCACGCCCAAGCGCGAGCTGCACCTCCTCGACCAGTTGATCGTCACTCTTTTGGTGCATCTGGTAGAGCCAGTGGCTGGCGTATGCTCGGATGCGTGGCCGCAGCGGGCCGCCGAGCAGGCGGTACACCGGCACGCCCAGGCGCTTGCCCTCGATGTCCCACAGCGCGCATTCCAGCCCGGCGATAGCGGTGTGCAGCACCGGCCCGCCGCGCCACCGCCAGGCGTGGTACATCCCGTACCAGTGCGCCTCAATTCCTGCTGGGTCCTTGCCAATCAGGTAGTTGCCGAGCTCACCTATGGCCGTCTCGACCGCCTCCAGGCTGCCGTGCAACGATGCCTCACCCCAGCCATACAGCCCCTCGTCGCTCGTCACCTTGACGAACATCCAGTTGCGCCACTGGACGAAGTACTTAAACGTCTCTATTCTGGAAATCCGCATCCCGGCCGCCTCCGAGCGTGAGTTGAGCGTAGTGTATCGTAGCCGAGCATGGCTAGCCTCCGTTGCATACGGCGGCGTTCGGCGTATGGTATTGACAGCACGCAGTCACGTGTGTATTGTCACACTGCCATGTGTGCGCTTTTCTCTTCACAATCGTGTGCTGGCGGAGTACACTGGCCGTAACAAACCAGCAGCCGCAGGTATAACAGGACGCCGGCGAAAGGAAAGAACTGGAGGGAACATGGACAGTACTCGACGTGCGGTCTTTGCCGGCGCGCTGTTGTTCGCGGCGAGCGCCACCAGCGTCAGCGCCGCGGAGACGTGGTGCGATACCGATCCGCCGGTGGTTATTACCACGCCCGCCGGCAATCAGGTGGTAGTGTACGTCGTCAACGGCGGTCCCGCCGAGCACGTCACGTCGCTGACGTATCCGGCGATCAGCGTCACCGTCAATCCCATTCAGGCCGGCACGGCCACCAGCGTCCATCTCACAGCGGTCATTCCTGACGACCTGTTTGGCAGTCACTATTCTGTGACGAGTGAAATCTGGAGCGGTCCTGCCAGAACGGGGATGCTCTACGCCAACCGGTCCGGCTATTCGGGTGAGCCGCTGCCGATGCAGTTCACGCTGGACGTCCCATAGTCGTGCGGAGTCGCTCAAGACGGTTTCCGGTGGCCCGGTAGTCACGGTAGTCTTGTCGTAGAGGACCACGTCGGTGACACTTCCGGCGGCCGCTCGCGTCTACTTCTGGTCTCTCGTCGGGGCCGCCTTTGGCGCGCTCGTGTTCTGGTGGCACGCCGTGCAGGATGCTGCCCTGGCATCCATTGCCTCCGGTACGTCGGTGGCAGACCTCGTCGTCGTCGAGCTGCTGACGCTCGCCGTCGTGGCGCAGCACTTCCCGCTACTGCTTGTCCCCAGGCGCAAGGTGGACATGTCGCTCGCCGCCCACTTCGCCTTGCTCCTCATCGCCGGCATGCCCGCCGCCGTCACCCTAACAGCCGTCGGGGAGGGGCTGGGCCAATGTACGTTGATGCTGCGCCGCGATCCCGCTACGGGGCAGCGGCGGCGCGGCTGGCGGGGAGCATTGTTTAACACCGCCCAACTGGTGGTCTCGGTTGCGCTCGCCGGTGCGATCTACGGTGCGCTTTCGGCGCCTGCGCCGCCACTCGCCGTCCTCGCGGCCGCGGCCACGCTCTACCTGGCAAACAGCGCCTCGGTGGCCGTGATGGCCGGCCTGCATCAGCGCAAGAGCCCGCTGGCGATCTGGCTCACCGGTCGGGGCTGGGGCACGGCGCAGGCGGCCGGGCTCCTGGCGCTCGGGGTCCTGGCGGCGCAGGCATCTCAACATAACCCATGGGCACCGCTGGCGATGGTGCTCCCCGCCACCCTGACCCACGCCGCTCTCGGGCGTACGGTCAAAGCCGAAGCAGCCATCCGGCTGCGCGACGAGTTCGTCAGCGTCGCCGCGCACGAGCTGCGGACGCCGCTCACGAGCCTGCGCGGCCATACGCAGTTGCTGGTGCGCCGCCTTGAAAGCGGCCGCCTGTCCGATCCCGCCCAGGCACAGGGTTCGCTACGTACCGTCGATACGCAGGCAATGAAGCTCTGCGCCCTTGTCGACCAGTTGCTTGACGCCTCGCGGCTGCGAGCGGGAAAACTGAGCATCGAACGTCAGCCGTTCGATCTGACCGAGCTGGCGCGTGAGACGGCGGCAGCGCTGCAGCAGATCGTGGCACACCACACCGTTGCGTTGCGGGCAGATGGGCCGGTCCTCGTCGAAGGCGACCGGCTGCGCCTCGAGCAGGTCTTGACCAATCTGATCGTCAACGCGGCCAAGCACGCGCCCCACGGCCAGCGCATCGAGGTAGAGGTCCAACCGGAAGGGAGCACCGCCCGGCTCTCCGTCCGAGATTACGGCGAAGGGATTGATCCCGAGCTACGCGAGCGCATCTTCGAGCGGTATTACCAGGCGCACAGCGATGGCTCAGGTGCCGGTCTCGGCATCGGGCTCTATGTCGCTCGGGAGATCGTGCGACAACAC
>JACQGX010000373.1 GCA_016199265.1 Chloroflexota bacterium | reverse complement strand
CTTCGGCTACCATTCGATTGCCTCCGTCGTGCGGTGTGGCAACCAAACGGTACGAGGCCGCCGCGGCCGCTGTCACGCGGCCGCGGCGTATTTATGACCAGGCCTCAACTAACTGTGGTGCCACTTGGGCGAAGCCGGCCGCCGCTGCGCCTAAAAACTCGTTGTCAATGGGGACAGTCAGTCCCGCTTCAGTCTGGTACAATTGCATCACTCCTCGTTCGAAGCCCCCGCCGGCCCGTTTTTCCAGGACACGGCCGGTGGGGGCTTCTTCTTTTGTGCTAGGCTGCCGCGTACGCTGCCTGCCTGGGCAGCCTCAGCTTTCGCAGGATGAGCCGCACCGCCTCCGAGCGGTTCGTTTGCTCCATTTCGGCTATTGCGTCCACCTTCGCCAGAAGGCGGCTGGGCAATCGCACACAGATCATCTCGGTTCGTCGGTTGTCCATTTTCTGCACGCTCCTGTTAGCGACGGTCATACAATCGCCTCCCTACTGACAACGGACCGCACGCAGGCGCACCGGCTTTTTCGGGGCATTTTGGGGCACCGGCGAAAAGTTCGTGTAAAGTGCACAAGTGCCCCGGCCGGGCGCCCTCAGTCAAGCACGATCTCTCCACCCTCCCCTACACACTCCCTGACCGCTCGCAGCACGTCCCGCACGTCGATGTTGAGGCTATAGTACACGCTCTGTGCTTGTCTTTGTGGCACCGCCAGCCCCCATCGCTGCAAGTACGCCAAGTGCCGGCTGACGGCACTCTGCGCCCGGCCAGTGACCTCCGTCAACTCCTTCACGCTGGCCGATCCGTCCATGAGCGCGTACAGGATGGTCAGCCTGGTGGTATCCGCCAGTGCACCGCAGAAGCCGGCCATGCGCTCAAGCTCCTCGGGCAGGGGCTTTGCTTCAGTGTTCATGCGATCCTCCTATTTGCATATCCGCCTATGCGGCTGGTATACTCTGCCACACCACGGCATAAGGAGTCAAGCGTGAACCGACTAATCAGCGTCGAACAGGCCGCCGCCCACATGGGCATTAGCCGAAATACCGCGTACCGCATGGCCCGGAGTCGACAACTTCCCGGCCTGCTGGAGCTTCCCGGACGCCGGATGCGGGTGCGCGCGAGCGTATTGGCGGCCAGCCTGAACGGTGGACGGGAGTGGTCGCTATGGAGGCCAGAGCGGGCCGGGGGAGCATCACCTGGCGCACCAACGGCAAAGGTGAGCGCGTCGGTTACTGCCAGGTGATGCTCGGTTATGGCGAGTTGGGCACTCGCATCCGGCGCAGTGTCAACGGCAAGACCGAGCGTGAGATCGACAAGAAGGTACGCAAGCTACTGGCCGAGTACGAAGCCGGCACCCTGCCCAGCCGGGACGCCGAGAGGGAGACCGTCGGAGCCTACCTGGATCGCTGGCTGGTGGCCAAGCGGGGCACCATCGAGCCCCAGTCGTGGCGCCGGCACGAGAACAACGTCAACCTGCACATTAAGCCGGCGGTCGGCACCATCAAGCTGTCGGCACTCCAGCCCGACCACCTGCGTGCCCTGTACGCCGGGAAGGTCGCGGAAGGGTATTCGCCCCGCACCGTGAAGTACATCCACACCTCGATCCATCAAGCGCTCGAACAGGCTGTGGATGACGGCCGGCTCCCCCGTAATGTGGCTGCCAGGGTGAAGACCCCAAAGCTCGGGCATCATGAAGTGCAGGCCCTGACTCCCATCGAGATGAAGCGGTTGTTTGAAATATCGGCGGAGCACCGCCTGGCTGCCCTATCTGTCACCGCGTTCTACCTGGGCTGCCGGGAGGGCGAACTACTGGCACTCATGTGGTCGGACATCGACTGGAAGGCCCGTACCGCGACTGTGCAGCGCAACCTCGTGTCCACCCAGAACGGCGCCCCCGCGTTTAGTAGCCCCAAGACCCGCGCTGGCGTCCGCACCATTCCCATTCCCGCGACCGCCCTACGTGCGCCTCAAGACCACCGTGACCGGCAGCGGATCGAGCGCAAGTCCGCCGGTGCCGCCTACCGTGACCACGGCCTAGTGTTCTGCACACCGTATGGCACACCACTTGTGGCCCGCAACGTTATCCGCCTGTTCGAGTCGTTTCGCGGGCGAATTGGGCTCCCAGCAACCGTCACCTTCCATGCACTGCGCCATACGGCGGCCAGTATGCGTCTCGCTGCCGGCGTCTCCTTGCCTGAAGTAGCGCAAATTCTGGGGCATGCTACCCCACAGGTAACAGCGACCATCTATGCCCACATGATCGGGCGCTCAACCCACCAATCGGCCGAACTGATGGAGCAGTGGGTGGAAGACTGGAAACAGCACCACCAGGAGCGCACCGGCACTGATTCCTGAAAGTATTCCTGAAAAGTCAAAAGGTGATGCAAGAAGCCCCGCCGGACAACCCGAGCGGGGCTTCTTCTTCTCTGGTAGAGGCGGTGCCAGGGGCGAGACTCGAACTCGCGACCAAGGGCTTATGAGTCCCTCGCTCTACCACTGAGCTACCCTGGCGCGCGTCCCAGGAGAGGACCCGCCGTGTTTGGCCGGCGGCCGGCGCGGGGCTTTTCGGTAATCCCCTGCTCCAACTCCCCTGAGCTAGACAAGGAGATTCTACCAGATTCCAGGCACTATACGCCGCTCGAGCCAGGCAACGTACGGCCGGCATCAGTCCAATGGCGTAGCGCTCGTTCCATACCGCCAATAGCCCCAAAGTCCCAGCGCCGCATCTCGGCTGCGTAGCGGCGGCACAATCCCCTGCGATGAAGGCGGCGTGTGGACAGGCACGCGCCACACGAAGTGCATGTATGCGTACACGGCGCTGGCGTCAGGATGTGGCAGGGAGCAGGGAGGGAAGAGGTTGCGGCGACTGAGCCGCGGTGCAGACGGCGGTGAGGTAGTCCAGGACGGAGCGGCCCTGCTGGCGGCAGGTGGCGGTGACGGTCAGCAGCCGCGCCACAAAGCGGGCGCCACCGTCGCTCTGGGTGCCGAAGCTGCCCTGACGCCAGAGGACGGCCGGGCGCCGCGCCCGTTCGGCCGCGTTGTTGGTCGGCTCCACCCCCTCCTCGTCCACGAAGGTTCACAAGGCTGGCCACCGCCGGTCGAGAGCGCGACACAGGGTCGCCGCTGTGGGGTCGGGGCCGGCCATGCCCGTGTCGAGCAACGCGCCGAGGGCCGCCTGCACCGGCTGGAGCTGCGCCTGGAGCCCCGCCCGGTCGAGCGCCCCGTCCCGGTACTGGTGCCAGGCCGCGAACAGCTTCCCCACCAGCGCCAGCGCGGCGGTGCCCACGTCCTGGGCGGCCCCACCGCGATCCACCAGGCCCTGGAAGTCCCGTTTCAGGTGCGCCCAACACACTTGGCGCCAGGCCACGTCCAGCCAGGCGTCGCCGGCGTCGCGGTCACTCCCCAGGGTGCCACCGTCGTCCGTCCCCAGCAGGTCCTTGATGACCTGGCGGCTCCGGCGGGCGGCGATCGTGAACACGGTGGCCAGTCCGGTCACCACCACCCACCGCCACTGGGTGTGACCCGCCTGGGGCCAGCGCGTCTCATCGGCATTGGCCACCGGTGCTTGCGGCAGCGTGGCCTGCACCGCGGCCACCGGGGCCGCCAGCGCGGCGCTGGTGGCTTGGCACAACCGGTCGACGCTGCCCACCGCGAGGGGCGCGTCCAGCACGGTGCCACACACATCGGCCACCTGGCGCCGGCTCAGGCGATAGGTGCCCGAGAGGGTCGCCACCGTGGCCTGGAGCCGGGGCCCGAAAGCGCCGGCGGGCACGTCCGGGGGCAGGGTCGCCCGTGTGGCGTGCCCGCAGGCCAGGCAGGTGACCCGATACAGGCGGTGCTCGGTCACCACCGCGCGCACCGGCGGCAGCGCCGTCACCTGGTGCGCCACGAAGTCCTCCCCGGCGCCACCGGCGGCCGGTGGGGGCAGCGGCGCCTGGCAGTGGGCACACTGCGCCGGCCAGTGCGGCGCGAGG
>JACQGX010000364.1 GCA_016199265.1 Chloroflexota bacterium | reverse complement strand
TCCAGAACATTATCTGACTGTCTATAGCACCTCAAGCCCGGCTCCTGGAAGCAGGCCACCGCCTTCTTGGACGGCGTGCGCGCTGGCCAGCAGCCGCCGTTCCCATCCCCCTCGCTCGCCGACGCCTACCACACCATGGCCATGATCAACCAGATCTGCCAGCTCCCAGCCAAGTCCGAGGGCGGGTAGCGCAACTCACGAACGGGCAGGAGCAAGCTATGAGTTTCACCGGAACGTGGGCAGTGGTGTCGAGTCCCGACTTCGATGAGGACTATCTGAGGCCTGGTCACAAATCGGGAGGCGTGCTTGGAGAGGGTAGCCGGAGGCGATGCGGGGAGGGCGGTGGCGGGACGCCGGAGCAGGCCGGCAGGGGGCCACGTAGTGGGAGGCAGCGAACCAGGCGGCGGCCGTGCGAGTGGCCACTGGCGGGCCGGTGGCGGCCGGCGAGGCGTGAAGGCCCCACCGCGGCGGCGACCGGGTGGGCCGGCGGGAGGCGGCCGCCGGGGGCGGTACGGCGCAGTGGCGACGGACATGGCGGTGGACTTGGTGGCAGGCAGTGGGTCAGGCGGCCTGGAGGCAGGGCTTGAGGCCGACGCGCAGCGGGCGACCGGTGGCAACGCGGTGGCGCAGGAGCAGTTGATAGACGAAGACGGCACCGAGCACGTGCCGCCGGGTGGCGGTGCGGCCTCGGGTGGGCACCTGCCCGTGGCCACCGAAGAGGCGCTTGCACTGCTGGTTGAAGTGCTCGATCGTCTTGGAACGCAGCGCATGGAAGACCTGGCGCACCTTGGCGCCCGCGTCCGTGCGGCGGGCACGGCCACGACTGCTGGCGACCAGGATCACCCCGGCCGTGGCGCAGCGCGTGTGCCGGTCCGGATCGTTATCGCTGGTGTCGCCCCACAGAAACCGCAGCGCGCGGGGCAGGTCGGCGAGCAGGACGGGGGCGTGCTCGTTATCGGCCGTGTTGGCCGGCGTGAGGTCGGCGGCCAAGGGGAGCCACACCGCCGCGACGGTGGTGACCAGATGGAGTTTCCACCCATACACCCAGCCATGCCAGCCGCTCTTCGTCCAGCCGGCTTCCGTAGCAATGGACGTGTGCGGCACGAGCCCTGCCTCGCGATCTTTCTGGTGCCAGACGCCCCCCTTCGCCCGCAGGACGGTGCGGTCGATGGCCGCCGCGCGGCCGCCGACGTCCCACGGCCGGAGCACCACCACCAGGTGACGCCCCAGGCACCCGATCTGGGCGGGCAGCGTGGCGGGCAGGCGCGCCAGGCGCCGTTCCCAGGTGCGCCGGGTCGGGAAGCGTCCCTGTTCCGTCAGCAGCGTCCGCAACTGCCGCATCTCGGCGGTGGGCTCCGCCGGGTGCCCCCTGAGCGATCGCCAGCCGCTCATGCACCGTGCCCAGGTGGCGCACGATCATGAGCACCAGCGCTTTGAGGAACAGGCGATCCGTGTAGGTCGTGGGGCGCCCGCGGGGGCGCTTCGCCGGCGGCGGTGGGATGGGGATGCGGTCGAGGAGCAGGAGCAGGGCGACCAGCAGCGAGGGGGCAGCGACCAGTTCGGCTACCATCCAGTTGCCTCCGTGTTGTGGTGTGGCAACCGGACGATACGAGGCCGCCGCGGCCGCGGTCACGCGGCCGCGGCGTATTTATGATCAGGCCTCAGGTAGCCGAGCCCCTCGGCAAGGCTGGTGCTCGACCAACCGCCGGCCGTGCAGGCATCGCTTGTGCGTCTCCTTTGGCACACCGGCTGGTGTAGCGGCTGCCTGAGTGCTATGATCGCTGGGCTCGCCCGCTGGGGTACGTCACGAGGCGCCACGGGACTTTGGCGTCACTGCGCTGGCCAGCGGCAGGGACAGGTTGTGTGGTCGATAGTACTGCAACGAGAGTTTCCAGATCAAATCGCTGCAGTGCTCTACCAGATCGAAGCCTCGTTGCAGTATTACAAGCCGGGTTCACAACGTGCGGTCTTGCGAGTACCGTGCCTACCAGCGCTGATCTCGGCAATTGGGAGGTCAACCGCGGCGAGACGCTTGCACTCTTTCGGGATCATCGGGGTACTTCTCGGGCGCAGGATTCGGGCAGATGCTTGCAGATACGAGCGCGCTCGTATCTGTTACGAGCGCGCTCGTATTTACGAGCGGAGTTCATAACGTGTGCTCTTGTGGGCGCCCCGCGCCATCAACTTGCCCTCCTTGACAAGCTTGGAGAGTAAACGGGTTGCCTGGAATAGACTGATCTGGCACAACTCGGCGGCCTGGGCACGCGTGATGGAACCATGCGCTCGCACGTATTGCAGGATCATCTGCTCCTGCTGCAGCGGCTCGAAGCCTCGTTGCCGCACGTAGGCCGCCGGTTCGCCCAGCCGGCGGTACGTCGCAGCCGAAAGATGATAGCCACGACCTTTTCCTGCGCCTCTGGCTTCCAGTAGACCTCTCTCGACAAGTGCCTCCAACACGGCACGGGCGTCACTTTCTGGTTTCTGGATGAGGTGCTCCGCGTGCTCCGCAGTCAGCCGCCGCTCCTGCCACAGCCGGTTCAGGATGAGAAGCTGATCGAGACCAAGCGGATGGTCGGCTTGGCTCTCCTCGACCGCCAAGCGGACGAACGCGACGTGCGGCGCGCCACCAGGCAGTACCAAGATGACGTCGGTGCTTGTGCTGCGCTCGTACGACGGCGGCGGGTGGCCATTGCGCAGTTGCTCGTAGAAGATGGTGTCGATCCCACGCGCTGTGCGCTCGACGATTCCGGCGCGCTTGAAGGCGTCGGCCAGTAGAGGGTTCCGCGGCCGCGGTGGTGTGACCAGCAGATTATCGAGGCGTACGCCGTCGGGGAACCCGCCGGGATTCGAGATCTCGATTCTGTCGTCGTGCCATTGCATGTGGACCGCACCCAGGCGGGAGTAATCCCGATGAATGAACGCATTGGCGATGCCTTCGCGGTAGGCGCGCGCCGGGTACTCGGGGATGCCGATGCGCTGCATGCCCACCTGCAGCTCATCCTCACGGTAGCGCGCCCGAAAGCGGCCCATCAGCTCGTCCATCACGCGCGTCAGCGGCCAGCGGAAGAAGTCGTTGACCTCGACCTCGGTTCCAGAGAGGACCTGGAAAGCTACCTCGTGAGTCGGAATCAGGCGGCGGAGCGCCTCCTCTCGCCCGAAAAGCAGCAGGCCCAGTACTCGCACCCCGCTCACCCGATGATTCGCCTCGACGGCCCCCAGCGCCTTGGCTAGCTCGAGGTCCGGCAGCTCGACGAGGGTACGGTCCCCCAGGCCGCCGCTCTCGCGGATACTGCGCCGGAAGCGTTCGAACTCGAGGGGATCGAGATCCCCCCATTGCGCATCGGGCACGGTTAGTGAAGAGTAGTCGAGGTGTCCGCGGTCGGCCTGCCGTGCCTGCATTTCGTGGAAGTGGAACGGGATGCAGGCTGGTGTTCCCCGTCCACCGAGAGCGCGACGCAGGTAGGTGCCGTCTGCCGTCCCCACCGGCGTCTGGGCCGTAGGGACCTCGACCACGAGCACGGGCTTGCCATCCAGCGGCACTACCTCGGTTCGGCAGGTAAGCGCCGGGCGGGTTCGGTTGGCGATCAGAGCCTGCACACGGTGCGGATCGATACCGCCGGCGTGCCGTGGCTGAGCGCCGGTCACGGTGCCATCGTCCTCGACGCCGACGAGCAGCCACCCGATCTCGCTCCCGGGTCGGTTGGCGAGACAAACAACGGTCTCTACGATCTCACGGTCAGACAGCGGCCCGTTGCGTTCGCCCTTGAGCTCTACGTCCAGCGTCTCGCCGCCGGCGATCAATGCTCGCAACCGATCGGGGGTCATGGCGCAGGATTGTATGGCACGGAGTCCTCGCGGAGCCGGATCGGGTGAGAAATGGCGTCTACCGAAAGGTAATAGTGGTCGACCTTACGGACCTCGTGCCAGGGGAGACGCGCAGGATCCTTGATGGGCGCGTAGAGCGTTGGCTGAGTGTGACAGTGCGTCACGACGTAGAGCCAGTAACAGTCACGGCGATCCTCGGCAGTGCGTCTCTCGTTGGGCGTGAGGGAGACGGTGAGTTGGTGGGGAAGCGGATCTACCCTACAGATTGAATGCCCAAAAGACGGGTCGAACTCATAGGCGAGGCCCAGCGTGTACGCCTGAAGCCCAAGCCGCAGGAGTTGTCCGTCGCCGTCAAAGGTATCGATAGCGCGCCAGCGCTGCCTCGTCGAAGCGTAGTCCGGCACCGGGTTCCTCGGTCGGGCGCACGTGGCCGTGTGTCACCACTTGCGGCCGTTGGAGAAACGGATCGAGCGCAAAGGCGTGCTTTTCGAGATAGACGGGATCGCGGCTGGCACACAGGAGATGGGCGCTGAGCTCGTCGGCGTAGTGGCTGCTCGTCCGCAGCCCGGCCGCGCCGGCCATCGCCAGCGCCTGCCGCGCGACGGTGCGGTAGTAGGCGGTTTCGATCCGCTCGATCATCGCTCCTCCTTGGGCGCTCGTCCGGCGGGCCGAAACGAGCCCCAATCCTCGGGCACCATCGTCCGTCAGAAGAAGGTGCGCTCGCGGATGCAGTATGCAACAAGGGCGATGTCGAGCGCTGCCGGTGCACACCTGCCACGTGGTAGGCTGGTCAAGGATCACCACAAGGAGGAAAAGCATGGCGACGGGAACGGCACCGACGGTGGCGGTGATGAGTCCGGGGGACATGGGCCACGCGATTGGCGCGGTACTGCGCCACGCCGGGCTGCGGGTCATCACCGCGCTGGAGGGGCGGAGCCGGCGCACTGCAGGGCTGGCCGCCGGGGCGGGTATCGAGGACGTGGGCGACCTGGTGACGCTGGTGGGCGAGGCCGACGTGTTGCTGTCGGTTCTGCCGCCGGCGCGTGCCCAGGACCTGGCCGGGCGTGTCGCCGCGGCGCTGCGCGAAGCAGGCACGACGAGGACGACGGGGACGGCGGGCAGATCGCTGCTATACGCCGACCTGAACGCGATCGCCCCACAAACGGCGCGCGCGATCGCGCGGCTCATCGGCGACGCCGGTGCGCGCTTTGTGGACGCGGGCATCATCGGCGGGCCCCCCAGGCCGGGCGGCGCCGGGCCGCGCATCTACGCCTCCGCCGAACACGCCGCCGAGCTCGCGGCGCTGCGCGACCATGGGCTCGACGTGCGCGTGATCGGCACCGATGTCGGCCAGGCTTCTGGCCTCAAGATGTGCTACGCGGCGCTGACCAAGGGACTGACGGCGCTCGGGACGGAGCTGCTGGTGGCCGGCGAAAAGATGGGCTTGAGCGAAGCGCTGCGGGCCGAGCTGCAGCAGAGCCAGCAGACGCTCTGGACCTCGCTGGAACGGAGCGTGCCCGGCATGCCGCCCAAGGCGTACCGTTGGGTGGGTGAGATGGAGGAGATCGCCGCTACCTTCGGCGCGCTGGGCCTGACGCCGCGCATCCTCGAAGGCGCCGCCGACCTCTACCGCTTCGTGGAACACACCCCGCTCGGGCAGGAAACGCCGGAGACACGCCAACGTGGCCAGACCCTGGTCGAAGTCGTCGACGAGCTAGCGGCGGCGCTCGATGGGCCAGGCTAATGCTCCTCCTTTTGAGCATGGGAGGTTTACTTTCGCGGTTTGGGAAAGTAAAGTTCACGCACTGATGCGGCCAATGCGGCAGAACATTTCCAGTGGGACACCATGGGAGCCGATCGTCGGCTATTCGCGCGCGGTGCGCGTCGGGCAGGTGGTGCACATCTCCGGCACGACGGCGACCGACGAGAGCGGCGCGGTAGTCGGCGGTGGCGACCCTTACGCCCAGACGGTACAGACGCTGCGGAATATCGAGCGCGCCCTGCGCGCCGCCGGGGCCGAGCTGCGGGACGTGGTGCGCACGCGCATCTACGTCACGAACATCGACGATTGGGCGCAAATTGGTCGGGCGCACGGCGAGTTCTTCGGCCAGATCCGGCCCGCCACGAGTATGGTCGAGGTCCGGCGCCTGATCTCGCCGGAGATGCTCGTCGAGATCGAGGCCGACGCGATCGTCACCGTGCCGTGACGGAATGGTGGCCGTCTGGTATCACCAGGGGACGACTACGCGAGCACCGCGACTACCGCGGATACGGGAGGGAGAAGGCGACGTCTATGGACCCGACGGAACGGATGGAGGTTCGTCCTAGCGATGAGCGGCTGCGGTGGCACGGGGCGATCTCGCTGCAGCACACCGCCGAGTGGTCGCAGCCGTGGCGGCTGCCCCACGAAGATCTGGCGCTCTTTCCACCGGAGGCATTGGTCGAGCGGGCGGCGATGCCGGCCGGGGTGCGGCTGGCGTTTCGCAGCGCGACGACGACGGTGCAGGGCACGATCGAGCCGCAGCCCGAGATGGCGCCGGTCGATCTGTGCGTTGACGGCCGCATCGTCGCGTCGCAGCCGATGGCGGGGCAGGAGGCGTTCGCGTTCGACGATCTGCCTGCCGGCGAGAAGCTGATCGAGCTCTGGTTGCCCCAGTTCGGGACGTTTCGTTTGCGGTCACTGGCGCTCAGCGCGGGTGCGACGCTCGCGCCCGCCGAGGACGCGCGGCCGCGGTGGGTGACGTACGGCAGCTCGATCACGCAGTGCCGGGCGGCCGTGAGCCCGACGCAGACGTGGCCGGCGATCGTCGCCCGCGAGCGGGGACTGCACCTGACGTGCTTGGGGTACGGCGGCCAGTGCCACCTGGACCCAATGGTCGCGCGGCTGATCCGGGACTTGCCGGCCGGCTATCTTTCGATGTGTGTCGGCATCAACATCTACGGCGCGGCCAGCCTGAACCCGAGGACGTTCCAGCCGGCGATCATCGGCTTCGTCCAGATCGTGCGCGAGCGGCACCGCGACACGCCGTTCGTGGTGATGTCGCCAATCTACTCGCCGCCGCGGGAGACAACGAAAAACGCCGTCGGGTTCACCCTGCAAGCCATGCGCGAGGAGGTCGCCCTGGCGGTGGGGGCGCTGCGGTCGCGCGGCGACCGCAACGTGCACTACGTGGATGGCACGGCGGTGTTCGGCCCGGAATACGCGCACTTGCTGCCCGACCAGTTGCACCCGGACGCCGAAGGCTACCGGGTGATGGGGCGCAACTTCGCGCGTCAGGTGGCCGGCCGGTACTTCGTGTAGGCGTGCAGGATTTCGCGCAGCAAGCTGCCAGATTCTCAGGTGCTTGGCCCTACTCGCTTTCGGCGGCAGCAGCCGGGCGGAGGATCTTCCATTGGTCGCCGTTGCCCCGCGGGACGGTCGCTTCCTGGTAGGAAGTGATGAAGGCGCGGCGCACCCGATCGGTGTCATTGCCTTTGGAGTAGTGCCACAGGAGCGCGCTGAAGAGCACCGCCGACCCTGCCCTGACCGGCACTGGGATGGCGCGAGACACGTCGATGTCCTCGTAGCGCATCGCGCGGCGGCACTGGCCGTAGTCGTACGTGACGTGCGGCTGCAGCCCCCACTTGTGGCTCTCGGGCAACACCCACAAGCAGCCGTTCCTCTCGTGCGCGTCTTGCAGCGGCACCCACACCGACATGCGTGTTTGGCTGTCCGAATTGAGCACGTAGTAGGCGTCGTCCTGGTGCCAGTGGCACACCACATCGGTGTGCGGTGGCTTGGCGATCAGCTTCACCGAGTAGATGGCGATCCCCGGCTTGACGATGTCGTCGATCAGGTCGAGCACGCGCTCGTCCTGCGCGAAGCGCTGGCAGACCGCCGATCGCAGGCCCAATTGAAGAATGGGCCCGGTCTCATCGTGGTGTCCCTTGGGGCGTGACGGCTGCCTCTCTCCCTTCTCCTGACTCGCCTGCCGTTCCGCTGTCCGCCGGGCAAGTATGCCGTCGATTTCCTGGTCGATGGCCTCCAGTTCCTCCGGGGGAAAGACGGCCGGGATGATGACGTACCCCTGCTCGTCGTACATGCGGCGCTCTTCTGGCGTAAGGTTCCGCCGTCCGATAGCCGATTCCGTGGCCGCTGCGGCCGTACTCCCAGGAGCTAATGCCTTGCTTTCGATCGTCAGTGCCATGAGTCTGCCCTCCTCAGCTACGGCAGGATCAACAAGATGGGACGCGTGCAGCAGTGTCCAGGTGCCCGGCTACTCGCCGTGGTAGAGGTTCTGGAAGTAGGTGCGCCAGCCGGGCGGCGCCGGATGGGCGTCGGTTGAGCGATACTCTGTCGGGAACGGCAACCGGCCCTCGCTCCCGAGCCACTCCAGCAGCGCCGGGTCGAGTCCCCGCCGGCCAATCTCCTCGAGCGCCGTGGCGCGCAGCCGCTCGACGACGTCCGGATGCTGCGCGGCCACGTTCTCGTCCGCATGCAGCCGCCGCAGCTCGCACGCCTCCGGCCGGGCGGCCACGCCCAAGCACGACTCCTTGTCCAGCGCCGAGAAAAGGACGCCATCGGGGCGTTGCTGCCAGCCGTCGACCGAGCGGCCGCAGAGCGCGAGGCGCCGTCGCTCTGGCCCGTCCTCCCGGGCGAGCGTCAGCACGTCGAACGACTCGGCGCCTTCCGGCGGCTCGCCACCGGCGATCGCCAGGACCGTGGCGAAGAGGTCCTGCGGCTGCACGATCCGGTCGCTCTCACCCGCGCCGGCGCCGGGGACGCGCACCAGCAGCGGCACGTGCGCCTCGTTCGCCCGCGGCGGCACCGACTTGCCGAAGTGCCGGCCATCTCGGTCACCCACGTTGGTGCCGTGATCCGCCGTGAGAACGACCGCCGTCCGCTCGGCCAGGCCGGTCTCCTCCAGCGTGTCGAGAAACGCGCCCAGCCACTTATCCATGAACGTCACCTTGGCAGCGTATTGCGCCTTGAGGTGCTCCACCGCGCTGGGCGAGATCTCCGGATGGTTCCGTCCCTGGCCGAACGAGCGCGGGTCGAGTTTGCCGTCGTAGCCCGGCGTCTGGTCATACAGCCGCACGAATTCCGGCGGCGAGTCCCACGGCTCGTGCGGGTCGAAGCAGTCGATCCACAGGAAGAAGTTGTCGCGCCGGGTGTTGTCTTTCAGAAATCGGGATGCCGTGGTGAAGAGCTTGGCGACGTTCCAGTCCTCTTCGCGTGTCCGGCCGCGATTGGTGTGTACGTAGCCGGCTCCCGTGTTCCAGCCTCGTCGCAGGACGGTCTCGTCGTCTCGTGGGAGCATGTCGAACATAGGATCGAGGCGCCAGTTGGGTAGGTGCGCCCAGGTGTCGCTGATCCAGGCGCGGTCCACCTCGGCGCCGCGGACCGGGGTCCAGGCGTGGAAGGGGAAGTCGAAGCGGTGGCCGCCGTTGACCAGGTGCGGCGTGTCGTGGATAAGCTGTGTACAGTACCCGAGCGCCGCCAGCGCGCCCGGGATGGTCAGTTTGTCGCAGTCGAGCGGCTTCCAGCGGTGGAACGGTGCGCCGTACCGGCCCGTCATCACGTCGGTGCGCTGGGGAATGGTGGGATAGCTCGCCGAGAACGCGTGGTGGAAGTTCCACGAGCTCCGCGCGAGGCGGTCCAGGTTCGGCGTTCGCGGGATAGGGGCGGCTGGCGGGTGGAGTCGCGCGTTGCTGTTGGCGCCGACGTAGTCGTAGCGCAAGGTGTCGATCACGATCAGGACGATGTTCACCGCTCTGTTCTCCCGTTGTGCTCTGGCTGTGCCCGCATCTGTGTCCGTGGCCGGGGGTGCCGGTACATTGCTGGACACGCCTATTGTAGCCCTCGTCGTCCCGCTTGCCCTGAACGCGTCGAAGGGCGTGAGGTACTCTTGTTCGGCCCTCTTTAGTGCGTGAACGTCGGCGCTTCTGCCTTTGGACCGAGGACGATACCGCGCGGGAGTCCGTTGCCCAATACGTGGGACTCGCCGGGCGCGCTTGCGGTAGAGCCGATGTGGCAATCTTCGAAGACGGTGCCGGTCGTCTCGCCGTCGACGCGCACCTCGGCGTCTTCGCCTTCAGGCGCCTCTACGCCGTTGCCGGCGATGGTGCAGCGGACGAAGCGGTTCCGGTGTCCGGCCATCGGCGCCGGCTCGTCGCGGAAGTACACGCCGTAGCGGCCGTTGTCGACGGATACGTTTTCGACAAAGAGGTTGTCGGTGTCCTTGTGGCCGATCGAGATGCCGATGCGGCCGTTGGCCTCGAGACGGTTGCGCTCGAAGCGGCCGTGGCGCACGCGCCAGCAGAGGAAGAGGCCGATCGTGCCGTTATGGTGACTGTAGCAGTCGACGATCACGGGGCGCTGGCTGCCGGAGCCGGGGTGGATACCGAGTTGGGCGCAGCCGGAGACCTCGCAGCGCTCGACGTGGACGCCGTGCGATTGCTGAAAGCTGATGCCATCGCCGTGGTAGTCACGCACAACGCAGTCGGCAATGATGGTGCCGTGCCCGCGATAGAGGTAGATGCCGCCGCCGCGGCAGCCGTTGAGCCCGACGTTACGCTCGCGGTTGCCGTCGATCGTCAGGTGCTCAATGCGTACACCTTCGACGTAGCGGCCGCTGATCACCGGGAAGACGGTCGCCGCTGTCGCGTTTCGCGACACCAGATAGTCGGCCTGCATCGGCCCGCCGACGCGAAACGTAAACCCGAGATCTTCTTCAGGAACGGTGGGATCCAGCGGTCCCGCGAGAATGGTGGTGACGGTGGTGTGGAAGCCGCCCGAGCGGTCGTCCCAGATGACGACGCCCATGCCCGGAGCGAAGCCGGTGGCGTCGGCGACGGTGATCTGCTCCTCGCCGTAGTCACCGTCGAGCACCAGCCGGCTGACGGCGGCGTCGCACTTGCGCAGCACCGTCTCCGCGCCGCTGCCGCGCACCGTGACGCCGGAGCGCAGGTGCAGCGAGTCGTGCATCAGGTACGTGCCAGGGCCGACAAAGACCGCCCCGCCGCCCATCCGGGCAACGTAATCGACGGCCGCCTGGAGCGCGCGGTTGTCGGTGCCACAGACGTCGCCGTCTTCCGGCCGCTGGGCAACGCGGATGATCATGCCGGAGGTGCTGGTCGTGCTTCGCTCTGTCATGGCCGTAATGCTACCGCGCGACAAGGCCGTCATGCGGCGCTGCACCGGGCAGGCTGGCCAGGAAACTGCGCCAGGCGGCGACGTAGCCTGGGTCTGACATGTCGTAGATGGCGTTGTGTGTGGCGCCGGGGAGGACGTAGAAGCGCTTAGGCTCGGGCGCCAGGTCGAAGAGCCGCTCGGAGTGGGCGATCGGCACGATCTCGTCGCGCTCGGCCTGCACGATCAGCTTGGGAACGCGCAGCCGCGCAATCTTGCGCCCGCTGTCGAACTGGGTGCGGACGAGGAAGGTGGGGACAATCGGGTAGTGCACGCGCGCCAGCGCCGGCACCGACAGGAACGGCGTCTCCAGCACCACACCGGCGCACGCGTGATCGAGCGCGACCTCCAGCGCCACGGCGGCGCCCAGCGAGCGGCCAAGGAGCACAATGCGTTCGGGCGCAAACCCGCGGTCTCGGGCGGCCTGGTACATGGCGCGCCCGTCGGCGTAGAGGCCGGCCTCACTGGGCACACCCTCGCTCCGCCCATACCCGCGGTAGTCCACCAGGACGATATCCAGGCCGAACCAGTCGACGAGGCGCTTGGCGTTCTCCAAGCGGTGGCTGACGTTGCCCGCGTTGCCGTGGAACCACACGAGCGCGCGCTCGCCGATGCCCCGTATGTACCAGCCGTGCAGCCGCACGCCGTCGTCGGCGCGCAGCCACAGTTCCTCGGCCTTGAGCCCGTAATGTTCCGGTAGCGCCACATGGTGCGCCGCCGGAAAGTAGATGAGGCGCGATTCCATCCACATGAGGCCCACGAGCACGATAACGTACGCCACAAGTGCTGGGAAGAGCGCCAGCACGAGGCGGTCGCGCAAGCGGTGCGACGTGCTCAAGATCTTTTGCCTTAGCTGGCGCGCGCCACCGTCAACTCGACATCGGACGGGAGCGGCCGCTCCGCCTCCGCATACTCTTCGGCGATCATGTCGAAGACGTTGGCCAATTCGGCTCGTGCCTCTTCGTGGGTCTTGCCCCAGGCATGGCACCCCTCGATCGCGGGCACATAGGCGACGAACGTACCGTTGTCGTCGGGACGAATCACGAGGGTGTAGTCTTCAAGCTTCTTCACGCTCAGCTCACCGGCGCCCGTTTGCGGAACGATGCAGCCCTTCTTACGGATTGTAGCTCTGCCCATCCTTGCTCAAGGCACGTGCTAACAGCAATGCTACGATGGGGCTGTGGCTGACCTCAAAGCCATTCGCCGCTACGGCATAGATCGCCCGCACTGCGCGGCCGACGAATTGGCTTACAGGAAGTAGCGTTCCTTCGTCACGTGCGCGACGTAGTCCCGCCGCGCCGTCTGCACCGCGTCGAGCTCCGATTCCTCCGCCACGGGGACGTCCCACCACGATTCGTAGCCGGGGACGCGGACGGTGGGGTCGGTCTCGACGACGATCACGGTGGTGCGGTCGGCGCGGCGTGCCTCTTCGAGGGCGGCCTTGAGCTCGGCGATGCTGTTGGCCTTGGCGGCGTGGGCGCCGAGGCTGCGCGCGTTGGCGACGTAGTCGACCGGGAGCGGCTCGCCGGTGAGTTGGCCGGTAGTGGCGTCGCGGTACCGGTATTGGGTACCAAACGCGCCGCTGCCGACCGATTCGCTCAGGCCGCCGATGCTGGCGAAGCCGTGGTTGTCGATCAGGACGATTGTCAGCCGGTAGCCCTCTTGAATGGAGGTGACGATCTCGCTTGGCATCATTAAGTATGAGCCGTCGCCGACCATGACGAAGACCTCGCGGCTGGGGTCGGCCATCTTGATGCCGAGGCCGCCGGGGATCTCGTAGCCCATCGTCGAGTAGCCGTACTCGAGGTGGTAGCCCTTGGGATCGCGCGCGCGCCAGAGCTTGTGCAGGTCGCCCGGCAGGCTGCCGGCGGCGCAGACGACGACGTCACGCGGCCCGGCGACTTCATTGACGGCGCCGATGACCTCGCTTTGCGCCGGCCCCGGCGTTTTGCCCAGGTGGTAGAGTCGGTCGACCTCCCGGTCCCACTGGGCGCGGAACTGGGCGATGCGCGCGGCGTAGTCGTCGGGCACGCGGTAGCCGGCCAACGCCTTGGCCAGCTCTTCGAGCGTGACGCGCGCGTCGGCGACGAGGGGGAGCGCGGCGTGCTTGACGGCGTCGAGGGCGGCGACGTTGATATTGACAAAGCGCACGTCCGGGTCTTGGAAGGCCGTCTTGGAGGCGGTGGTGAAGTCGCTGTAGCGCGTGCCCACGCCGATGACGAGGTCGGCTTCGCGTGCCAGCACGTTCGCCCCGGGCGTGCCGGTGACGCCGATGGCGCCCAGGTTCTGCGGGTGATCAAAGGGGAGCGAGCCCTTGCCGGCTTGTGTCTCCCCGACTGGGATGCTCGTCTGCGCGACGAAGCGGGCGACCGCGTCGGTGGCCTCGGCGTAGATCACGCCGCCACCGGCGACGAGCAGCGGCCGGCGGCTAGACCGAATCCACTCCACCGCCTGCCGGAGCAGCGCCCGGTCGGCCAGCGGGCGCGCGACGTGCCAGACGCGGCGCTCGAACAGTTGGGCAGGGAAATCGAATGCCTCGGCCTGCACGTCCTGCGGCAGCGCGAGCGTGACGGCGCCGGTATCGGCCGGTGAGGTGAGCACGCGCATCGCTTCGAGCAGCGATGGGATGGCCTGCTCCGGCCGCATGATGCGGTCCCAGTAACGCGAGACTGGACGAAAGGCGTCGTTGACCGAAATATCGGGCGTGTGCTCGAACTCCAACTGCTGGAGGACGGGCGCGACGTTGCGGCGCGCGAAGATGTCGCCGGGCAGGAGCAGCACGGGCAGGCGGTTGACCGTCGCGACGGCGGCGCCGGTCACCATGTTGGTCGCGCCGGGGCCGATCGAGGTGGTGCAGGCGAAGGCACGCAGCCGGTTGTGCATCTTGGCGAATGCGGCGGCGGTGTGCACCATCGCCTGCTCGTTGCGCGGCAGATAGTATGGAAATTCCGGTTCCTGCTGGAGCGCCTGGCCGATACCCGCCACGTTGCCGTGGCCAAAGATGCCCCAGCAGCCGGCGAAGAACGGTTGTTGCCGTCCATCGCGCTCGGTGTACTGATTCATGAGGAACCGAACAATCGCCTGGGCCGTGGTGAGGCGCTGAGTCGACATAAGTCTGCTCTTTCTCTGGAGTCCGTCGTGGAGTCCGCCGCGCGCTATTGTAGCCCAATGGTCGAGGGGCGCCGTGCAAGCACGGTCACGGTGAGCAACGCCAGCGCGACGAAGGCGATGACGAATGGAAGCGTCAACGTGCCACGTTACCTGGAATCTCGCTTCAACGTACCGCCGAAGCGCCCTCAGTCGCTGTGACTCTCCCGCCAACACCACACGCCGTGCATCGCCACGGGCGAACCCGTGATTTCTTCTACGGCATCAAGTACACGGTGCTACGTGGCCGGCAGAGCGGCGCGGCGCGCCTGCCGGATGGAGCGGTAGCAGGCGCGCAGGTAGTCTTCGAGCCGGCGCCAGTCGGCCTCGACGTCGCGTGACTGCCGGCTGGTAATCTGGTCGACGACATTGGCCGCCCGAACGCGCAGCTCGGCGGACCGGCGGGCCAGCCGGGCGGGGATGCCGAAGGTGGCGCTGTGCAGGTCGGTCATCGTCTGCACGAACTCGCGCTTGTCCGGCTGCCCCACCAGACGCCGGTGCACGTCGTTGTACCGCAGCTCCAGCTCGGCGACGCGTACCGGATCGAACGTCAGGCCGGAGTAGCGCCGAGCGAGCCGGTAGAACTGCTCGTAATAGCGCTGCCCCCTCTGGGCGTCGTGCCGCTGCGGCGCCCAGGCGGCGGCCGCCCGCGCGATGTAGTACGCACCGAGGAGCGACTCCGGGAACGGCATGTGGAACTGCTCCCGGGACAGCCGCGCGATCAGGCCGAATAGCTTCGGCCAGTTGCGGTCGTAGTATGCCCGCCAGCCGGCGGCCTCGAAATGCGCGATCCGGTCTGGATCGAACGTAAACCGCCGGGTCTGCCGGGTCTGCCGGGCCGGCTGCTGTTCCTGATGCTCCTGCTGATACTGCCGCGGCCTGCCTCGTCTGAGCCGGCGTCGGATGAGGTACAGGACGGCGTAGCCCGCGCCGGCTGCGAGTGCGAGCGCGGCCAAAGTGGCGAACGCCAGCGGCAGTGGCGAGGTTGTCGTCGGACCGGGCGGCGCTGGGATGGCGGCCCGCGCCTCGGGGGTGGCGGCCCTCCGGCGGGCCAGCTCCAGCCGCAGGCTTTCCTCGCCCTTCGCCATCGCCCAGCGGTGGTTGGCCTCGAACACCGGCTTGAGCAGGAACGAGAGCCGGCGCAGCAGCGGCTTGTCGGCACGGATCTGCCAATCGTAGGTCACGTGGACCAGCGGTCCCGCCTGCTCAAAGGTCCAGATCCCGCGCCCGACGAAGTCGCCCCACGCCTCGATCGTGAAGCCGTACGGATGCCGGTTTTCGACCACGCGGAAGCACCAGCGCAGCGTGTAGGGCAGCCAGCCCTTGGTGTAGAGCGCGATCTCGCGCCCCACGTTGTGGGCGTCGCCCGGCTTGAACTCCTGCACGTCCAGGTAGACCGACGGCCACCAGCGCGGCAGGCCGACTGGGTCGCCGATGATGTCGGCGACCTCCTCCACCGTGCCTTCTACCCACCACTCGGTCACGAAGTGGTACTCGTTGCCCACCTTGCTCGTCTGGCCTGTCGTAACCTGGCCGTTGCTTGTCGGTACGAGCTGATCGGCGCCTGGCGGAGTTGCCGGCCCAGCCACTCCGTCTGTCCCGCGTTCTGCCGGTTCCGCTGAAAGTTCTGTACTCATCTATCGTTTGCCTTTCATCCGTAATATGAATATGTGGTCAAACGCCGCGGCGACCCGGGCGGCGCTTTAGGATGCCACGTTCATGGCCGGCTCGATCCGGCTCTCTACCGCCCGGCCCGCGTGCCGCAGCTTGAACAGCAGCACGGTGCCGAGCATGATCGTTTCGGCCGAGGCGGTGACCGCGAAGGCGATGGGGATGGCGATCACGCCGAGACTGCCGACGAGCAGCGCCATGATCGCGCCGCGCCCGACGAGTTGGACGGTGTTGGTGAGGAGTGGCGTACGCGTGTCGCGGAGCGCAATGAGGCCGCGGGTGATCACTTCGGTGCCGACGTAGAACGGCAGGCCCACGGCGTAGGGGACCAGCACGGCGTAGGTGAGCGACCCGGCGGCGGCGTCGAATTTTCCGTGCTCGAAGAGGATAGTAATGGTTATGCGGCCGAGTACGAGCAGGCCGGCGAGCGCCGGAATGGTCAGCGCGACGCCGGCCCCCAATGCCTGGAGCAGCGTGCGCCGCATGTGATGCCACTCCAGTGCGGCCGCGTGTGCCGCGAGCCGGGGAAACGCCGACTGCCCGACCGCTTGGCCCAGGAGCGCAATCGGGAGACCGACGAGCAGCCACGCGTTGGTGATGGCGGGCAGGGCCGCTTGCTCCGAGGCCATGGAGGCGAAGGATGTATCGAGGATGAATCCGGCGTAGTTGACGCCGACGGCGAGGCCGTTGGGGATCAGTAGGCGAACCACTTCACGCAGGCGCGGGTTGCCAAGATCCCATCCGGGCCGGTAGTGGAGCTCGCCGCTCAGCAACCCCGGTAACAAGATTGCTGCCTGTAAGACCGCGCCGCCGATGACGCCAAAAGTGGGGCCATAGATGCCCAGCTCCGGGAACGCGGCGGCCGCGCCGATACCGGCGATGAGCGCGACGTTGTGGCTGACCACCGAGAGCGCGGTGAGCACAAACCGGTTCCGGCTGTTGAGCACGGCCGTGGCGACGCTGCCCACTGCTAGGATCACCGGCTGGATCAGCATGATCCGGGTCAACGTCACCGTGAGCCGGCTCGTCTCGGCGTCAAAGCCGGGGGCGAGCAACTCGATGATAAAGATCGGCGTGAATACCTCACCGAGGAGCACTACCAGCGCGAAGACGGCGAGTAGTGTGGTGAGGACAAGATTCACGAGCCGCCAGCCGGCCTGTTCTCCCTCATCGCGCGTGGTGCTCAGCAGCACAGGAATCATCGCGCTCGAGAGGGCGCCGCCGGCGATCAGGCTGAAGAGCGTGTCCGGCAGGCGGAAGGCCGCGTAGTAGGCGTTGGCCTCGGTGCCGGCGCCGAACTGCGCGTTGAAGAGCACCTGCCGCACGGCACCAAGCAGCGCGGAGAGGAAGAACGATGCCATCAGCACGAAGGCGGCCTCGGCGATCGTGAGCTCCCGCGTTAGGAGCGTGGCCAGGTGAATTCGCCGGAGTTGGGGAACCGCCAGGCGCCAGCGCCAGCTCGGCACGAGTAGGCGCAGTGGCTCGAGGATGTCGGACGCCTGGGCCACGCCCATCCAGGCGCTCTTGGCCAAGGCGACGTAACCGCCCAGACGCAAGAGCGGGCGTTGAGCGGGGCGTTCCACGGAAGCGGGTGCCCCAAGCACTAGCGAGGCGCTGTGAGCTTGATGCATGTTGCTGCCTCTGCTATTGGCGGCTGCCCTCACCCTAACCCGGGCTCCCCGCCAGCAGCGGGGCGACCAAAGCGAGAGGGGACTGATCCTCGCCAACGAGAGGGGGCTGGATCCCTCACCGGTTCTTCGACTTGAGCAGCGAGCCGAGCACGTAGCCGCCGCCGATGATCAGCGACCCGGCGATCATACCGAGCGAGAGCCGGCCGGCGGCGCGGTTCAGGTTGCGCATCGCCTCGTCCAGCCGGTCGACTTCCAGCCGAATGGCGAACTGATCGCTGGCCAGCTTGTCGAGGATGATGTCGGCACGCCGGGGAGAGTTCTCGAAGAGGTGCTTCATGTCGAGCACCCAGGCAAACACCCGGCCGGGTGAGAGCTGCGCCATGACCCGCTCTTGCATCACCTGCATCATGTAGTCGCGGATCAGCTCGACGGGATCGAGCTCGGGCGAGAGCACGCGGATCGCGCCGTCGAGGTTGAGCATCGTCTTGCCGAGCAGGGTCATGGCCGTCGGCACGGGCGTACCGTGGGCCGAGGCGACCTTGGTCAGGTCCAACAGCGCGGTGCCCAGGGCCATCCGCCCGCCGCTCATGTCGTGATAGCGGCTGACGAGGGCGGCGATGTCCTGGGCGAACGCACGCCGGTCGAAGCCCTTTGGCACCTCGACCATGTCCAGGTAGGTGTCGGCCACCCGCTGGCCGAGGCGTTCGGCGAAGGCCAGAAGCAGGAGGATGATATTGTCCTTCTGCCCGGCGTCGAAGCGGCCGACCATGCCAAAGTCCATCAGCGCGAGCCGGCCGTCGTCGGCCAGGAGGATGTTGCCGGGATGGGGATCGCAGTGGAAGATACCGTCGATGGCGATCTGCTTGAGGTAGGCGGCGAGGAGATCTTTGGCGATGGCGCGGGAATCGAAGGTCCGCAACTCGTCCGGCGAGAGGGCGGCGAGGTGCCGGCCACGCACGAGACTCATGGTGAGCACGCGCCGTGTGGTGTACGAGTCGTGCACCGCCGGCGTCGTGAGCCGCGGGAATCCGGCGATCTGCCGGCTAATGAGCCGTGTGTTTTCGGCCTCTTGCCGGAAGTCGATCTCCTGAGTCAGGCTGTGCTCCAACTCGCGCACCATCTGCACGGCGCCGAAGCGGGCGCCGATGGAGGTGTGGTTGGTCGAGAAGTGCGCCACTTCGTGCAGCACCTCGAGGTCGATTTCGATGCGCCGGCGGACACCGGGCCGCTGCACCTTGACTACCACGTCGTCGCCGCTCGGCAACACCGCGCGGTGTACCTGCGCAATCGATGCGGCGGCGAGGGGGCTGCGGTCGAACGATTGGAAGAGGTCCGAGACGGGCGCACCCAATTCTTGTTCGACGATCTGGATCACCTGTTCGCTCGGCACCGGCGCGATCCGGTCCTGGAGCCGCGACAGCGCGGTAATGTACGGCGGCGGCAGGAGGTCGGGCCGCGTGCTGAGGAGCTGGCCGAGCTTGATAAAGCACGGGCCAAGCTCCTCCAGGGCGCTGGCGAGACTATCCGCATAGGCGGCGTGGCCGGCGCGGGCGGCGTGACCATTGAGGCCATCCTGACCCTGGCGACCGCCGTGCGTTTCGTCTCGCCCGAGCGCGACGATTCCATCCGCGTCGTCGTGCCGGTGATTCAGGCCAAACTGCGTCGCGAGATGGTAGAGCTGGTACTTGCGCAGGACGCGGAAGATCTCGAGATAACGCTCCGGATGCTGCGAGAACCGGCGCGTGAGAACGCTTCCGAGCGACGTTCTCAGGCCCGGGCGATCGTTCAGGCTGGCCACGGTCGCGCCTCCTTTCTTCCTACCGCTGCCGTCTGCCGTCTGCCGTCTGCCGTGGTGTCCGGACTGCTCCAGGTGTCGCACCACCGTAGCAGGACGATGCTGGCCGATGCTTCGAAGTGTAGTGCAGATCGGGAGGCGCGCGTGTTACACGTTGTTGGCAACTAGGTAAGTGTCCGGCGTCGGTTCGGCTCCAATTCGACTTCGAGTGCGTATCAAAAAGATACGCGGTGACTCGCCTCAGAAGCGGAGGTGCGCGGCCGAGGCCTCGAACAGTTCGTCGGTCATGCGCCGCACGTCGTCGAGGCTGCACTGCGTCGTCGTTAGCGGGTCGAGGGCGATCGCCTGGTAGACGAGCTCACGGTTCTGCTCGAGGATCGCCTTGACCGCCAGCTCCTGGACGTTGACGTTGGTGCGGTTGATCGAGGCGCACGCCGCCGGCAGCTCGCCGACGTGGCACGGCCGCAGCCCGGTGTTGTCGGCCAGGATCGGCACCTCCACGTTGCAGCCGGGTGGGAGGTTGGTGATCAGCCCCGCATTCGGGACGTTGCCGTTGAAGCGGTACGGGGTGTTCGTCTCGACCGCGTGCAGGATGTGCGAGCAGTACTCGTGGGTCCGTTCGAACGGCAGCGGCTCGGTGCCGTCGAGCTGCTCGCGCATGCGGTCGTAGTAGGCGACGCGTCGGGCCAGGCCACCGCCGGGCATCGCCGTGCCCGCCGCCGGTGCGCCGGCCGCCGCCGCGGCCGCGCCACCGGCCGCCTGCCCGGTGGCAGCCGCCTGCGTCTGACGCATCCAGGCCGGTGGTGGCGGCGCGAACCGCTCCCGCAGCGCCTCGGTGCGCCGGAACCACGGCGTGTACTCCGACATGTGGCGGCTCGACTCGGTCACGAAGTAGCCGAAGTGGCGCATTACCTCGAAGCGCACGCGGTCGCGGTCGTAGACTTCGGGATCGTCGACCTTCTCGCGCAGCAGCGGGTAGAGGTCCTCGCCCCGGTAGGTGCCGCGCCGCAGCTCGAGGAACCACGCCTGGTGGTTGATCCCGGCCACCCAGTACGCCAGGTCCTCGTGGACCAGCCCGAGGTAGCGCGCGAGCTGGCCGGCCGTTCCCTGCACGCTGTGGCAGAGTCCGACGCACTGTACGTTGGTCGAAGCGGCGATCGCCCACATGTTGATGTTCATGGGGTTGGCGTAGTTGAGCAGCAGCGCCTGCGGGCACAGCCGCTCCATGTCGCGCGCAACGTCGATCAGGACGGGGGTCGTACGCAGCGCGCGGAAGACGCCGCCGGGGCCAATCGTGTCGGCCACCGTCTGGTGGACACCGTACTGCGCCGGGATCTCGATGTCGCGCTGGCGCAGCTCCCGCCCGCCGACGTCGATGCTCGTGATGACGAAGTCGGCGCCGTCGATCGCCGCCTCTCGGTCCTGCGTAACCAGGATCCTGGTCGGCAGCTTCTGCTCGGCGACCAGCCGCCGCGCGTAGGCGCTCATCATTTCCAGACCGGAAGGGTCGATGTCCATCAGGGCAATGGTTCCGTCGGCCAGGTCGGGCCACGTCAGAATGTCGGTCGTCAACCGCCGGGCGAACACGACGCTTCCGGCGCCAATTAGTGCGATCTTGGGCATGGGTTGTCCTTCCTCGTTTTATCACCGTACTATCGTTGGTGCTCTGAAGCGTGAAGCGTGAAGCGTGAAACGTGAAGTTCGGGGCCGCCTCGTGCTGCAACGTGGCCCCATCCACAGATGTGCGCCGCTTCACGTTTCACGCTTCACGCTTCACGCGCTCAGTCCACCGTCCACCATCAATGTCGTCCCCGTCACGTACGACGACTCGTCACAGGCGAGATACAGGATGCCATACGCGATCTCGCGCGGCTCGGCCTGGCGCTTGAGCAGAACGCGTGCGCCGGCGGCGCGCATCTCGGCTTCGGCCTGCTCCAGCGAGACGCCCTTGGCCGCGGCGCGGCGGCGGACGTGGAACATCGTCAGTGTCGGGCCGGGGCACAGTGCGTTGACCCGGATGCCCTGGTCGGCGTGGTCGTACGCCATCGAGCGGGTGAGCGCCAGCACGGCGGCTTTGGTGGCATCGTACTGCGCCATGCCAGAACGGCCCTGAATGGCGTTGGCCGAGGAGACGTTGACGATGCTGCCGCCGCCGTGGCGCGCCATCTCGGGAACGGCGAATTTCGAGCAGTGCGCGACCGCCAGCAGGTTCACGCCGAGGATGAAGTCCCACGATTTCTTGGTCGCCTCGGTAATTGGGCCCCAGACTCGCACGCCGGCGACGTTGGCCAGCACGTCGAGCCGGCCAAAGCGCTCGACCGTCTCGCGTACCGCGCGTGCCGCCCCCACCTCCTGCGTGAGGTCGGCGCCGATCGCGAGCACGCGCTCGCCGCTCTTGTCGATTCCCGCGGCCGCGCGCTGCGCTGCCGACGCGTCGCTGTCCACAACCGCCACGTGCGCGCCCTCGTCCCAGAACAGGCGCGCCGTTGCCTCGCCGATGCCGCCGCCACCACCCGTCACCAACGCGACTTTGCCGGCCAATCGATCACTCATGCGTTGTTCTGTTTCCGTCCTCTCGGTCCGTAGCCGCATGGATTGTAGTACGTGTGGGACGCTCACGTACTATCATCTGCGCACCACAACACACCGGTCGAAGAGGAGTGAGAGCCGATGCCGAAGATTGTCGTTGCCACGAACGTTGGGGAGGAGCGCCTGAAGGCGTTGCGTGCGGAGTTTCCCGGCGCCACTTTCGTCGCCGCGCCGGCGCTGGAGGCGCAGTTGCGCGAGCTGCCCGATGCCGACGCGATCATCTCATGGCCGTCCCGAGAGGCTCTCCCCGTGGCCGCCAGACTGCGGTGGGTACATTGCACCAGCGCGGGAATCGAGCGCATCCGCTCGGTGCCGGAGCTAATCGAGATGGACCACGTGACGCTGACGAACGCACGCGGTGCGCACGCGGCGACGATCGCCGACCACTGCTTTGCGTTAATGCTCGCCTTTACGCGCAACATTCCGGCGCTGCTCGAGGACAAGAAGATCAAGCGCTGGGACCGCGCCACCCGTTCGCGAGGGGTGCAGGAGCTGAGCGGGAGCGTGCTCGGCATCGTGGGGCTGGGGAAGATCGGCTCGGAGATCGCCCAGCGCGGTCTGGGATTTGGCATGAACATCCGTGCGGTCGACGTCAACCTCGCGGCGCAGGCGCCCGGTGTCTCCGAAGTGTGGCCGCTCGAGCGGCTCGACGACCTGCTGCGCAGCGCCGACTTCCTGGCGATCGCCATTCCCATCACCGCGCAGACGCGCGGGCTGATCGGCGAGCGCGAGCTGCGGTTGATGAAGCCGGAGGCGTACCTCTTCGTCATGTCGCGCGGCGGCATCGTCGACCAGGACGCGCTGGCCGATGCGCTGGCCAACGGTCGGCTGGCCGGCGCCGGGCTCGACGCCACCGAGCCGGAGCCGCTGCCGGCACATCACCCGCTGTGGGAGCTGCCCAACGTCATCATTTCGCCGCACAGCTCGGGCGCGTCGCGGCAGACGGTCGAGCGAGGCCAGCAGATCCTGCGCGAGAACATCCGCCGCTTCCTTGCCGGCGAGCCGCTGATGAATGTGTGTGACAAGCGGGCCGGGTTCTGAGGAGTTCCTAGTTCCGAGTTTCTCGTTCCTGGTTGAGGGCGGGAACCAGGAACCAGGAACCAGGAACCAGGAACCAGGAACTAGGAACTAGGAACTCCGAGATCCGGCGGGGGTTTAGAATTCAAAGGATGGACTACCTGCGCCGGCGAAAGCGCCGGCACGAAAATTGGACGACGAGGACAGAATGGCAAGAACGCTCAATGACTCGGTAATTATCGCCATGATCGAGGCGGCCACGCGGCTGTCGGGGGCGCGCGGGCCCATCGCCGGGGCGGCGCACACGATAGCCGGCGCGACCGCCGAAGGCACGCAGACCAGGCTGCCCGGGCAGGACGGCGGGGCCGCCGCGACGGAGACGGGCGCATCGACCGTTGCCGGCGAGCAGCCACACCTCACCGCCGAAATCCCACCGGCGAACCAGCACGACACGCGGACCGCCGATCAGATCGCCGTCGATTTCAAGACGATCTATCAAAGCATCGAGGAAGTGGTCAAAGCATCCGCCGAGCAGGAGACGAAGACGGTCGGGTTCGGTATCCGGTAGCCAGACGAAGGACGACGGCTGTCGTCCTTCGTCTCAACTTACCGTCTCGATGCGGATCATGTTCGCCAGCTCGCGGACGCAGCCAAGCGAGGCGAGTTCGCGTAGCGCGGTCTGCATGTCGGCTTCGCGTGCCGGGTGCGTCACGATCACGAGCTCGGCGGCACCTGCCGAGAGATCGGTTTCTTTCTGGATGCACGAGGCGATGCTGATCCGGTAATCGCCGAAGACGTGCGCGATCTGCGCCAGCACGCCGGGTTGGTCGGCGGCCCACAGCCGTACGTAGTAGCGCGTTTCGAGCTGGTGGATGGGGCGCACCAGTAGGCGTCCGGCGTAGTGGAACGGGATGCGGTTGGCGACTCCGGCGTTGATGTTATGCGCCACGTCGATTACGTCGGCGGCGACGGCGCTCGACGTCGGCTGGGCGCCGGCGCCACGCCCGTAGAACAACACGTTGCCGACGAGGTCACCCTGGACGTGGACGGCGTTGAAGACGCCGTTGACGTCGGCGAGCAGAAAGTCGGCCGGGATCAGCGCCGGGTGGACGCGGACCTCGATCTCATCGCCGCCTTCGGTCGCGTACCGCCGGCCGATGGCCAGGAGCTTGATGACGTACCCCAGCTCACGTGCGTAGCGGAAGTCGGAGGCGCGCAGCTTCGAGATGCCCTCGCGGTAGATGTGCTCGGGCGAAACCTGCGTGCGAAACGCGAGTGACGCCAGGATGGCCAGCTTGTATGCGGCGTCGATCCCCTCGACGTCGTTGGTCGGGTCGCTCTCGGCGTAGCCCAACGCCTGCGCCTCGGCCAGCGCAGGCGCAAAGTCGACGGCATCCTGCGCCATGCGCGTCAGGATGTAGTTGGTCGTGCCGTTGATAATTGCGTGGATCTGGTCGACCTCGTTCGCCACGAGGTCCTGGCGGAAGACGCCGATCAGCGGGATGCCGCCGCCGACGCTCGCCTCGTAGTAGACGTCGACGCCGTGCTCCTTGGCCAGTTGGAGTAGCTCGACGCCCCGGGTCGCCATGACCTCCTTGTTGGCGGTGACCACGTGCTTGCCGTTGCGGATCGCGCGGCGGATGTAATCGGCCGCCGGCGTGATGCCGCCCATGACCTCGACGACGACCTCGATCGACGGATCGTCCAGGATCGCGTCGGGATCGGTGGTAATCTGGCCGGCAGGTACGTCAATGCTGCGGCGTCTGGCGAGATCGCGTACCAGCACGCTCTTGACGACGATCGGCCGGCCGATCTCGGCGGTGAGCGCCGCCGACTTCTGCGAGAGCAGGTGGGCGACGCCGCCACCGACGACGCCTAAGCCCAATAACCCAACGTAGATTGGTTGCGCCTCACGCGGCGCGCGGTTGACGTTCATTGTTCACTCAGCGAGATGTTGACTCGCTGAGTGTACCGAGTCGACGACGGACGAAGGGGCGCCGGTTGTCCTTCGACAAGCTCAGAACGAGCGGAGCGGTCGACTTCCCGCTCATCCTGAGCTTGTCGAAGGATCGGTCGTCGGTCGTCGTTCATCGTTCTTCGTCACGCCTCACCGCAGCGGTGCGGAAAAGAACAGCGCGACCTCGTAGTTGGTGTAGCAGCGGTCGTTGTAGCCGCAGAAGGTGAAGCCCGCCTTTTGCAGCAGCCGCAGCGCCGGGTAGTTGCGGGCGGCGACGTCGGTCGTGAGGCGTACCGCGCCCTGGCCGGCGGCCCAGCGCCGCGCTTCGGCCAGCAGGCGACCGCCGATGCCGCGGCGGCGGTACGCCTGATCGACGATCAGCGCGCGTAGGTACGCGGTCTCGTCGCCGCGCGCCGTCGCTACCGTAACGTAGCCGATAATCCGGCCGGCCGGCGCGTCCGCCGGTGCCGTGTGCTGGTCGAGGTCAGCTTCGCGTACTCCGCCGGCAAGGCTGCTGCCCATTGTGTTTGGGCTCCCATCGGTACCACCCGTCTGGGCCGGGTAGCCCGGGTGCGCTGCATGCGCCGGCTGTGACGGCAGGCCGAGCTGAATGGCCGAAGCGCCACCGGAGCGCCGTACGGTGTGGTTCCACGCCATCGAAGTGGTGGCTGCCGGCTGGGCGAGCCAGCGTCCGTCGCGATAGCCGGCGCCGGCAGCGCCGGTAGGAGCGTCCCCGTGGCCGGCGTCTGTGAGCTCCGGTTCGTCGCGCAGCTCTACCTCTTCGGCAACGAGCCAGAGCACGCCGCGACGCGGCACGCCGTTGCGCAGCGGCGGTAGCCCGTGGCCGGCAATCTGCGTGAGCTCGCGCGGTAGGCGCACGACACGGAACGCGATCCGCAGCTCGTCCCCCTCGTGGCGCGTGTCGAGCTGCCAGATGTGACTCGACGTGTAGCTAGTATTCACCGCCAGGCAGCCGGCAGCGTCGGCTTCCCCCGCCGGCCGGATGACGATCTCCTGGCGCACGCGCGGCTTCGGCATCGGGCGCGGTAGGCGTCGCTGGGCGACGCCGACGACACGGTTGCGCGTGCCTTCGACCGCATCGGGTACCGGCGCGGCCGATCGTGCCGTCGGCGTCGGCGTACGTGCCGCGGTCGACGGCGCCGCTCGCAACGAGGCCGGCGACGACGCCGGAGAGGCGATCGACGGCCCCAGTCGCTGAGCCGCCGGTAGCGGCAGCAACATCCCCTTCGTCTTACCTGGTAGCGGAACCCTCATGGCTTCTCAATGCTCCTCCACGCCTCGGCGTGACTCGGCGACACGGTAACTCGTAACTCAATCACTCGTGGGCTCGACCGGCTCGACCGGCTCTTCGGTCAGCTTGAAGTAGACGAAGCGCACCACGATGCGCAACACCGCCGCCACCGGCACTGCCAAGAACATTCCCAAGATGCCGCCGACCGCCGCGCCCGAGAAGATGGCGAACATGGCCACCAGCGGGTGCAGCTCGACGACACGTCCGACGACCTGCGGGATAACAAAGTAGTCCTCGGCATGGCGCAGCACGAAGTACGTCAGCGCGACGACGCCGGCGTTGACCAGCGGCGACCAGCCGTGTGGCGATGGCTGAAAGAGCGCCATTGCCACCGCCGGTATCGCCGCCATGATTGGTCCGATGAACGGAATGAGCTCGAGCACTCCGGCGATTAGGCCGAGGATCAGCGCGTACCGGATGCCCAAGAGCGTGAGCGCGAGCCACGTGGCGAAGCTCATAATCGCGATCAGCAGGACCTCGCCGCGCACGAACTGGCCGAGGATGCGGTCGATGTCGCTGACCACCGGCCCGAATTCCTGCCGGAATCGAGGCGGCGTGAGCCGGCGCACGCCGGTTCTGAACCGATCGCCGTTCATCAGCAGGTAAAACGTGGCGACCAGCGCCAGAATGCCCTTGAGCAGCGTTTCGACCGTTGCCACCGCCGTCTCGACCAGGCGATGGGAGGCAGTGGTGACGATTCCGCCGAGCGTGCGCGTGAGCTCGTCAGACAGCGGCGAGATCTCGACTTCTACCCCAAACAGGACAATCGCCTCTTCTTGCGCCAGCGTGTCCTGGAACTGGAGGAGGAGCCGAGGGAGCGCCACCGCGAGCTCGCGCGCCTCGCGCGTCGCTACCGGCAGCACGACGAGTGCGCCCCACGTGAGCAGCATCGCCAGAATGATGTAGATCCCGGTCACGGCGACGATGCGCGGCACCTTCGCTCGTTCGGACACGGCGACCACGAGGGGATTGAGCACGTACGCCAGGATGATGGCGATAACGAACGGCTGCACGATGCTGCGCACCGCCCAGAGGAACAGCAGCGCAAGGCCGACGCACGTCCAGAAGGTGACCAGTTTGGCCTTTGGCGTGAGGTGCCACGCGGACGCACCGGTACCGGCGGGGCGGCTCCACACGCGTGCCGGCTCGTCCGCTGTGGCCGGCACACGTGCGCCGTCTGTCGCCGCCGTGTTTGTCGTGGCCGTCGAGGCCGAGCGCTTCATGGCCTTACCTGGTGTCCATCGTGTGCGAACGCTGGTAGATGCCATGTCCGGGGGCACTCTATCACGCGCCACC
The DNA here is from genome assembly GCA_016199265.1 of Chloroflexota bacterium. Lineage (GTDB taxonomy): Bacteria > Chloroflexota > UBA11872 > UBA12225 > UBA12225 > JACQGX01. The sequence continues at coordinate 7,406 of JACQGX010000364.1, read as the reverse complement.
GGTGTACGGCAATGGTTTACGAGGACGATTCTGAGGCGCCTGCGGCCACCGGTGCTGCCGTATCCGCTGGCCCATCACGTACGGCTTCTCCCGCTGGCGCTCCACCCGCAGCGTCTGGGGCGCTCGCTGCTCGCCGCCAGCGCCGCCGGCGCCTCTTATTGCTCTCCGCCTTGGCGGGCGGCTCGACACTGCCGCCCTCGGCAGCGGGCAGGCCCAGCGCCGGCACCGCCTGTCGGTGCGGCGTTGGGGGCTTCGCTTTCGCCGCTTTGGTCGTCCCGGCCGGTGTGGCGCTCGAGGTGCTGAAGGCGCTGGCGTCCTTGAGCGCAGTCGCAGCGCCGGAAGCCGCCGGCTGGCGTCCCTGCGGCGCATGGGCCGCGTAGATTCCCTGCACGACGCGCGCCTTGAGGTCCGGGTTCACGTCCAGGATGATCCGTCCCTCCTGCCAGAGCTGCCGGACCAGGTCGGCCGCCGGCTGCGGGAGGCCGATGTAGTAGTTGCCCTCGCTCGTCGGGACGATCGCCGCGTCCTCCACGTCCATCATGAAGAGGCGGCGGATATCGGCGACCGACGCGTATGGCCGGCTCTGAATGTAGCCCCAGAGGTTGCCTTTGGTGACGCGCTTGGCCACAAGAAATTCTAGCGGTCAGCGGTCGGCGGTCAGCGGTCGGCGGTCAGCGGTCGGCGGCTGATCATCCGGTGATACGTGGTTTTGAAAGCTGAAAGCTGACCGCTGACCCCTTCTCACGTCCGCAGGTCGCGGCCGAAGCGGGCGGCGTCGTGAGCGTCCTCGGGAGCGCCGACGAGGAAGTCGAAGTCGCAGCCTTCGGACGCCTGGAGGACGTGGTCGAGGAAGAGGCGGCCGTAGCCCCGCCGGTAGGCCGGACGCGGCGGCGTGAACTCGGTCAGGCGCCGCCGAATCTCCTCGTCGGAGACGAGCACGTCGAGCCGCCGCGCAGGGACGTCGAGTTCGATCAGATCGCCGGTGCGCACCGCCGCCAGCGGGCCGCCGATCGCGCTCTCCGGCGCGACGTGCAGCACGATGGTGCCGTACGAGGTGCCACTCATGCGGGCGTCGGAAATGCGCACCATGTCACGCACGCCCCGCTCGAGCAGCTTCTTGGGGATCGGGAGGTTGCCTACCTCGGGCATGCCGGGTGCGCCGACCGGGCCGGTGTTCTGGAGCACCAGCACGTCGTCGGGCGTGACGTCGAGCGCCGGGTCATCGATCCCGGCCGAGAGGTCGGCAAGCGAGCGGAAGACGACCGCCCTACCGCGGTGTTTGAGCAGGTGGGGCGAGGCCGCGACGTGCTTGATCACCGCCCCGTCGGGGCACAGATTGCCGCGCAGGATGGCGAGCCCCCCTTCTTCGGAGAGCGGCGCTTCACGCGCGGCGATCACCTCCCGCATCCGCTTGATCGACGCCGGGGAACGCGTGCCGGCCGGCTCGATCTGCGAGAGGTTCTGTCCAAGGGTAAGACCGGTTGCGGTCAGACAGTCGAGGTCGAGCAGCGGCTCGAGCTCTTTCATCACCGCGGGGATGCCGCCGACTTCGAAGAGCTGCTCCATCTGGTAGCGCCCCGACGGGCGCAGGTTGGCCAGCCAGGGCGTCGTGCGGGAAAGCTCGTCGAAGCGCTCGAGCGGCAGGCGAATGCCCAGCCGTCCGGCGACCGCCACCAGATGCACCACCGCGTTGGTCGAGCCGCCGACGGCGTGCAGGAGGCGAATGGCGTTTTCGAACGCCGCGTGCGTCATGATCTGCGACGGCCGGATGCCCTGTCGTGCCAGCCGCACAATCTGCCGTCCGGTGGCTTCGGCGAAGCGCAGGCGGCGGCTGTCGGGTGCAGGAATGGCCGCGCCGCCCGGGAGCATCATCCCCAGCGCCTCCGCGCACGCGGCCATCGTCGACGCCGTGCCCATCACCATGCAGTGCCCCGCCGAGCGGCACAGGTTGTCCTCGAGCGCGCACATCGTCGCCTCGTCGACGGTGCCGGCACGGTACTCCGTCCAGTAGCGCCGGCAGTCGGTACACGCACCCAGGTCCTGCCCCTCGTAGCGGCCGTTGAGCATGGGTCCTCCGGTGACCATCATCGCCGGCACGTCGGCCGAGGCGGCACCCATGAGCTGCGCCGGGGTTGTCTTGTCGCACGCCGCCAGCAGCACGACGCCGTCGAGCGGCTGCGCCCGGATCATTTCCTCGGTGTCCATCGCCGCCAGGTTGCGGAAGAGCATGCTGGTGGGGCTGACGAACACCTCACCGATGGAGATGGTGGGAAATTCGAGCGGCAGCCCGCCTTCCTGCAGGACGCCGCGCTTGACGGCGGCCGCGACATCTTTCAGGCCGTGGTTGCAGTGGTTGAGCTCGCTCCACGTGTTGCAGATGCCGATGATCGGGCGGCGCAAATCCTCGTCGTCGTAGCCCATCGCCTTGGTAAAGGCGCGGTGGATGAAGCTGGCGACGTCGTTGTTGCCAAACCAAGTCTCGCCGCGCCGCCGGGCGGCGAGACCCGGCGCGGCGACGAGCGCCGCGCCGGGCACGGACTCCGGGTTACTCGACGGTCGGGCTTTATCAGGTGGTGCCATAGATGCCTAAAGTGGACCATATCTGCCAGCGGGACCGCACGAGGCGTGAAATGTGAAACGTGAAATGTGAAACGTGAACTGCGAAGCCGCATCCTCCGGCAACAGGGGCGGTCTATCGGTCCGATAGTGTAGGGGCGAAGCATTCGCCGAGACGTTGGTGCGGTGCGCCGTGTTGGTTCGGCCAATGCTTCGCCCCTACCAGCGGCTCATCGCGCGGCAGCGGTGCCCATTTGCGACCAGTTACTGCCTGAGCTCACGTTTCACGTTTCACGTTTCACGCCTCGGCCGGCTCTTCGGCTTGGACGACCTCTTCGGCGGGTTCGTCTTCGGTTTCCGGCGCCTCAGCGGCGGCGGCTACGGCCGGTACCGCGACGATCTTGTGGACGAACTGATGGCCGGGACGCACGGTGAACACCTGGGCGTGCTCGGCGGCGCCGTAGGGCCAGTTTTCATGCCGGACAAGCACGCTGCCGGTGCCATGGACGGCAGCGACAACGCCGACGTGACCGGTGCCGCTCGCGCCGTAGTAGCCGGCCGGCCAGACCATGATGGCGCCGACTGACGGCGTGCCATCCACCGCGAAGCCGTTGCGTGCGAACGCGGCGCCGATACCGGCCGCGTTCCAGCCACTTTCGACGATGCCTCGGTACCGCCCCCAATACGGGTCACGTAACACCACGTTGACGCAGTTGTATGCGGCGTACGCCGGTCGTGGCACCAACGCACCGGCGCCGAGCACCAACAGGGACGCAACCACGGCGGCTGCGATCCGTTGTGAGAGTCGGAAGAAACGAACACCGGGTCGGGCGCTTTGGAGGCCAGGCGCTGCCCGATCGGCAGCAAAACGGAAAGACGTCGTGAGCAAGGAAACCTCCTGTAGCTCGCGCGTCGAAGCCGGGGTTAGGGAAAGGAATCCTGACGGGTCACGCAGGGCGTGCGCGGGTGCAGGTAAAACTTCCGGGCCATACATCGCTCGCCCTGAGCCTGTCGAAGGGCGCCCTTCGACAGGCTCAGGGCGAGCGGAGAAGAATCCGGAACCATTGCCTGCACCCGCGTGCGCCGAGGGGCCGCGTGGACCGGCTTCGTCTCCGCGTGCTACCGGGAATACGCCAGCCGGCAAGGTCGGCTGGGCCGGGTCCAAGATCCAACGGCCTGCCGGGAGACCCATGAGCCGTCCGTGGGGCAGCATCAGTGCTTGATACGTTGGGGATGGGTCATGGTGGCCGCGGTGCATCCGTTTCGGCCGGAAGCCGAACCTTCGACGCCTCCCGCGCAAGGCTCCGTTGTTCCCCGAACTTTTCGCGCGCTATGCAGTTACCGCGGCTTCCACGTCTCCCGGGAACGTCCGTCTGTGTTCATAAATCCCGGCTCATCGTCGAATGCCGGCGACGGACAGAGGAGGCGGGATCGCCCGCCGCGCAACACCTCCTGACGTTGCGCCGCTCGGCGGGCCGCCGGGCCCTGGTGGAAGCGACATGCGTTTTGCTCTTTCGCCACTTGCCAGCAACCGGACTCCCGCCGAGAGCCCCACGTCAGCGCATCCGACACATCGGATGCGTCCGCACCGCGCATCGCCGGCAACGCCGCCGGCGAGCCAAGAGCCGGTCACTGGTAGCGCACGAAGGAGGGTCGCTACCGGGTGCTGATTATAGGTGTCAAGCAGGAGCACAGCAAGTGCTTGCCCAAGAGTACTATGCGTGAAGCGTGAAGCGTGAGCTGTGATGCGGCGCTTGTTGGTAAACGGCACCTGCTGTTGTACAGGGCAGCCGGGTAGTACACGTTTCACGCTTCACGCTTCACGCCTATACTCTCACGATGTTCGCTGCGCCGCCTGCCCGGCCTGTCTGGTCCCCTTGGCAGTCTTACCTGCTCGCGTTCACCAGCAGCCTGGCGGTGCTCGTGCTGGAGATCGTCGCCGGCCGCGTCGTCGCACCGGTCGTCGGCGCTTCGCTCTATTCGTGGACAAGCATCATCGGCGTGGTCCTCACCGGGATCGCCGCCGGCAACTACGCCGGCGGCCGGCTGGCGAAACGATCGTCTTCACCGGCGGCGCTGGGCCTCGCTTTGCTCGCCTCAGGCGTCGTCACCTGGGCGGTGGCCATTTTTGTGCGCGCCGTCAGCCTCGAATCGGTGCTGCCCCAACTGCCGCCGCTGCCGCGCCTCGTTGCGCTTGTCGTCGCGCTCTTCTTCCTCCCGAGCGCGCTGTTGGGTACGGTGACGCCGTTTGTCGCCCAGCTCACCGTGCGCCGGGTGGCCGAGGCCGGCGCCGTCGTCGGCCGGCTGGGCGCCGTCTCGGCCGCCGGCAGCATCGCCGGAACGTTTCTGACCGGGTTCGTGCTCATCCCCACCTTTGGCTCGCGCGCCATTCTGATGGCCGTCGGCGCCGGGTTGTTCGTGCTGGCGGTCTACGTGCTGTTCATCGCCGCCCGCTGGCGCAGTGAACGGAGCGCCTCGGCCGAGCGCCGAGTGGCCGGCGCGGTGATCGCCGGCGCGATGTTCGTCGGCATCGGGTTTGGTTTCGCCTGGGCGCGCGATGAGAATGCCTGCCTCCGGGAGACGGCCTACAACTGTATCCGGATCGAGCGCGGGCGGTACAGTGGAATTGAGCTCAACGCCTTGTTGCTCGACCGCCTCAATCACGGCTCGACCGCGCCGGCCGAGCCGCGGCTGCTCGTCTGGTCGAACGCCCAGGTCTTCGCCGATATCGCGGTGTACCAGGCGGAGCGCCGCGACGCGCCGGAACGGCGTGGCACGGACCATACGGACCAGGTGCCGCTGCGCGCGCTGGTGATCGGCGGCGGCAGCTACACCGTCCCTCGGTACCTCGAGCGCGTCTATCCCGGCAGCCAGATCGACGTCGTCGAGATCGATCCCGGTATTACCGCCGTGGCGCAGACTCACCTCGGCCTGCGGCTCGCCGGCCCGCCTGGAGTGGGCCAGGGCAGCAACGAGGCCGGTGGGGTCGGGAGGAGCAGTCGTGCTCCCGGCATCCGCGTGATCCACGGCGACGCCCGCACCGAAGTGACGCGCCTGCCGGCGTTGGCGTACGACATCGTCTTCGGCGATGCGTTCAGCGATCGCGCGGTGCCCTGGCACCTGACGACGCTCGAGTTCAATCAGCGCCTCCGCGGCCTGCTGCGCGACGACGGAATCTACGTCGCCAACATCGCCGAGAAGTGGCCGAGCGGCCGGTTTCTGCCGGCGTTTGTCCGCACGATGCGCCAGGTGTTCCCGCACGTTGCCGTCGTGCGCGTGCAGGAGGTAGGCTGGGAGTACGACCTGCGGCTGCCGTGGCTGGTCGTCGGCTCACAGCAGCCGCTCGACGCGGCGCGGCTGGAGGCGATAATGCGCCCTTCGCCTGATGGGTCCGCCCCGGCGCACGCCCGCGTCGTCGATCCGGCGCGGATCGATCGCTGGCTGGCCGAGCGCCATCCGAACGCGCCGGTGCTGACCGACGACTACGCGCCGGTGGACAACCTGGTGGCGCCGCTGTTTCTGGAGCGCTAGAGTGGGCCGGCGGAACGCGTGGTGGCCGTCGAGCCGGCGGCGGCGACCCTTGTCGATGCCCCCCGGAGGTCTACTTCGACCTGGCGCGGGACGCGGCACGGCACGCGCGGACCGCCCCACGCACGCCACCGGATAGGCAGCGATCTCGGGCCTACCGGCCCCGCCCTAGGCCAAAGCCAAGGAGGGACCCACAGGCATTCTCACTTTGCACTTTGCACTTGCTTTAGTGTCCCGTCGACCGATAGTGGCGCAGGGCGAACTCAAAGAACGCGAGCGAGGCGGCAAGGGTGACAACGCCAACCGCCGGAGTTGCGTAGGCAAACAGCGGCTGGATGCCGATCACGCCCTCGTCGCGGCGGTCCAGCAGGTGCGCCGCCGGGAAGTACGCGACGAAGGCGAGCGGAAGAAGAAAGGTAAACGCGAGTTGCAGCGGTCGGTTGAGCACCGTAAAGGGGTAGCTGCCGAACGAGCTGAACAGGCCATCCGCCCAGTCGTTGAGCCGGCTCTTGGAGCTGACCAGCCACACGGACAGGGTGCTGAGGAACAGGTGCACGCCCGTCTCGATCAGCACGGCTCCCGCCAGTGCCAGCACGAAGAAGACGAGTCTCGGCACGCTCCACGCGACGTCCAGAGCGGCCTGCGCACCGTAGAAGACCGCGCCGGCGACCAGCAGGTTCGCCACGGCCTGGACCTGGAACGCCTGGCTCACGACCAGCAGCAGAGGGTGGACGGGGCGGAGCAGCAGCCGGTCGAGCCCGCCGCTCTGCACCAGCTCCCCGAGGCCGACGACGTTCTGGAGAAACGGCAGGTACAGGCTGTGGCCGAGCAGGCGCAGCGCGTATAAGAAGGCCACCTCGCCGAAGCTCCAGCCGCCGAGCGATGGGAAGCGGTGCAGCACCGCCCAGACAAAAACCAGCCCCGCGAGCTGGAAGCCGAGGCCGTTAACCACGCCGAGGAGGAAGTTAGCACGGTACTCCATGCGCGATGCCGCGTGCGCGGCGAGGAGGTGGAGTGTGAGTCCCAGCGCATGGGTGCGAACCAGGGGCGGATAGCGGTCGGCGAGAGTCACCGCGTTACCTCCTCAGCCTCCCTGGACGACGAGCTTGCGCACGGCCAGGTGCCAGAGACCGCGTCCGGCTATGGCGAGCGCGCACGTCCAGCCGACCTGGAGGCCGATCGCCGCCCAGGCGTCGGCGCCGCTCAAGCGACCGATGTAGATAGACAGCGGTGTGTGGGCGAACCCCGCGAACGGCAGGAGCGCCGCGGCGCCCCGGAACCACTCCGGGAAAAACCACAGCGGCGCGATGCCGCCCGCCAGG
>JACQGX010000358.1 GCA_016199265.1 Chloroflexota bacterium | reverse complement strand
TACAGCGCCGGCTCGATCGACTGATCTACCGCGAGCGGCGCGCTCGCGAACAGTTCCTGCAGGAGGCGGCCGAGTTCTTGGGGCAGGCGCAGCCGCCCGAGGCCGTCGCGGGGTTCCTGACCAGCCACGCCTCCGTACGCCTCGGCCTGACGTGCGCCTGGCTGGCGCCGCTGCAGGCGCCCATTGCCGCGACTGCGGCGGCTACCATGTCGGGGGCACCCCTCGGCATCGGTAGAGTGCCTGCCGCACCTGCGCCCGTCGAGCCACTGCTGCAGCGCCTGCAGAGTGTGGCCGGACCGGCCATCCTCAACAGGCACGACCTCTCGGTCAGCGGGAGTAGCTTCCCAGTGCTCTTCGCCGACGAGCCGGCGCTTGCCGCGTGGTACGAGGCCGGCGCGCGGCTGCTGGTGCCCCTTCACGCCGGCCCAGGCGTGGGGAGCACAACCGGTGGCAACGTCGTCGCCGTCTGGGCGCTCGGCTCCCGTCGCTCCAGCGAGCTGCCCGAGCGTGACGACCTGGTGGCGCTGGCGCGGGTGGCCCAGCAGGCGTCGGTCCTGCTCGACTATGCCCGGCTCAACCAGGAGCAGGTGCGGCAAGCGCTCGTCGCCCAAGATTTGGAGCGCGCGCGACACATTCAGCAGCGCCTTCTCCCCGCGTCGATCGACGGCTGGCCGGGACGGCTCGAGATCGCCGCCCGTCTGCGGCCCGCGCGCGAGACCAGCGGCGACTTTTACGACGTGTTTCCCCTCGCCGACGTCGGCGAGCGAGATGGGCCGCCATCGCGCGACGGCGAACCGAACGAGGCGCACCCGCTTGTACCGCTCCAGGTGGCCGTCGGCGACGTGCAAGGAAAGGGTGTCGGCGCTGCGCTGGTGATGGCCGTCGCCCAGACGGCCTTGCGCAGCACCGCGCCGATACACGGCGCCTCGCCGGCCAGCACGCTCTCCGGAGCCGGCGGCGTGCTGCACCGCAGCGTCGGACGCCGAGACTTTGTCTGCTGTTCCTTGCTGGTCGTCGAACCTCCCGATCCGGCGACCGGCCGCGCGCACGTGCGCCTGCGGGTCGCCAACGCCGGCCAGGTGCCACCGCTGCTCTGCCGCGCTGGTCAAGCACAGGAATTGATTCCGGGAGGCGAAGCATTTCCGTTGGGGATCTTGCCCGCGCCCGACTACCGCGAGCTTGCCGTCGACCTCACACCAGGCGACGTTATTGTCCTCGCCACCGACGGCTTGCCCGAGGCACCCGACAGAGAGAGTGGGCAGTGGGCAGCCGGCAGTCACCCCTTGCCCCGCCCGAGAAGCCGGGGGAATTGTTCGGAATCGAGCGGCTATCGGCCTGCGCGAGCTACTGGGCGCAGTGCGCCGGGACCGCCGAAGACATCGCCGCCGGTATCTGGACCGATCTAATCGCCTGGTGCGGCGAAGAGAGCTACCATGACGACATGACTCTCGTCGCCCTGAGAGTGCCTCCACAGAACCACCACAATCCATACAACCCATAGAGAGTAAAGGTGAACCAGATGACTCAACAGCCCCGCCAGCATAGCCCTACCACTCACGAACCGATCGGCTGGAACGAGCCTGACGTTGCCTATCTGAAAAAGCAGGTGCTCGCCCTGATCACGCTGCTGCGCCAGAAAGGTGTCTTCACCTATCCCGAGTTCTTGGCTGAAGTCCACCGCCTGGAAACAAGCAGCCACGATACCGGGGCACGCGTCGTCGCCCACGCCTGGACCGATCCCACTTTCAAGGAGCGCCTGCTCGACAACGGCAAGGCCGCCGTGGCCGAATTGGGCATCGACGTCGGCGGCTACGACGAACTGCAAGTCGTCGAGAACACCGACTGCATCCACAACGTCGTCGTCTGCACGACGTGCTCGTGTACGCCGGCTCCGCTCCACGGGCTGACGCCCGACTGGTACAAGAGCACGGCCTATCGCACCCGAGTCGTGCAGGAGCCCCGCGAGGTCTTGGGCGAGTTCGGCCTGGAGCTCCCCGACACTGTCGAGGTGCGGGTGATCGACACCGACGTACGCCGGCGCTGCCTCGTGCTGCCCAAGCGCCCGCCGCTCAGCAGTGGCCTGAGCGAGGACGAACTCGCGGCGCTGGTCACCCAAGAAAGCCTCTTCGGCGTCGGCGAAGCCCGCGGCCCGGTCGGAGCCTAAACCAAGTCAAAGGTCCAAAGAACGCGGCATCGGGCGGTCGACCTTGGACCTCCGACTTCGTACTGAGTTTGGTGGACCGCCGTCGTGTGCCGGCGGCTGGCAGGGCATCCGGCAGGCGACGTAGGCAAATCTTCCGGCGGCCCCCTCCGCTCGCCCTGAGCCTGTCGAAGGGCGAGCGGAGCAGTACCCGGATTTTTTGATTTCACCGTCCGGCAGGCGTCCACTCCGCGCGCGATGACGGCTGCGCTACACTCAGGACGGAGGAGTGACGATGAGCGAAACCGCGAGTCTGGTCGTCCCGCTTCGCCGAGACAGCGGTGGCACGTTTCGAGTGGGCGCGACTCGCGTGCCACTGGATACGGTCGTTCACGCCTTTAACGAGGGAGCGACCCCAGAGGAGATCGTCCAGCGCTACTCCACCCTGCGTTTGGCCGACGTGTACGCCGTCATCAGTTACTACCTGCACAATCGCGCGGAAGTAGAGGCCTACCTCCGCCGGAGGGAGCAGGAGGCCGAGAACCTCCGCCGCAAAATCGAGGCGGACTTCGCCCCGCATGGGATCCGCGAACGCCTGTTGGCGCGACGCGCAGAAGCGCGGAGCGCACCGGCAGCGCCGTGCGAGCCACACGAGTGAGCCTGCCGCTGCTGACCGACGAGAACTTCGACGGCGACATCGTGCGCGGACTGCTGCGCCGCCAGCCAGAACTCAGTCTCATCAGGGTGCCGCCCATACGGGCTACGCCCCCAGGGGCTGCCAAACTTCGCGGCGTACGCGGTCGAGTACCGGCTCGTGCGGACGTAGCTGGAGCGCGCCGGCCGACGACCGCGGCGACGTACGTGCCGTCGCCGGAGATCGTGGCGCCGGCCGCCTACCTACAGCACAAGGCCCTGCCACCCTTGCCGCCGGCGTGCAGCGCGGCGTGGAACCAGCTTGAGAGTGTCCCAAAGTCAGTAATAGGAGGCGGCAGGGGATGGGGCGGCCCCGCCGGGGGCTGAAGCCGCCCGGCGGGCGCGGGCTGGAGACGACGGTACTCACTGTGGGACACTCTCACCAGCTTGTCCCACCCGGCAGGCGGCACGGCGCTTGCGGGTACCCGCCGGACCGTGATAGGTCGCCATGCTGTGCTGCGGTTTGCGCTGGCGGCGTTGCTGGCACTCGCCGGGCCGGCGCTCCTCATAGCCGGCCATGCCGAGGCCGCGCCGCTCCTACCACAGGCGGAGGTGGCAGGCCTCGGCCGGCTCGCCTTCATCTGGGACGGTGACGTCTGGGTGAAGGTGCTGCCCGATCGCGAGGAGCGCCGCCTCACCCAGGATGGCCGCAACCACACGCCGCGCTGGGCGCCCACTGGGGAATGGCTCGCCTTCGAGAGGACGGGCGAGGCGCAGGTGCGAGAGCTCTGGATCGTCCGCGCGTCGGAGGAGGCCGCGCGCCGGGTAGCGGCGCTCGGGCCCGGACAGCAAGCAGACTGGTCCCCCCCGGGAGACGTCCTGGCGTACGTCACTCAGGGTAGTCTGTTCGCTGTCCGTGCCGGCGGCTCCCAGCACCAAGAGCTGGCGGCGCCGGGCACCGGCGTGCAGGACGTAGCCTGGAGTCCCGATGGCACGCAGCTCGCCTACTCCCGCGCCGAGGTGCTGAGCGCTCCCTTCCACGCCGCCGACACGGCGCGTGTGCTCGGGGACCGGCTCTGGTGGCTCGAGGGTGAGGACGCCGCGGTCCCGGCGGACAACGCGCTGCCCGCGCGAAGGGGCGCGCCGCTTGATGTGCTCCAGTGCCGTGCGGAAGGTGGCTGAGCGTCCCACCGGGCGGTGGGCCGGTAGCCGCCCTCTTCCGGCCCACGAGTTGCCGGCGCATCCCTTTTCGGCGGAAGCAGCCCGGCCATGGCAGACACGATGGCACGAAGGATCTCGTCTGCAGCGGCGCGTTTGCTCATCAGTGGGAGGGGTTCCTGCTCTCCGGCGCTCTACGACTTGGCGGTGGCCAGCGCGGCGTTCAGGGCAGGCACGACGGCCTGCATTGCCTCGGAGGCGTTGCGTTTACCTTCCCACACTTCGTTCAAGGCCGCGTTCAGCGCCTTGGTGGCATCGGCGGCCGCCGGCGGGGCCACGGGCCGCTGTTTGGAGGTGAGGAGGGCGTGGAAGAACACTTTGCCGTAGCCGGGCGGGACCGTTCCCGCCTGCGCCAGCTTGGTAAGTGCCTTGTCGATCTCGGGATCCTTGATCGTGGTCATGTAGTTCGGCAGGTTCGCGCGGAGATTGGCGCCGGTGCGCATCACCGCCTCACGTTCGCGCTCCGGTCCCCACATGAAGACCGTCAGCGCCCAGGCCTGCTCGATCGCTTTGCTGGCCTTATTGATACACGTGCCGCCCGACCACGTGATGTTCAAGTCCTTCCCGATTGGCCCGCGCGGTAGCGGTGCGACGTCCCATTTGAACTGCGTGTTGGCGAGCACCGTCGGGACCCGCCAGCTACCGGACATCACCAGCGGAAAGCGGGCCGGCGCTTTGTAGAACATCTCCCAGGCGCTGAAGCCGGCGTACTCCGAAGGCCGCGGTGCCACGCGGTGCTTGTTCACCAAATCGGCGTACCACTGCAGTCCGGCTGTCGCCTTCGGCTGGTCGAGCAGACACTTCGTCATGTCAAACGGCTTGTCGAAGACCTCGCCGCCGTTGCCCCACACCCACGGCTCATAGAAGGAGTTGACCCAGCCGAAGCCCCATTGGGTGGTCGTCGCCCCATCCTGCTGCGTCAACCGCCGCGCCGCGAGGACGAGGTCGTCCCAGGTCCATCCCTCGGCCGGCGGCTTGAGCCCTTGCTTGGCGAACTCGTCCTTGTTGTAGAAGATGCCGACGTCAACCGGACCATTGGGGAGCTCGACGACCTTCCCCTGGAACGTGTACTCGGCTTGGAGCGTCGGCAGCAGGTCGCTCCAGCGTGCCTTGCTGTCTCGTTTGACGAAGGGCGTCAGGTCGGCGATGCCGCCCTGTTGCACGAACGGCTCCAGTTGCGAGCGATCGAGGGCGAAGATATCCGGCGCGTCGCCGGAGACGAGCATCGACAGCAGCTTCTCGGTGTAGACGCCGGTGACGGTATTGAGCTCGACTTCGACGCCGGGATGCTGCTGCGAGAACTCACGCCAAACCTGCGCGTAGGCCTCGTCGCGCGGGCGGTCCCAGTGAAGATAGCGGATCTTGGCCGGTGGCAACTTCCCGCCGGCCGGCGGCGCTTTGGCCCTCGGGGAGCCGCTGCATGCCGCCAGTGCAGCGGTCGCTGAAGTGGCCAGCAGCGCCGCCACGCGTCGAGCGGCGCAACGGCGGCTCCAGCCGGTAGTGGCCACAGTCTCGCACTGCTTCCCTGGGCTGCCGCACTCAATACGGTCTTCGATACCATCCTCAATACGGTGGTCGACCTGGGCGTTCATGTGTCTCTACCTCCCCTGTGAGGGCCTGCGTGGGCCGGTATCCGCAGCTCCGCGGACCGACCAGATATCCACCGCCTCGCCGGTACCACGCTCGATGCGCAGATAACTCCCGAGAAGGCGGCCACAGCCAGACAAGTATCACGATAACACGTCCGGCCGGCAAGTCGAGTGGGTTACGGCGCCAAAGGCTTGCAGGGAAGGCGTGCGCGGGATCACGTGAAAGTGGACGTGCTTCACGCCTTCGCCGAAGGAGCAGACGTAGACCTTCGCGGACGCCGCCGCTTCACGGTAGGAGCAGCTTTCTTGCGCAATAGCGGGTGCTCATTTGTGCCGTTAGGAGCACGGCAGCGACGACAGCGGCGGCACGATTCGGCCGAGGCTCTCGTCGGACACGGCGCGTTTGCTCATCAGCGGCAGGTCTTCCTGGTTGCCGGATGCATGCAGGATCGTGATTCGATTGGTGTCGACCCCGAACCCGGCATCGGGCGCCGTCACATCGTTTGCGCAGACAGACGCCAGGCGCTTGCCGGCGAGCTTCTGGCGCGCCTTGACCAACTGTAGGGCATCATCTACACGCATACGTAGTTACGTACTTTGAGCTTGTCGACAGAGGCAATGGAGCGAGACTCGGCGGCGGAGGTCGCGGCGCTGCGGGCCGAGGTGGATGCCCTCGCCCGCACCGTGCGCCCATTGCTGGACGAGCGGGCGGAGCAGGTGGCACGCAGGAGGCGCGCGGGCAGTTCGCGTTCAAGGGGCACCGGGTGCAGGGCTTCCTGACGCTGTTGGCGGGCGTGAGCACCGTGCTCGACCCGCGCTACAGCACCGGCGAATGGGCGGAAGCCGCACACCAGCGAGAAGGGGTAGACCAGGCAGACGCGGCCGGCAGCAGGGACGAGCCGGGAGCATGAGGAGGTTAGGATGAGCTTTGACCGGCAGTCGCGCGTGTGGCACGTCCGGGAGACCGACTACTGCCTCTTCCACCTCGAGCCGCCGCTCCACGAGGACGCCGACCTCGCCAAGGAGTTCTTTTTGAATTCGCACTACCGGGACGAGCACCTCGCATCCACCCTCGAACGCACGACCGGGCTGACCGTCGAGGAACTGGCCGCGCAGGTCGGCACGTGGTGGCGAAGCCGCGCGGCGGCACGTTAGCGGCGGCGAGCCCAGCAGGGTCCGGTGCGGTACGGCACGAGCACACACGAGCACAGGTCCTCTGGCACCGGCTACACTGCTGCCGTCGTCACGTCGGAGGGAGTCGATGGGGCAAGAGGAAGCGCGCTGGAGGCACACTTGCGAGACGGATACGGCCACCGAGCACCTCGTCTAGAACGTCGAGCGCCTGTGGGAACTCGCGCGGGACCTGCCCGTAGAGCTGGTGCCCCTCGAAGAGGTGGTGAACTACCTCAGCGGTCATTGGGGGCCTGATCGGCCGACCGGCTTTGACATCGCCCGCCACGCCAAGCGCATCATGGAGGCGGACCTCGACTACCCCATCATCTTCGCGGCCGAGGGCAACCTCATGGACGGCGTGCACCGCGTGGCCAAGGCCTACGCCCTCGGGCGGTCGCACCTGAAGGCGGTGCGCTTTCCGGCGACACCAGAACCCGACGAGCGGCGGCCGAAGCGCCCGCAAATCCGGTGACAGTAATGGCCGCTACCGCGCCACGCGATCAGCTTGATTTGAAGGACGGCGATTTCCGTTGGGGCGACCCCCTTTGCGTTCGGCATCATGGTTGGCGCTCAGACGGTTGCCCGGCCCAGCGCGGCGCACATGGTCGGCCTTTCCTGGGAGGTAGCGAATGGTTGAATTTCGCGACCTCCATGGACACCGGCGGTGTCAGCCGCCTGTCTGGAAGGGTGGCTTCTCCTCACCCTGTCGCGCGTGCGGCAATCATGTCAGAACCAGACCGCGCCTGCCGCAATGGCGGAGATGCCGCTGGTGACAGAGAGGGCAACCATGGTGGCCGCTGGAACACGTTACGAACACATTGTGCTCGACGAGCAGGGGGTGCCCGTCATCGCGCCCACGAACATGAAGGTGATCGAGCTCGTGTTGGAGCAGATGGCCTACGGCTGGAGCCCCGAGGAACTGCACCTCCAGCACCCCTACCTCACGCTTGGGCAGATCCACTCCGCGCTGGCCTACTACTGGGATCACAGGGCAGCACTCGACCGCGACATCGAGCGGCGACTCCGGGCCGTCGATGAGCTGCGCCGGCAGGTTCCCCCCACGCCACTCGTGGACCGGCTGCGATCGCAGGGCCTGATCGGCTCTATAAGGTAGTGGGCTTTCCGGACCTGCCACTTGATGACCGGTGTGATGCGACCAGTATGGCGCTGGCGCACCTGCGGACGGGAGTCGAGGCGGTGGGGGCGGTGTTGCGGCTGAGAATGCCGGTCGGCGAGACAGGATAGTGCATGTGACCAAAGGGCACATGAGGTCGTCAGGACAGCGTGTCAGAAACGCGGTCTTTAGCTACTCGGGGACGCGCCAGTTAGGCCAACCCATCTGTCCAGTTGGCCTAACACTCGGCGACGAGCGGCTCGTGCCCCGTGTAGAAGTGGTCAGCCCCTTCGATCAGGTGGATCTCCACGCGCGCTGCACGGGCGGCGTGCCGCGCAATGAGGTCGAGGTCCTCGGGCAGGCACACGCTCGCCTCGTTGGTCCCAGACAGGACCAGCACCGGGCAACGGATCTCCGCGAGAGCGGGAGCCGGATTGTCCCGGCCAAACTGATCGAGATCAAACCGGTCGGTACTCAGCCACGTCTGCGCACTCAGGGCGATCCAGTACTCCGGCCCCTGCACCAACTCCCTGGGGCGTCCTGCGCTCACGAGCCGCGCTGCCCGCGCGAGCACCTCCGGGTGGGCCTGCGTCTTCTAGTGGGTCACTTGTCACGCACATGCACGTTCCGTACGGGGCCGAATCTGAGTGTGCCACGATCAGCCACCATTTGCAGGAACCGCAACGTCCGTGACAAGTGACCCACTAGTGGGGGCGCAGCGGCGGTGAGCAGACGGCGAGGCCCGCGACGTGTGGGTCCTGGCGCTGCGCCTGGTACATGGTCGCCTTCACCACGCCCAGGCTGTGGCCGACAAGGGCCACGCGCGGAAAGCCGCGCTCGACGGCGAAGGTGATCAAGGCGGCGACATCATGGGGAGACTCCTCCAAGCGTTCCCAGGCTACCCCGCCAACGAGCGACCCGCCGCCGCGCCGATCGTGCCATGAGCCTTAGTCGTGCCCGCAGTTGTTCCCAAGGATGACGGCGATGTGACGTGCCGCCAGCGCTCTGCCGATGCGCAGATACGACCGGTGGTAGAAGCTCACCCCGCCGCCATGTACCCAGACGACGGCCATCGTGGTGGGTGGCCGGTCGGTCGGATGAGTGCGCCGTCCAGCCAGAGGCCATCCGTTGGCGCTGGCGGTGGCGGCGGAACGGATTAGGCCGCCGACACTGGTGTTGTGGTCGGTTGCGACGATGATGAAGGCGAGCGCCGCACCTGCTCGGCTAGGGCGCGGTAGTAGGCGGCCTTCTCCGGTGCCGACAGATGCGCCGTTTCTTCAGCGATACGCCGTCGCACCTCATGGAGACCGGCTAGGACGTCGTCTACCGTGCCATCGGGGCGTGTCCACTCTTGCGCAATGTCGTCGCGTACGTCGACTCCCCAGGACTCACTGCGATACCGCATCTCGACTATCTCTCCGGCAAGAGTAGCAGGTCCGGGGTAACGACGGTGATGGGTTGATAGCCGTTGTCAGCGTTGACCAATCCCACCAACTGCAGCGTCTTGAGTTTCACCATGTGGTTGAAATTCCAGCTCACCACGACGGGGATATGGTGCACTGTGGCGGTGGCGAGATGCTCTGCATCCTCAAGCGTGGCGACCGAAAAGGCGCCGGCAGCGAGGTAGCTCTGAGCCAGCACGATAGCCTCAGAGGTCACGGGCAAGACTTCCAAATCTGCGACCAACTCCAACAATTGTACCCGCTTCTCCGGCTTCGCCCGAGCAATCTCGGCGAGGACGAGAGTGGAGATGGTACCCGTGTGCCGGCCGGACAAGGTAGCCCAGAATGTCCGCGTAACGCGGCGTATTCGGCGGTCGCGGGGATCGTGGTACACACTCGGAATCGACGTGTCCAGATACAGCTTCACAGCAGGAACCTCAGGAGGTGGCATTAAGCATAACGTGTAACTTGATGCCATTCCCTCAGCGGCAGTCAGCAATACCGACTGGCAACTAGGGCTGAGTAGTTGCCTCTCCACAATGGCCCGCGTGACAAACAGTGTGCTCGTGGCATACAGGTCACGCAGGGTTTGTTCGGCTTCCTGTAGCTGTCTGTTTCGCGGAGATGGAAGGTACCTGTTCACGCCACAGTTGCTTCGCGCCGGCATTGAGGGCGAGTGCCACCATCGCCTCCTCGGACGTGTGAGTCTCACGCGGGAGGCTCTGTAAGGAAGTAAGCACCGTCTCCATCGCTCAATCATCCTTTCCGGGTGCAAGGCGTGCAAGCCACGCCAGCGCGAATGACGCCATCTACACGTGTGATCCGCCAATGGCGTATCGCACATGAGGGGTACGACCCCAGTTCACCGTGATCACTCCTGAAGATCCGCCAGGTAACTTCACGATTGAATGGAGTTGTACCCATAGGAGTGCCGCACAGGTACATATTCCGCTCAAGAGCGAGCCCATCTGCTTGTGCCGAAGGCCCGGGCCGGAGCACGATCGGCGGCCCTGCGCGTTTGGTTGGAGGAAGCCGGCGGGAATGTAGTGGCGGTGCAGCGGTTAGGGGTTCGTGGGACAGGCAGACTTCCCGATGCCGGGTTACACGGTGAAGCCGTCGACGAAGAGAGCGCGCATAGAGGCGGTGTCGCCATTGGCAGAGAGCGGGAAGGTGTGGCTGTCATGGCCGAGCATCCGGACCGGGCGCCGCGGGTGACGGCGTAGCTGGGGGATCTGGTCGGGTTTCCGGATCCGCCGCATGATGATCGGTGTGATGCGACGAGTATGGCCTAGCAGATCTTGAGGGCAGGGGTGGAGGCTGTGCGGGAGGTGCTGCGGCCGATGATGGTGGACCAGGCCGCGCGGAAAATCGCCTTGAGTACGTGTCAATGAGATCCCTCGATTGACGCGATCGACGCGCGGCACACCCAGCGGCTCAGGGAGGTCATCGACGAGATCGGCTGGCCCACGAAATCCAAACTCGGCGCCCGCCGTTTGGGGCCGGCTCACGAGGTCCTGCACAAGCCTGGTGCTTTCTGGATCGAGCCGGTCATTCCAGCTCGTTGTCCACGGACAGCATGAAGGCGTCCTCCCGGTCCTGCCGCAGGTCGGCCGGGGCCTCCTCGGTCAGCCAGCCCGCCGTCCCGCCCAATGCGAGCAACTGTGGCGCATACCGGTCTCTGAGTTCCTGAACGGTCGCTCGGGCGCTGGCCGAGAAGCCCGGGAAGACGACGGTCCGGGTCTGATCGATGACGAACGGGTCGAGGCCGCTCTGCTCGCGGAACCGGTAGCCATCGGACTCCAACGCGTCCCCGGCGCCTTCCGCAGGTGGCCGTTGCCGCACCAGACGAGCAGCTTCGCGTCCGGCGGTCGGGCGGCCAGGGCACGGACAAGATTGCGGGCCTGGACCGCCTCCCGCCGGTTGGTGACCTCCAGGCTCATCGGGTCGTCGCCGGGCGACCGGGTCTCCTCGGCGGCGGCCTCATACGGCACCAGTTCGAAGCCGAGGTCGAGCGCGTCCTGCACGAGCCGGCGCATCTCCGGCTGGCCCAGGTAGCCGAGCCGCGCCGGCTCTCCTTCCGGTGCGCGCCGCGTGCGGTTGGCCTCGTGCGCCTGCTCCGCCGCGAGCGCCTCCATCGCCAGGTAGCGCGCGTCCGCGCGGTACGCCACGGGCAGCACCCGCCGGCCGACCGCGCGCGTCCGCAGACAGCGGTTCCACCAGGAGTGCGCCTCGTTCAGCATCACCACGCGTGAGCGCGCGAAGCCGATCTCTACGAGTTCTTCCGGTGTTCGCAACGCTGCTGGCTCCGCCTGCATCTCGTCCTCCATTCGGCCTTCAGCGGAGCTATTCTACCGTGGTTTGCTACGGGAATCGCCGAAGCGACCGGGACGGCGGGTGGGATGGAGCACTGAGTACCGCCGTCCCGACCGTATCCGCTGATGATCGCGGTGGGCGCGCCGCTGGTAGAGTAGGTGGAGACGAAACTCCCGTGGACGGCAGGGCATCGAACACACGGACCTGCGCGTGCACCAGACCGCCGTCTGCTCGGTGACTTCTGGGCTGCGCGCTCCGCTTCTGGCCCTGCCCAGCGTCTGCGAAAGGACAATGTATGAGCAACGATCCCAGAGAGCCCAATGAGCCCAAGCCGTTCCTGGTCAATGTGGACGATGTCCCGTGGGAGCCGTTTGCGCGCGGGCGATTCGGCATCGAAGACCGTGATCTCACCCAGCACGTGCGGGCACGCAAGCTGGACGTGACGCTCACGCGGCTGGCTCCCGGCCAGGTGTCCTGCCCCTACCACTTCCACCACGCGGAAGAGGAGTTGTTCTACGTGCTGGAGGGCACCGGCCGGCTGCGCTACGGCGGCGAGGAACAGCACGTGCGCCCCGGAGACGTGATCGGCTGTCCCACGGGACCCGCGGGCGCACACCAGTTCGAGAACGACGGCGACGCGCCGCTCGTCTATCTGGCGATCAGCACGGTAGAGCCGTGGGAGATCTGCGAGTACCCGGACTCCGACAAGGTGCTGGCGCGCGCCGTCGGGGCGGACGGCAAGCCGGCGTTTCGCGCGCTCTTTCAGCGCGCCGCCAAGGTGGATTACTGGCACGGAGAACCGCTGGCGGAAGAGCGCACAGACACGGGCAGCACATGAGGGTCCCGGTGACCGTCGCTCCAGTGCGCTGGCAGGAGGCGCCTCACGTTTCACCTGGAGCCCATTCCGGGACACCGATGCGGCAGTATTCCTGAAAGCCGAGGCGGCGGTAGACGGGATAGCCCAGGCCGGAGGCACCGAGGACCGCCGTCCGGTACCCCAGCGCCCGGGCCTGGCGCAGTGCCTCCAGCGTGATCGCGCCGCCGATCCCGCGGCGCCGGTACTCGGGCGCGGTGGAGATGAAATACAGGCCGGTGACACCGGCGGCGAAGAAAACGGACGCGGTGGCGACGGCCTCTCCGGCCAGCCGGCCGAGATAGTGGCGCCAGGGCACGTCATCGCCCATTCCGATGCGGGCGTACATGTCGCGTACCCAGAACGCCTCCCTCTCGCCCTCGCCAAAGCCGAGCGACAGCACGTGTGCCCACGCGGCGAGTGACGGTGCATCGTGCACCCGCTCAATCGCAAGCCCCTCCGGTGGCGCGCTGACCTCGTCGACTGCATGGAGATCTACGGCCATGCCCGGTTCGCCGCCGGGCCCACAGCCGGTAAAGCCGCGCGCGAGCAGCCGGTCGCGGAGATCTGCCGGGCGGGTAGAGGGGCCAATGTGCCAAGAACCGGGCACACGATGGGCACGGAACCGCGCAATCACCGCTGCGATCTCGGCACCGGCTTGGTCCGGCGTCAGATCGGTACGCACGACGCAGTTGTGGTACACGATGGGCGAACCGCCGATGGTCCAGTGGATGTGCGGCTCGTTCCGCTCCTCTCCACCGCCGGCTCTCCCAAGCGCCAGCAGGAACTCGGCCATGTTCGCTTCGATGACCTCGGCGACCTCGGATGCGCTCAGATCCGAAAGCGCCGGGAAGGATGCACCTCTGCTTCCTGACACGCTGGTTCGGCTCGACACGATCGTCCTCCCTTCTTACACGCCATGGCCGCCTCAGCACCAGACGCTGAGGTCTATTCCCTCTCGGCAAGGCGTCCACGCCCGCGGCGCGGAGGCGCGCGATGTCCTGCTGGGCGAGTTCCATGTGCGCATGCGGTACGGCGCACAGGCCCGGCGACACCGGCAGACCGTCACTCGAGGAGGCGCGCAAGCGCGGCCTTGGGGTTAGCCCCGTAGGGTCGGCCGTAGGGCCGACCGTGGGCGGGACAGACCAGGTCGAACTCCTCGTCGAGGAGCCGGCGTAAGCTGGCCTTGAAGGCGGCCATGTCTTTCGACCCGCGCGGGTGCGAGTTGACCCCGTGCAGATAGAGGCCCGGTTCCCGGAGCGTCACGTCGACGCGTGGGTCCTCGTCGAAGGCGCCGCCCATCACCATATCCCCGGTGAAGAGCACGCGCGTCCCTTCTGGCGCGGTCCACAGTAGACAAGTATCTCCGGGAAACGGCCCCTCGATCGTGATGGCGCGGAGGCCGCCCGGCAGCGCCGCGCCATCCTCGAACAGACGATCGGGCGTACCGTCGTAGTCCGGCACGCCGGCGGCGGACGCCCAGACCGGCACGCCGTACGTGCGGCGCAGCGCGTAGGCGTCGCGCTCGTGCATGTCGTTGGTCAGCACGCTGGCGATCGGCACGCCGCCCATCGCGCGCAGGCGGTCGCGCAGCACCTGGTCCGCGTGCGCCGCCGGCCGGCAGGGATCGACGACCACGGGTCCCTGGTCGGTCGCCAGTGCGTACGCGACGTAGATGCCGCCCCGCGTCTTCTGTTCGTCCCGCGGATAGAACGTGGCCCAGCGCACCAGCGCCGGCCGCGCCTCCGTGCCCAATTCGACTGCGATCCACGTGCGGTGCGGTTCCATGGTCCTCCCTGCGTCCTCTTCGGGCGCGCCCAGAAACCACTCCGGCGCGCCCGACGTAAGGATACATCCTTCACGGGCCGCCAGGATGATCCGCTGTCCGGCGATTCGGCATCAGGCCACGTAGTCCGGCAGCTTCCCGCTTGTCCCGATCGGCGCAGTATCTCCGCCAAGCCAAGGGCCTGCTCCGTGCCCTCGTGGCAGGTGGTGGGTAGAGGTGGGGGTGGCAGGCGAAGCAGCGTCGTTGCGGTAGTGCTGGGGAACTACTGAGTTGGTTCCGTCAACGTGGTGGGTTCGGTCCCTACGAGACAACGGCTCGCCTTGGGTTCGACGCGGCAGGTGGGCCACACCGGCGCATCAGACTGGGCCCGCCACCTTGCCACGAGCACCAAGCAGGCGGTACCGTAGGCCTCGATGCTGCAGCCGCTGACCGAGCACGTGTTCGGCTGGACCGCTCACGTTCCCTCCAGCAGCCGACCGGGGGTGACGTACGCGTTCAACGACTTCGCGCTGGCGCTCCCCGAGGCCGGCGGCGTGGAGCTCGTGGATGCGCCACCGCTGACTGAGGAGGAGTGCGAACAGTTGGAGCGGCTGGGCACGCCCACTCACGTCCTGCTCACGTGCGAGTGGCACACCCGAGCGGCGGCGCGGCATCGGGAGCGCTGGAGCTGCCGTGTGCTCATGCACGAGGCTGGGGTGGCAAAGGCGGAGGTCCCGATCGACGGCGTGCTGGAAGACGGCGCCCTGCTGTGGGACGCCGTGCGGGTGATCCACCTGCCTGATGTCTACCATCCGGAGGAGGTGGCGCTGCTGGTCGAGGCCACGCGGCCGGCGCCGTGCCTCATCGTCGGGGACGCGCTCTCCGGCGGCCGCGAGGACCAGGGCATCCCGGACGGCGAGGTGGCCCTCCACGCTCCCCGCTACGTCGCCGACTTCACCAAGGCGCACGCCTCGCTCTCACGCCTGCCGGAGCTGCCGTTCGATGCCGTCGGTTTCGGCCACGGCAGGCCGGTTCTCGTCGGCGGCCGCGCCGCGGTGGAGCGCTGCCTGCGGTCGGAGGTGGCGTGGCTCGCCACCGGCGGCCGTGAGGGGAATCTCTCCCGATTGGCCGGCTGGCCGGCCCGCACGCTCTACGAACGCTATAGGGCGGCCGCCGACGAGCGGGCGAGAGGCGTCCCGGCGCTCGCCCCCGACTGACCATCGGCATAACGGCCGGCCGTGAGAGGAGAGAGGACGGCACATTCCACCAAGGCGAGCGCCGGGACGCGGTCGAGGTGCTGCATCTCCCAGAGTTTGGCTGGCCGGAGGAAGCTGTGCTGCTCCTGCGGCTCCGACCGCCAGGGCAACCGCCGCGCGCCGCCCTGATCGTCGGCGACGCCGTCTGCGGCGGGCGCGAGGACATCTGTCTGCCGGCCGTGTAGGCCGGGATGTACACCATCGGGACCGCGCCGGTCGCCCACCGCGCCGTCCAGCCTGCACGCGACCTGCTCTTGCCCTGGCCAGACCAGCGTCACCATCAGTCCGACAGGCGCTCCAGCTCTCGCATGGTGAAGAGCGGGACGAGCACGCACCCCAGCGCCCCGATGTTCTCTCGCCCGCCTGCTTCGCGGTCGACAACGCACACCACGCGCTCGACCACCAGGCCGAGTTGCCGCATCTGGCGCACAGACGCGCACACCTGCCCGCCGCTGGTCACGACATCCTCGACGACCACGCACCGCTCGCCGTGACGAAAGCCACCCTCGACGAGGTTCGCCGTGCCGTAGCTCTTGGCGACCTTGCGCACGTAGAGACACGGCCTGCCCGTCCGCAGCGAGATGGCCGTCGCCAGCGGAATACCAGCGAGTTCGAGTTCCGCCAGCTTGTCGAACTCGGTAGGCAACAACGCCTGCATCGCCTCCGCGAGGGCGCCGAGGACCGCTGGATCGCTCTCGAACCGGTACTTGTCCCAGTAGACCTCGCTCACCGCGCCCGATCGCAACGTGAAGCGGCCGGTGAGCAACGCTCGGTCCCGGACTCGACACGCGAGGAGCGCCTTTTCGTCGGTCTTGTTCCGCTCGCTCCTATCGCCGGTGTTCATGCGCGCCATTTCCTCTACCGTATTGTGACGAGCGGACCTCCCGAGTGTTGCGGCGCATCCAGAACACACCCACCTGCCAGCGCACACGGGCACGCGCACTCGCCGGCCCCGCCGCCAATGCGTCGGGAACGCGCCTCGCGCCACTTTTCGGAGTTTTCGGTGCCGGTGGAGGTGCTTCGGAGAATGCGGTAGACCACAGTTACCAGAAGACAGCAGCTTGTTGAAAGAACCCTGCGTGCACGCACGTAGGCGCAACCCGAGACGTGCTTCAACCTGGAGTTACCCATCTACGGCAGCGGGAGCGCCGATCGAAGAATGGCAAAGCGCTTGGCAGCCGGCTTTTTCAACGCGCTGTCGTCTTCTGGGACTCAGAGGGACGTTCCCGTCCCTTGGTAACAGCTATCCGGACGCCACCAAATTCCTGATCCCAGGTAGCACTTGCGTTTTGCGGTTCCGAGAAACAGAAGCGGCCGTTCGCTCCGTAGCAGTCCGCCGCCATTCGCCGCCGGGCGTCCCGCACCTAGAACCGAGCCCAGCGGTCGATCGCCTGCCGCCCGCCGGGTGGGTCACGCTCGCAGGACGGTAGTCAGGGGCGGTAGTAATAAACCGACCTGTCGTGGCACACTGCCCCGGATGGGTGCGCACATGCAGCCGCGGCTGATGATCTACCGGCATGACGAGTTTCCTTGTCACCTCAACTGGCAGGCCGTCTCGTTTATCCGTGCCGTCTGGCCGTGGATCAACAACGGCCTGCTCCGAGAGACGTACGGGGCGCACCTGCGCCCGGTCCACTTCGCGCTGGTCCTGGAGGACCTCCTCATCAGCTACGCCGCGGTCATCGAAATGACCATTGGCCACACCGGAGAGACGGTACGTCTCTTCGGCCTGGGCAACGTGTTCACCTACCCGTCCTTTCGCAAGCAGGGGTATGGGAGCCAAGTGGTCACCGCCGCCACGCAATACATCCAGAGCAGCGCCGCCGATGTGGCGGCCCTCTTCTGCGAACCAAACCTGGCAGGCTTCTACGCCAAAGCCGGTTGGCAGGAGATCCACGGGGTCACCATCTTCACCGGCAAGGGCGGCCTCCCTACGGCGAGCGCGGCCACGAGGATGATGCTCTTCGTCTCAGAGAAAGGCCGGAGTGGCCGAGGGGCATTTGAATCTGCGCCGCTCTCCCTCCAGCACGGCTGGTAGGGCGCAGGCCGCTCGCCAGCAGGCGCGGGTCGAAGATGTCGCTGCGGGCCGCTATAGACAGTCAGAAAACCTTCTGGACTAGGCTGCCAGGGCCGGCTCTGCTGCGGCGGCGGGGTCGGCCATGTGCTTGAGATAGAAGCCGAACAACTCCTTGACCCGCTCGGGATG
>JACQGX010000048.1 GCA_016199265.1 Chloroflexota bacterium | reverse complement strand
TGGCCGAGGCCGGGGTGTTCGTGGCCGAGGCCGGGGTGCGGACGGCGTGGCGCCCACCACTCAAGGGGCACTCGCCTGCCCTCTACAATCCCACTATTATGGTTCGTGGTGTCGCTCAACGAACGCAACTATTCACCGAGTCGGTCATCCGTGAGATGACGCGGTTGATCCAATTGCACCATCCAGACGACGGCATTAACCTCGCTCAGGGGTTTCCTGATTTCCCGTCGCCGCAGGAGCTAAAGGATGCTGCCTGCGAAGCCATCCAGCGGGACATCAATCAGTACGCCGTCACGTGGGGTGCACCGGAGCTACGGCGCGCGATTGCCGGTAAATATGAACGGTTCTATGGCATGCAGGTTGATGCCGCCACCGAAATAACCGTGTGCTGCGGGGCGACGGAAACCATGGTCGCGAGTCTCCTTGCGACGGTGAATCCGGGTGATGAGGTGATTATCATTGCCCCGTACTACGAGAATTACTGGCCGGATTCTGTGCTGTCGGGGGCAACTCCTCGGTTTGTCTCACTCCGAGAGCCGACGTTCAGGACCGCTGAGACGGAGCAATCCTGGCGTCTCGATCTTGACGAGCTGGCGTCAGCGTTCAATGAACGGACGGCGGCCATCGTCATCAATACGCCGAATAACCCCACCGGCAAGGTGTTCACCCGCGAGGAATTGGTTATCGTCGCTGACCTGTGCCAGCGATGGGACACAGTGGCCATTACCGATGAGATTTACGAACACCTCGTGTACCGCGGTGAGCACGTTGTTCTCGCCACTCTGCCCGGCATGCGTGACCGGACGATAGTGATATCGGGGGCAAGCAAGACCTACAGTGTGACTGGTTGGCGTGTTGGGTGGGCTATTGCCGCACCGCGAATAACGAATGCCATCCGCAAGGTTCACGATTTCTTGACGGTGGGAGCTGCCGCACCGCTTCAGGCGGCCGTCGCAGTTGCGCTCGGGTTACCGGACGACTTCTACCGTCGCCTACTGGATGACTACCGACAGAAGCGCACGATGCTGCTAGGCAGTCTGGCCGATGCCGGATTCCCCTACGCCGCCCCCGACGGCGCGTACTACGTCATGACCGACATCGCCCGGTTCGGCTTCCCCGATGACGTCGCACTCGCGCGCCACCTCGTCGTCGAGCACGGCCTCGCCGTCGTTCCTGGATCGTCGTTCTATCCCGATCCCGCGCTCGGGCGGCAGCGCGTGCGGTTCAGCTTTCCCAAGAAGATCGAGACGCTGGAGCGCGCCGCCGAGCGGTTGCGCGCCTTTGCCGGCGCCTGAGTGCGAACATCGCATCGCGAACCGCGTATCATCTGAGTGTGAGGCTCGTCGACAGTCTGGAGCGGCCCCTGCGCGATCTGCGCATCTCGGTCACCGACCGGTGCAACTTCCGGTGTACCTACTGCATGCCCAAGGAGATCTTTGGGCGTGACTTCGCGTTCTTGCCGCGCGCTGCCCTGCTCACGTTCGAGGAGATTACCCGCCTGGCGCGCGTCTTCGCGGCGCACGGCGTTCACAAGATCCGGCTCACCGGCGGCGAGCCGCTGCTGCGCCGCGACCTGGAGCGACTGGTGGCGATGCTCGCCGAGATCGAGGCCCTCGACGACCTGACGTTGACCACCAATGGGTCACTGCTCACGCCGGCCAAGGCGCACGCGCTCAAAGCGGCCGGCCTCAACCGAATCACGATTAGTCTCGATTCGCTCGACGACGCCGTCTTCATGGCGATGAACGACGTCGACTTTCCGGTGGCCAAGGTGCTCGCCGCGATCGACGCGGCCGCCGATGCCGGCCTCTCGCCGATCAAGATCGACATGGTCGTCAAGCGAGGCGCCAACGAGCAGAGCATCCTCCATATGGCGCAGCACTTCCGCGGCACCGGCCACATTCTGCGGTTCATCGAGTTCATGGACGTGGGAAACACCAACGGCTGGCGGATGGAGGACGTCGTGCCGGCGGCCGAGATCGTCCGCACGATCGACGCCGCTTGGCCGATCGAGCCGGTCGAGCCGAACTACTACGGCGAGGTCGCCGAACGCTGGCGGTACGTCGACGGCGCCGGCGAGATCGGCGTTATCGCGTCGGTGACTCAGCCGTTTTGCGGCACGTGCACCCGCGCGCGGCTCTCGGCCGAAGGCGAGCTGTACACCTGTCTGTTCTCCGGGGTCGGGCACGACTTCCGCGCTCTGCTGCGCAGGGGAGCCGCCGACGAGGAGATCAGCGCTTTCCTAGAGAGGACCTGGGGCAGACGGGCCGACCGGTACTCCGAGATTCGTACGGCGAGCACGCCCGATCGTGCCGGCTCGGCGGTGCGCCGGAAAGTGGAGATGTCGCACATCGGCGGGTGACCTCGAGACACGTCCGCCGCTCTGTCGACCGGGTAGCGCCACCGTCCGTACGCCGCCGTCAGACGCCCAAGGACGCCCAAGGACGCCCAAGGACGCCCCGCAGACGCCCCGCAGAGAAACCGCAGAGATCAGAGATCAAGGAAGCATGACCGAACTACGCAGCCAAAGGCTCCGCCGGGTGAACCACCAGGGAGACGCTCTGAGACTGGGCATGAACTGGACGGAGGAGGACCTCGCCAAGCCACAGATCTTGGTGGACAGCGCGTATGGCATGGGTCACCCCGGCACGTTCCATTTCCGGCCGCTGATCGAAGAGGTGTCGAACGGCGTCTTCGAGGCGGGCGGCAAGCCGGGCGTCTTCTACGCCTCCGACATCTGCGACGGCGTGGCGCAGGCGCACCGCGGCATGAGCTATTCGCTCGTCTCGCGCGACGTGCAGGCCGCGATGGTCGAAATCCACGCGCTCGGCCACCCGCACGACGGCATGGTGCTCATCTCCGGCAACGACAAATCGGTACCGGCGCACCTCATCGCCATCGCGCGCTGCGATCTGCCGGCGATCCACCTGCCGGGCGGCACGCAGATGAACGCGCCGAACTACGTCACGTCGGATCAGCTATGGGGCATGGGCGCCGCCGTCGAGCGCGGCGAGTTGCCGCACGCCGACCTCGAATTGCACCAGAAAGGGGCGTGCCCGACGTGCGGCGCGTGCCAGTTCATGGGCAGCGCCAGCACCGGGCAGGTGCTCTCCGAGGCGCTCGGTTTGGCGCTGCCGGGCACCGCGCTCATCCCCTCGCCGCTGACGCGCCACCTGCGCGTCGCACGCTACACCGGCAAGCAGATCCTCGAGCTGGTGGCGCGGGACATCCGCCCCAGCAAGATCCTGACGCGCGAGGCCTTTGAAAACGCGATCACCTTGCACGCCGCGGTGGGTGGCTCGACCAACAGCCTGCTGCACCTGCCGGCGATCGCACGCGAGGCCGGCGTCGACGTCACCATCGACGACTTCGACCGCATCCACCGGCGCGTGCCGGTGCTGGCCAATGCCAAGACGACCGGGCGCTATCCCGTCGAATATCTCTGGTACGCCGGCGGCGTGCCGGCAGTCATGCTCGAGATCCGGGAGTTCCTGCACCTCGATTGCCTGACCGTCACCGGCAAGACACTGGGCGAGAACCTGGACGAGATCGAGAAGAGTACGTTCTTCTTCGAGACCCGCGGCTATCTCGCCAACGTCCAGGTCGACCGGCACGAGATCATCCGGCCGCGCGAGGACCCGTTTGGGCCGGAGGGCGGCGTCGCGGTGCTGCGTGGCAACCTGGCACCGGGCGGCGCGGTGATCAAACACTTTTCAGTCCCCAAGGAGATGCACGTCCACGTGGGGCCCGCGCGCGTCTTCGATACCGAAGATCGCGCCGTCGAGGCGCTGATCAACCGCGAGGTCAAGCCGGGTGACGTGGCGGTCATCCGCTACGAAGGGCCGAAGGCCAACGGCATGCCGGAGATGTACTACGCCACGGCGATCATCGCCGCGAGCAAGGAGCTGTCGGCGACGTGCGCCGTCGTCACCGACGGTCGCTACTCCGGCGCGGCGAAGGGGCCGGCGGTCGGCCACGTCACGCCCGAGGCGCTCGACGGCGGCCCCATCGGACTGGTCGAAGAGGGCGATCTGATCGAGATCAACGTGCCCGAACGGCGGCTCGCCCTCGTCGGGACGAATGGCCGGCATCTGACCGAAGAGCAGACAGCACACCTCCTGGAGGAACGCCGAAGCCGGTGGGAGCGCCCCAAGCCGCGCCACGCACGGGGCATCCTCTCGCTCTATTCGCGCGTCGCCGCCAGCCCCTCCGACGGCGCGTACCTGGCGTGAGGCCGAGGTCGCTGGCTGGCCGGCCAGATTGCGACCCCTATAGGCCGGGGTGCAGGCAATTCTTGCGGCTAGGTCGCGCAAGCAGACTTGCCCCGTGGAACCCTCCCGACGCGGGACGGGGAACGACGGCCGAGGCTTTCCGATCTCCGGGAGTCTTGCCATCACGCGATTGAATCGAGCCGAATCTCCCATTCGAGCGACTGCCGCGGCCCGATGCATGTAGAGTTGGGGCATCCCGTCCTCCGCGCGAGCGAGGTGGGCGAAATGCGTTTCCCTGTCACGTCGGGCGGGGGAGGGGAACGCTGGACGTGCGGGTTGAGGCCATTCGGGCATAGGCCGGTGGCGACTGAGCTCATGGACAGCGCGCCGATGCAGGATGCGCGGCAGTCCGTCGACTTCATCGGAACCATCCTGGTGTCCCCTACCGAGTACTCGATCATCGGCAAGGATCTGGAGGGAGATATCCTGCTGTGGAACGAGGGTGCGCGCCGGAACTACGGGTAGGAGCCTTAGGAGGCGGAGATGACTGCTAACCTGTTCGACCCGGCGCTGATGCGCGACCCACAGGCGGTGATCGACTTCGTCGGCAACATCCTCGAGTCGTCCACCGAATACTCGGTCATTGGCAAGGACTTGGCCGGCAAAATCGTTCTCTGGAACGAAGGCGCGCGCCGCCTGTACGGCTACGATCCGGCGGAGGTGGTCGGCAAGGTAAATGCCTCCATCCTCCACACGCCCCAGGACGTCGCCGCACGGCTTCCAGAGGAAATACTGCGCGCCGCAAGCGAAGACGGCAAGTGGGAGGGTGTCGTCGAGCGGGCGCGGAAGGATGGCGGGCGGTTCACGGCGCGCGTCGTGGTCACGCCGCGCCGCGACGCCACCGGGGCGACTATTGGTTTCCTTCTCATTTCCAAAGACGTGTCCGGCGAGCTGCGCCTCGCGGAGAAACTGCGCCAGTCAAGTCTGTTCGACAGCGCCATCGTGGGCAACGCCCAGGAGGCAGTGGACTTCATCACCAACATCCTCCAGGCCTCCACCGAATATTCCGTCATCGGCAAGGACCTCGACGGAAGGATCCTGCTCTGGAACGAAGGCGCCCGGCGGCTCTACGGCTATGAGCCCGACGAGGTGGTCGGCAAGGCCAACTCCTCGATCCTGCACACCCAGGAGGACGTCGCCGCCGGGACACCGCGCGCCATCCTCGGCACAGCCCTGAGTGACGGCAAATGGGAAGGCACGCTGGCGCGCGTGCGCAAGAACGGCCAGCAGTTCACCGCCCGCGTCGTCATCACGCCTCGCCGCGACTCAGCAGGCAAGCCGATCGGCTTCCTGCTGATTTCCAAGGACATCTCCGACGAAATCCGACTGACCGAGCAGCTCAAGGCGGCGCAGTACTACACACGGTCGCTGATCGAGAGCAACATCGACGCCCTGATGACCACCGACCCGCTGGGGATTATCACCGACGTCAACCAGCAGATGGAGGCGCTCACCGGGTACGGACGGGAGGAGCTGATCGGCACGCCGTTCAAGACCTTCTTCACT
>JACQGX010000371.1 GCA_016199265.1 Chloroflexota bacterium | reverse complement strand
GGGGGACAACATCGAGATGGCGGTCGAGCTGATCGTGCCGGTGGCGATCGAGGAGGGGCTGCGCTTCGCCATCCGCGAGGGCGGGCGCACCGTCGGCGCCGGCGTCGTCACCGCCATCGAGGCGTAGGCACGGGGCAGTAGGCAGTAGGCAGTAGGCAGTAGTGACGGATAGGATAGCCGTGAGACGGCAGGCACATCACTTTGCAGCAGTGCCCGCTGCCTACTGCCTACCGCCTACTGCTTACAAGGAGCAAATACGTGGCTAAGCAACGCATTCGCATTCGGTTGAAAGCTTTCGACCACAAGATCCTCGATCAATCGGCGCGCCAAATCGTCGAGACCGCGCAGCGGACCGGTGCGGATGTCTCTGGCCCGGTGCCGCTCCCGACCGAGAAGCAGCGCTTCACCGTGATGCGCTCGCCGTTCATCGATAAGGACTCGCAGGAGCACTTCGAGATGCGCACGCACAAGCGCCTGATCGACGTGCTCGAGCCGACGCCCAAAACCGTCGACGCGCTGATGCGGCTCAACTTGCCGGCAGGTGTCGATATCGAGATCAAGCTGTAGCGAACGAGTAGCCGGTAGTCAGTAGTCGGTTGCCATCGTGCGGCAACGCCACTGACGACTGACGACTGACCACTGGACACAGATATGGCATTGGGATTGATAGGACGCAAAGTTGGCATGACCCAGGTCTTTGACGAGAGTGGCCGGGTGGTGCCGGTGACCGTCATCCAGGTCGGCCCGTGCTGGGTGACCCAAGTGAAAACGTCCGAGACCGACGGCTACGACGCGATCCAGCTAGGGTTCGAGGAGAACCGCCGCCTCGCGAGCGCGGAGCGCGGCCACCTCTCGAAGGCGGGCACGCCGATGCTGCGGCATCTCCGCGAGTGGCGCGTCCCCCAAGCGGGCGAGTTCGAGGTGGGCCAGCGTCTCGACGTGAGCATCTTTGAGCCGGGCGAGTTGGTTGCCGTCGTGGGCACTTCGAAGGGGAAAGGCTTCCAGGGCGTCGTCAAGCGCCATGGCTTCGCCGGCGGCCCAAAGACGCACGGCCAGTCTGACCGTCTGCGCGCACCCGGCTCGATCGGCTCGGGCACGACGCCCGGCCGGGTGCACAAAGGCATGCGCATGGCGGGCAAAATGGGCAACGAGCGCGTGACGGTCAAGAATCTGCTGGTCGTCCGCGCCGACACCGGCCGCAACCTCTTGCTCGTACGTGGCGCGGTACCGGGCCCGCGTGAGGGCCTGCTGATGGTCAGCAAGGAGGCACGCTGATGGCTGACGTCCGGGTATACGATGCGAATGGCGCCGCCGCCGAGAAGGTGTCGCTGCGCGACGACGTGTATGGCGTCAGCCCAAACACGGCGCTCCTGCACCAGGCGGTCGTTCGCCAGCTCGCGGACGCGCGTCTGGGGACACACGATACGAAGACTCGCGGTGAAGTGAAACGCACGACCAAGAAGGCTTGGCGCCAAAAGGGCACCGGGCGCGCTCGCCAGGGTGCACGCAGCGCCCCGCATTGGACGGGTGGTGGCGTCGTGTTCGGCCCCCATCCGCGAAGCTACCGGCAGGACCTGCCGAAGAAGATGCGCGCCGGCGCGCTGCGCTCGGCGCTCGCCGCAAAGACCGCCGACGGCGAGCTGGTACTGATCCAGGAGATTTCACTTGATGTGCCGAGCACCAAGACGATGGCCCGGGTGTTCGACGCCATCGCACCTGGGCAATCGGCGCTGCTCATTCTCGACGCGCCGAACCGAATGGTTCAACTGTCGACGCGGAATCTGCCGCAGGTCAAGACGATCACCGTCGAAAACGTCAACGTATACGACCTCCTCCGCTTCAGACGCGTCGTCTTGAGCGTCAACGCCGCGCGCATTCTCGAGGAGCGCTACGGCCGGTACGGCGTTTCGGCAGAGCGCGGGGCCGAGGAGACGGGTGCCGAGGAGGACGGCGTTGCGGCGGTTGCTGCCGTTCCCGGCGCACCGGAGGCATCCGCGACCGCTGCGGCCGCCGGCGGCGTAGAGGCGGTCGAGAGCTAAGGAGAGAGCGCTATGGCTGAGATCAACGTCTGGGACGTACTGCGCCGGCCACGCGTGACCGAAAAGGGGACGAGGCTGGCGGAGCAGGGCAAGTACGTCTTCGAAGTCCATCCCGATGCCAACAAGCACCAGATCAAGGCGGCCGTCGAGCGGGCGTGGCCCAGCGTCAGCGTCGTGAAGATCAACGTGATGAACATGCCCGGCAAGCGTCGCCGCTGGCGCCGGTGGCAGGCACAATTGCCGGATTGGAAAAAGGCGATTGTGACGCTCGTCGAAGGCCAGCGCATCGAGCTGTTTGAGTCGTAATGCAGAAGACAACCACCTCGTCGGGCGTGGTCGTCGGGGCGGACCTGGGTGTCCGCCCCGGGGCCGCGAGGGCGGACACCTAAACAACAGCCAAGGTGGAACCCGTAGTCCCCTTCACCTTGCACTTGGTTTAGGTCCGCCCCGACGGGGAAACGCTAGAAAAGGCAATACATCGCCATGCCAGTTCGCATCTACAAGCCCACGTCGCCCGGCCGGCGGGGAATGAGCGTCAATTCGTTCGAGGAGATCACCACAGACCGGCCGTACAAGCCGCTGACCGAGCGGCTGAAGAAACACGCGGGTCGCAACAACCAGGGGAAGATCACGACGCGGCACCGCGGCGGTGGCCACAAGCGTTTGTACCGGATCATCGACTGGAAGCGCGATAAGCACGGCGTGCCGTGCCGCGTCCGGACGATCGAGTACGATCCGAACCGTTCGGCGCGCATCGCTCTCGTGGCGTACAGCGACGGCGATAAGCGCTACATCCTGGCGCCGCTCGGCCTGCGCGTGGGCGACACGCTGCGCTCCGGCCCCGATGCCGAGATCCGACCGGGCAACGCGATGCCGCTCCGGGCGATGCCGGTCGGCACGATAATCCATAACGTCGAGCTCTATCCCGGGCGCGGCGGGCAGATGGTGCGCGCCGCCGGCACGGCGGCGCAGCTCATGGCCAAGGAAGGCACCTATGCCACCATCCGCATGCCTTCGGGTGAGTTGCGGCGGGTGCACGCCAACTGCTCGGCGACGATCGGCCAGTTGGGCAACGTTGACCATCAGAACGTTTCGCTCGGGAAGGCCGGGCGTAGCCGCTGGCTGGGCCGGCGGCCGACGGTGCGCGGCTCGGCCATGACGCCGCGCGACCACCCGCACGGCGGTGGTGAGGGCAAGGCGCCGATCGGTGGCCAGCCACAAACGCCGTGGGGCAAGCCGGCTATGGGTCTACGTACCCGCAAGCGCAAGCCCAGCGACAAGCTGATCATCAGTCGCGCGCGCGACCGGCGCCGGTACTCCAGGTAGTCAGAAATACGTGATGCGTCAGGCGCAAGGGAGCACGGGATGTCGGTAGACGGTACACTTTATGGGTTTGCGTGTTACGCATCGCGCATTGCGGTTTGTCTAAGACAGGTGAGCTAACAACGTGTCTCGTTCAGTTAAGAAGGGTCCGTACGTCGACGCCAAGCTGCTCGCGCGAATCGAGTTGCTTAATCGCAGCGGCGAAAAGCGCGTCCTGAAGACGTGGTCGCGCGACTCGACCATTTTTCCGCAGATGGTCGGCCACACCATCGGCGTGCACGATGGCCGGCGCCACGTGCCGATCTACGTCGCCGAGAATATGGTCGGCCACAAGCTGGGTGAGTTCGCGCCGACGCGGCACTTCCGCGGTCACAGTAAGAGCGAGCGCAGCACAGGAGCGAGGTAGCAAAAGAACGAAGAATGAAGGACGCAACGTGGTGAAGCCCATTCACTTTTCGTTCTTCGCTCTTCGTTCTTGGTTCTCCAATCAGGAGTAAGCGATGCAGGTAAGAGCGCTCGGTAGAGGCGTCAGGATGTCGCCACGCAAGGTGCAGCTCGTCGTCGAGACGATTCGGGGGCGGCCGGCCCTCGAGGCGCTGGCGCTGCTGCGCTTCGCGCCCCAGGCGGCGGCCCGCGCCGTCAGCAAGATCGTGCGTTCGGCGGTGGCCAACGCCGAGAACAACTACGGGCTCGATGCCGACGATCTGTACGTCGTGAATGCCACGGCCGATCAGGGACCGCGGGCGAAGCGCTTCCGTGCTCGCTCGCGCGGCATGGCCAGCCCGTACGTCAAGCGAACGACACACATCACCGTCGTGGTGGACGACGAGCCTGGACGCGCCCGGCGTCTTGCCCAGCGGCAAACCGGCCGGCCGGCGGCGCGCGCCAGGTAGCGAGAGGCGTTTCGAGTTCCTAGTTCCTGGTTCCTGGTTGTGGAGCCGAACGAGGAACCAGGAACCAGGAACTATAGATGTTCAGAAAACGTCCTGGACTAGGCGGCGGCGGCGAAGGCCGGTGGATCGGCCGCGTCGGGATTGGCCATGCGGTGGAGGGAGAAGCCGAACAGCGCTTTGACGCGCTCGGGG
>JACQGX010000360.1 GCA_016199265.1 Chloroflexota bacterium | reverse complement strand
GCACCAGCTATCCTACCCCTGCCCTACCCCTGTTGTCACTTCCGCCAAGCGGTACTAGGGCATGGGTTCCTAATCCTTCAGCACGCATCACGTGCATCACGCTGAGTACGATGAGAGCGCATCGACATTCCGACACGACGAGACATGTTCGCAGTAAAGAGCGTTTTCGGTGAAACCCGTCGGCCGCGTTGAAATCCGCCCCTCCCGAGGCAGATTCTCTTACGGAGGGGTCTGCGATTACCGTCTCGACTACCGCCGCCCCTCGCCCTGCACCTTAACAACCAAAAGTCGCGAAGCAGAGTGGCCCCTGCACATATGGAGCAGGCGCCACTCCAGCCGGCTTGTCACCGCGCGCGGAAGAGGCGAAATTGCCAAACAAACTCCCCTTCCCAGATTGGACCGCTCTCTATGCGTACAAAGATGCGCCGGAATGACCGCTATTTGCGGCCAGATTTGACGCCCTCTTGCCCGGCGCTGCCCGCTTCCGCGCGCGCTCCCCGCGAACGGCTCGGCAGCGGCGCCTCGGGGCGGCTGTGCCCGAGAACGCCGTCGCCCCACCACGAAAATGGTGCCGCCCTCAGCGCGGCAGCCCCTGCGGCGCGGGCTCGGCGCGGCGGACGCCCTCGGCGCGGGCGATGATCTGACGGGCGCGCTGGCTGCGGCGGACGGTCTGCTCGATTTCGTCGGGGTCCCAGCCGGCCAGCACGCGGCGGCGCAGCGCGCTCTCCACTGCGGCGCACGCCGGATCACCGGCGCGGTTGTGGAACTCCTGGGGATCCTCTACCAGGTCGTGCAGCTCGGGCGGTTCCCGGTGGTAGTAGTTGTACTTCCACCGGCCGGCGCGAATCATCCGGTGCGGCCGGTTCGTCGCGTGGCCGTAGTACTCGCAGATCGCCTCGTCCTTCCAGCGCGCCGCGGCGTCCGCTTCACCGGCCGTTCCCAGCGCCTGCATCACCGGCAGCAGGCTGTCCCCGTCCAGGTCGCCGGGGTCGCCGGACCCGGCGAAGTCGAGCATCGTCCGCACGAGGTCGACGAGCGAGACCGCGCCGCCGAAGCGCTTTCCGGTGGGAAGCTGCCCCGGCTGGGAGATAATCAGCGGCACGCGCGACGCCTGTTCGTAAAAGCTGTTCTTCCACCAGAGCCCGTGGTCGCCGGCGAACTCGCCGTGGTCGGTCGTGTAGACGACGACGGTGTCCTCGAGTCGCCCCGTCTCGCGCAGCGCCTCGATCAGCCGCCCGATCTTGTCGTCCAGGTAGGTGACGAGCCCGTAGTACGCCGCGCGGGCCACCCGGACCTGCTCTTCGCTGTAGTCGTACAGATTGAACGTCTGCCGCACGCGCTCGTGCGCCGGGTGTTGCCGTTCGACGTGCCCCCGCGGAATCAGCGGCATATCGAGGTTGTTTGGGTAGTACATCGAGAAGTAGGGCTCGGGCACGATCAGCGGGAAGTGTGGCGCCAGGAACCCAGTCACCAGGCACCAAGGACCGTCCGCGCGATCCGGCTGCCGCAGCCACTCGAGCGCGGCCGCCTCGACGGCATCGTCGAAGTCGAGGTGCCGCGCGCGGCCGGGCCCGGCCTCTTCGATACGCCGGCGCATCTGCTCGCCGCCACGGCGGTGCGGCTCATGCCACTCACCGCCGCTGATGTTGCTGCGCTCGGTACGGTGCGCATCGCGCGTGAGCTGCGCGTCAAATCCGTGCAGCGTATCCGGCCCGATGAGGTGCATCTTGCCGTCGAGCACGACGTGGTAACCGGCAGCGCGCAGCAGATGCGCCCACGTCACGGTATCGGAAGGGAACGGCGCGCCGTTGTCCCACGCACCGATGCGATGCACGTGCTTGCCCGCCATGAAGCTCGCGCGCGACGGCACACACAGCGGCGAGTTGCAGTACGCCGTGTCGAACGTCACCCCTTGCGCCGCCAGCGCGTCCATGTGCGGCGAGCGGATGATGGGATGCCCGTACGTCGACGAGAACATCGGCCCATGCTCGTCGCTCATGATCACCAACATGTTGGGTTTGGTCTGACTCACTCTTGTTCCCTTCCGACAACCTGAATTCCTACCGGCGCGGCACACTCAAGCCCCAAGGAACGGCACAACCACGGCCGTCGTTCCCCTTCCCTCGAAGGGAGGCCAGGAGGTATGCTCCCACACATGATTGCACGCAGCCCATACCATGGCGCAAACGACGGCGGTTGTCGGCAGGCACAGTTCTTGCGCCGACTTCTGAGGCGGAGTGAAGACTTCGCCGTCCGAAAGGAGATACTGCCATGGTCAAGAAGGGCCAGTTGGAGGTAAGTAAGGCGGACTCGCCGCGCCAGGGCGAAGAACGCGACCCCAAGGCGCCGCGCATTCATCGCAAAGGCGGATCACAAAGCCAATCGCGCGCGCCCGCCGTCTGAAGGCTCCCGTTCGAGCAAACCGGCCGGAGCCAAGGGACACTAAACCAAGTGCAAAGTGCAAAGTGAGGCTGCCTGCGGGTTTCGCCTTGGCTTTCGACTACATCAGGGCCAAAGGCCAAAATCATCGGCCCGCAACAACCATCGATCCGGTATTGACCTTGCACTTTGCACTTTGCACTTTGCACTTTGCACTGACTTATGGGAGGTAACAAGTGCCAGTAAAGAAAGACCACATGTGGCAGCCGGGTGGCCACCATCCGGAGGCGTGGCGCGAAGACCTCAACCCCGACGCGTTGGCGGGTCAGAATGAAGGCCCGCTCTCGGCTGCCGATGAGAAACGCTTCCGCACGCTGCACGACATCAAAGAGCTCCACCGCCGCTACAGCGGCCTGGCCGACGACGAGCTGCGGCGCGTCCCCGTCGTGCCGGCCGGCTCCCGCCTCGAGCAGGGCGCGACGTACTTCGACCTCAACGACGTCGATCGTGGCGAGTTCACCGCCGCCGCCGATATGATCGCCGGTCCAGAGAACTATTACGTCCCCAAGTCGGAGGTCGATTACCCGCTGTGGAACCGGCTGATCGGCGTCCGCAACCCTGAGCGGCTCGACGAGGCGGACGAAACGTAGGAGCGATAGGCTCTCAGCTTTCAGCGGTCAGCTTTCAGCTAGCGCTGCCACCACTTGCAGCGACCAGATAGCCGGCGGCTGACCGCTGAAAGCTGACCGCTGAAAGCTGACCGCTGAAAGCTGACCGCTGAAAGCTGACCGCTATGCCTGCTCTCTGGATCGGCACCTCCGGCTGGGTG
>JACQGX010000357.1 GCA_016199265.1 Chloroflexota bacterium | reverse complement strand
GGTAGGCGGCGGGGCCGTACTCGCCACGACCTCGAGGGCGGAGAGCTTGGCGTTGTCGGCGACGGTGGTGAAGGCGACGTCCAACGCCCCGTCGGCGACGCTGACGGCGAACGTCTTGTCGAGGGCGGTGTTCCTCGGCACCTGGGCCAGGATGTCGAAGTTGGTCAGCACGGGCTGCCCCTCGATCGCCACGTTGAACACCCGCTGCCCCGGGCTGTCCCAGTAGATCTCGGCGAACTTGAGCGTGACGGTGTAGGTCCCGTTGGGCGCGGCGAAACGGTAGCTGAAGTTGCCGTAGCGCTCGCTCTGGTAGAGCGGGTCGTCGGCCGTGCCGGCGATCGCCGCCGTCGTCGTGGCGATGCTCCCGCCGGTGGCCCCGCTGTCGGCGGCCCACTGCCGGCCGTCGCCGCCGGTGTAGGCGCCACCCCCCGCGTTCAGCCGCACCGGGTTGAAGGTGAAGGACGCGGTGTAGGTGGTATCGGTGGCGCCCAGCGTCACGTTGTGCTGCTGGGCGCCACCGTCGGACCACGACGTGAACGTCAGGTTTCCCTGCGGCGACGGCGCATGGATCGTCCGGGTGGCGCCGACGATGGTCGTACGCGTCATGGGCGAGACACCGCTCTGGCCGTTGTAGACCACCTGCAGGCCGGCCGGCGACGTAGTGAGAGTCATGCGGACCGTCTGCGGCTGGATCGTCACCGATGCCGTGCCGGTCAGCCCACCACTGTCGGTGGCCGTCAGCACGATCTCGAGGTGGGTCTCGTCGTCGTGGTCCGGCGCGGTGAAGCTCCCGCCCGTGCCGCTGTTGGACAGGAGCACATGGGTGTGACAGTCCCCCCCCGGACAGTGGTGGATGATGACCTGCCACGCGAGACCGCTGGCCGGGATGGCGCCGTCCTCGGGATCGGTTGCGGAGCCGGAGTAGTTGATGACGTCGCCCACCTTGTACCGAAGAGTCGAAGCCGGGGAGCTGATCGTCGCCGTGGGCGGCTTGTTCCCGGGCGGTGGTACGGGCGTGGGCGTTGGGGTGGCCGTCGGAACGTCGCTGCCGGGTATCACCTCGAGGGCGGAGAGCTTGGCGTTGTCGGCGACGGTGGTGAAGGCGATGTCCAACTGGCCGTCGGCGACGCCGACGGTGAACGTCTTGTCCAGTGCGGTGTTCCTCGACACCTCCGCCAGGATGTCGAAGTTGGTCAGCACCGGCTGGCCCTCGATCGCCACGTTGAACACCCGCTGCCCTGGGCTCTCATGGTAGATCTCGGCGAACTTGAGCGTGACGGTGTAGGTACCGTTGAGGACTCGAAAGCTGTAGGTGAAGTTGCCGTAGCGCTCGCTCTGGTAGAGGGGATCGTCGGTTGTTCCCGCAATAGCTGCCCCGAAGGTGGCGATGCCCCCACCGGTGGCCCCGCTGTCGGCGGCCCACTGCCGGCCGTCGCCACCGGTGAACGCCCCACCCCCCGCGTTCACCCGCAGCGGCAAGCCCGCCGGCGTAGGAGTGGGTGAGATGGCGGGCGTCGGCGTGGGGTTGGGGTCGTAGACAATGCGGCGCAGTTGCGCGGTGCGAATGTCGATGAAATAGAGCTTTTGGTCAGGACCCATCTCGATCGCCACGGCCGCCCCGGCGTCGGGGGCGAAGTCGGTCGGGCCGCTGACCAACGCGTCGCTGGCGTCCGTGCGCAGATGGCGGATCCAGCCCTGGGAGTAGTCGCCATAGAAGTAAGCACCCTGGTACTCGGCGGGGAATGCCGTGCCGGTATAGAACGCCCCGCCGGTCACGGCCGAGGCGCCCCCATTATGGCTGTAGGGGACGAGTGGGAAGCGGACGGCGCCGGTGCCCTGGCTGTAGAGCGTCTGGCACGTGCTCTTGGGCTCGTAGCCGGCCTGGCGCAGGGTCCCCTCGTAGCAAGGCCAGCCCAGGTTGGCGCCCGCCGGCACGACGTTGATCTCCTCCCAGTCGTTCCAGCCGACGTCCCCCAAGTAGACCCGCCCATTACTGGGGCGCAGCGTGAGGCGGTACGCGTTGCGCAGGCCACGCGCCCACACCTTCGACCGGTTGGCGCCGGCGTCGCCGTTCCAGTAGGGGTTGGTCGAAACGCCGGCGCCGCTGGTGGTAATGTGCAGCACCTTGCCCGCCAGCGAGTCGAGGTCCTGCGCCCGCAACGCGTGGTCGTTCACCGCGTTGAAGTGGCCCGCGTCGCCTGCGGTGACGAAAAGCGTGCCATCGGCGGCGAATTTCACGTTCCCGATGCTGTGCGAGGGAGCGTCTGACGGGATGCAGTCGGTGCCGGCGGGAAAGTTGTTGCACGAGCTGCCGACGGTCTTCCCCAGTAGCACCACCTCGCTGCTCGGCGCGGCCGTGTCCCCGCTGGCGGTGTAGCGCGCCAGCCGCGCCGTCTTGGTGCCGTCGTATTGGAGGGGGTCGTTCTCATACGTGTAGAGCAAGTAGACGTGCCCGTTGGTGGCGAAGTTGGGGTCGACCGCCAGGCCGAGCAGACCGTGGTCCCAGTAGTCGTTCACGCGGTCGCGGATGTCGATGAACGGCGTCTGTAGGAGCGCCCCATTCTTGTACACGAAGACGAGCCCGTTCTTCTGGGCAATCAGAATGCGCCCATCGGGAAGGAATGCGAAGGTCGTCGGCTCGATGAAGCCCGAGGCGACGACCTGATCGCTGAAGCCCGCCGGCATCGTCGCGGCCAGGGGAGCCGCCTCCGCTGCCGGCGGCCGGATCAAGTCACCCAGCCTCATCGCGCGCAGCGCATCCGCCAGCCGCGCGCCCGGCGCGGGAGAGGGGCGACGGCCCGTCGGGGGCGCCGCCAGCGCGGCGCGCCGGCCAGAGGCGGCGCCGGGCCCCGCGGCGCTCGCATCGGGCGCCGCCGCATTTGCCGGCGCGGGGGCCGGAGGCGGGGCATCCGGCTCGGCGTTTGGCGCTGGCCCGCCCGGCTCTTCCGCCCCCTCGGGCCCCGGCGGCCCCGGCGCCCACAGGCAGCCCCGGCCGGCCTGCCGGGCCTGGGCCTCCTCTTGCGCCAGCAGGGGCGCGTCATTGCCCCTGCCGTCGGCCCGGGCCACGCCCGCTCGAACCGCCTCCACCGCCACCGACCGGCCGTCCTGGGTGACGGCGTGGTACATCCGCCGCAGGCGGGAGTCGAACGCCAGGCTCAGGTCTGGATCCTCCACGAGCTGCCATTTCCCCTGGGTGAGCTGGCGCAGCAAGACCGCGGCCTGCCGGCCACAGTCGGTGTTGCCTTGGGGTGCATCGATCCCGAGCAGGCCGATGCCGGTCCGCTGGCCGTCGACCCACGTGTCGATCGTGTCGCCGTCGATGACCCGGATAAACATCCCCGTCTCTTTCGGACCAGACCCGGGCGGTGGCGCCCCACCCGGAGGTACCCGCTGCGCCCCAGCCGGGGCCGGCGGGCCCACGTTTCCGATTCCGATAGAGGTGAGGAGTAACAGAATCAGCACGCCCACCAGCACACGCGCGGTGAGCTGTCCAGGTCGCCAGTTCAAAAGCTTACGCATCAGCTTGCCTCCGCACAAGCGGCTCGAGCTGCGAACATCACAACGGTTGGCGCGCCCGGCGCAGCGCCCTGGAAAGAACTGGAGCCGCGCCGTGCCGGTACCGCCGCTGGAGACGCCACCCCTCCCAGACACCGTAGAAGACCGCCCAGTGCATCGTGATCATGAGCAGAGCGAAGCCGATAATAATGAGCGCCGCCCAGTCCACCCCTCTTGCGATGCGCCAGGCAAGGCCGGCAGCAAGGAGGCAGACCATCACAAGCTGCGGCAGCACCAGCGCCAGGTACGGGCCGCCCCG
This sequence comes from Chloroflexota bacterium, assembly GCA_016199265.1. Classification (GTDB taxonomy): domain Bacteria; phylum Chloroflexota; class UBA11872; order UBA12225; family UBA12225; genus JACQGX01. The sequence continues at coordinate 3,498 of JACQGX010000357.1, read as the reverse complement.
TACCTGCTTTGGCGTAGGGAGGTGGGGCACCCGCACGCGGAGCAGGGCGCAGAGCAGCGAAAGGACATAGATTGGCCAGGTGCCGAGAGCCAATGCTACGCCGGGCATGTGAAATCCGCCGGCCTCGGGGTCCCGTTCCCACATCGCCAGTACCAGCGTGCGGATCAACAGCACCGTGAATGCCGCGGGTGCGAAGTGGAACAGGTAGCTCACCAGGTGGTGCTCGCCGAGTCGCTCTCCGAAAAAGAGCATGAGCACGAGGGCGAGCATATTGATGAGTGCCACCGGGCCGAGCAGGTAGTACGTCATGCGGGTGGCGTAACAGACGAATTGGGCCGGACGCAGACGGACGAGCAGTGGGAGGCTTCGCTCGAGCAGGATCTCGAACACGCCGCGCGACCATTTGAGCTGTTGGACGAAGTAGGCGCGCAGGTCGGCGGGAACCAAGCCTCGTGCCACGACGTGCGGCACATAGACCGAACGCCAGCCGGCCGCGTGGAGCGCGAGGGAGGTGTGGAGATCCTCGGCCAGGCCGGTCTGATGCCCCCCGATCGACTCGAGTGCGGCCCGCCGGAAAGTGCAGTGCGCGCCCCAGACGAGCGCAGCGCCGCAGCCGTACATGCCCATAGAGGTGGGGCTGAAGACGTCGTAGGACTGATCGGCAGCGGCCCGGGCGATAAAGGTCTCGCGCTGATTGCCGTGCGCCACGAGCGCCTGCACGAAACCGACTCGAGGATCGTCGAAGTACCCAAGCACACGGTCCAGGAAGTCGGGTGCCGGAATGTGATCGACGTCGAAAACGGTAACGAATTCGGCGTCGCTGAACTGGAGGGCGTGGTTGACGTTGCCGGCCTTCGCGTGGTGCCGATCACGGCGGCGGAGATAGACTGCGCCCAGCCGATCGGCCAGCTTACGGAACGCGTCGCTCTGGGCATCGTCTAGGAGGAACGTGCGATGCGGATACGCCATGTCGATCGTTGCTGCCAGGCTCCTGGCTGCCAGTGGGTAGTCTTCATCATAGACGGGCAAGAGCACGTCGACGCTTAGACCGGAGGGCGCGCGACGCTCTGGCGGCGATGCGATATTGGCGTAGATGTACCAAGCGGCGAAGACCTGAGCGGCGTTGTAGAGGATCGCGAATGCCAGTAGGGGCGCCAGGTAGATAGTGCCGCCTCGCCCCAGCTCAAACCACCAGGCGTAGTAGTAGACCATCACCACGGCGCCCAGCAGGACTGCGGCTAGCGTCAGGCCCCGTTTGGTCCTAGATGGCAGACCGCTGAGCGCGGCGCCGAGGCCCCTGCGTTGCCCCAGAAAACGTCGTCGCATATCGGCTACTGGATGCCCGGATGCCGGTGTAACGGAGAGCTCTCCGCCTCGCCGCCGGCGTTGGCGACGAGCGAATTGCCAACCACCATGCCGAGCAGTCCGGCGAAAGGAAAGAAGATCCGGACTTCGTCTACCCTGCCGAGGACGAGCGTCATACCGAAGTGAGCCAGCGGCCACAGCAACAGAATGTTCTCGTCCGCAGCTACGAGCTTCTCAAAACGCCTACCGCGCAGTTGCCCCAGCAGCGCGGCTCCTACTGGGGCGAAGAACACCAGAGGGAGCGCGATGACCGGCAAGCCCATGACGGACCCAAAGAGATTGTGGGAGATACCACGCAGTTGCCCGCGCACTGTAGTTCCTAGTGGGGCGAAGAACACCGAAAGTAGCGCGATGACCGGCAACCCTGTGACGGTCCCAAAGAGACTGTGGGAGATCTGGACCGGCGGTGTATTAGGCGGATAGCCCATGGGATGAATGCGGGCGAGGATGCGGGCGAGGATCGCCGTCGCGAACACGGCGGCCAGTGCCACGAACGCTCCGACCACGAAGTCATCTTTTCGACGATCGCGCCACCAGCGCGCAAGGTAGGGCAGCGCGAGGGCCGCAAGGATATCGATGCGAGTAAGCGACAGCGACAGAACAAGTAGAGAAACCGCGGCGTAGTGAGAGGTGCGGCTCATACGGCGAGAGAGAAACACGCCCGCGCCTCCGCTCACGAGCGCAAATGCCACGAACGTTTCCGGCTTCGGATGCATGAACGTGCCGTAGCCCCAGAATGCGACAAGCAACGCAGCAAATGTTACTGAGTACAGGCTATGCCGTACCGATCGCAGTAAGAGCACAAATCCAGAAAGTAGTGACAGCGAGTCGACTAGAAAGACGACGTGCCTTATAGACAGAACTCCGTACGAGACTACATGCATTACCGCGAATGGGACGAGTATCCTGTACTGAAACGGTGCAACTGATTGACCGAGAACCACGCTCTCGTAGTCACCCAACAAGATGCCCGCATAATACCGGGGATTAACACCAAGCCAATAGTAATGGTAGAGGAATCCTAGCAGCACGCACAGTGCAGCCATCGTGCCTACTGAGCGCTGCGAGGCGATAAGCTGGGGTCTATGCCGGCGAAAACGCGAAATGGTTAGAGCCATTGGGGGACGTTCCTCGGAGAGCAACCGCAATTCCAGTATCTCTACAAGCACCTCTCGAGTAGTGTCTGCCGGTGTGTGGCAGAGACGGGCCGGAACGTGTGGTGGAAGAATCGAAAGCCGTAGATGAAGCGGCTCTTTCGGTCCACTGCCTCACCAGGCGCCGCGGCCGCGCAGGACAGCGGGGATCGTCTGCAGCAGAATCAGCAGGTCGAGCCAGATGGATTGGCGACGGATGTACTCGAGGTCCAGGGACAGCCACCGATCGAAATCGCGAATCTCGCTGCGTCCGGAGATCTGCCAGAGGCAAGTAATGCCCGGTTTTGCCGCAAGCTTCTGCTTCTGCCGCTCGGTGAAGCAGGCATACTCGCTCTGAAGCGGCGGCCTCGGCCCAACCAGGCTCATGTCGCCCCTCAAGACGCTCCAGAGCTGCGGGAGCTCATCCAGGCTAAACCGGCGCAGCACGCGGCCGACAGGAGTCACTCGGGGGTCGTGCTTCATCTTGAATGCCGGCCCCGTGGCCTCGTTCTGTTCAAGGAGCCGTTCCTTTATCTGGTCGGCCTCGACGACCATGGTGCGGAACTTGTAGCCGATGAAGTACCGGCCGTGCTGGCCCACTACCGGCCAGCGGTACAACACGGGGCCGCCATCGCCCAGCTTCACGGCAATGGCGATGGCGGCGAGCAGCGGGCTGAGGATGACCAACAGGATCGCCGAGACCACGACGTCCACCGTACGCTTGACGGCGGGCTCCCACCGGCGTCTTCGCCTTGTCGCGGCCGCCAAGAAACGAACGTCGGCGGCCGAGCCGGCCATCGCACCGGTGCGATGGCCGGCAGACGCGCGCCGCACCCCTGCCGAAGCAATAGGAAGCACTCTCATGGGTTCGGTGAACCTCCCGGCAGATGCATCAGACCGAACGGCCTGCAAGCGCGAGGCGTACGAGAAAGGCTTCGTAGTCGGCCAGCAGCTTTTCGCGGGCGAAGACTACTTCTGCGTACCGGCGGCCATTGACGCC